>NZ_JBIVLH010000031.1:0-90998 GCF_044751185.1 Streptomyces sp. NPDC088733
GTTGACTTTTGGCACGCTGTTGAGTTCTCAAGGAACGGAAGCTTCCTTCGAGACCGTTTCACCGGCCCCTCCGGGCTTTCCCTTCGTTGTCTCCAACCTTACCAGATCCGTTTCGCGTTTCCGCTCTTCGTTTCCGGCCCCCTGCTGGAGCGGGGTTTTTGTTTCGCGCCTTCCGGCGTGTCCACTACTTTAGCGGATTCCCCCCGCGACTCATAATCGAGCCATTCGGACCGAATTTCGGCACGCCGAAATTGACCCCGTGGGGAAGTCGTGCGGTAGTGGTTTGCCGCCAGGCGGCGTGAGTGGCTGCCGTTGGAAGGTCGCCCGTCCGAGGCAGCTAGAGAACACTACACCACGCCCGCACGTGCTTCAAACCTGTGGCCCGCAACTCGTTCGAGCGCTACCGTCGAGGCATGACCACGCATGCGCGCACGGACATGTGGTGGGCCGCCTGAGGCGGCCGACCAGTCAGCGCATGCACCCAACGGCCGCCGCTCCGGCGGCCGTCTGCGTTTCTCCTGCGGTCCGCCGAGCCGGACGAGCATGAAGCAGGAGGAGACAGAGATGACGCGGGTCTTCAGCGGGATCAAGCCGACCGGGCATCTGACGCTGGGCAACTACCTGGGGGCGGTGCGCCAGTGGGCCGCGGTGGACCAGCACCGGGCCGAGTCCCTTTTCTGCGTGGTGGATCTGCACGCGCTGACGGTGGACCACGATCCCGCCCGGGTGCGCCGGCTCAGCCGGCAGGCCGCGACCCTGCTGCTGGCCGCGGGGCTGGACCCCGCGGTGTGCACCCTGTTCGTCCAGAGCCATGTGGACGAGCACACCCGGCTCGCCTATCTCCTGGAGTGCACCGCCGCGGACGGGGAGATGCGGCGGATGATCCAGTACAAGGAGAAGGCCGCCCAGGAGCAGCGGCGGGGCGGCAGCGTGCGGCTGTCGCTGCTGACCTATCCGGTGCTGATGGCGGCGGACATCCTGGCGTACCGGGCGGACGAGGTGCCGGTCGGTGACGACCAGGCCCAGCACGTCGAGCTGACCCGGGATCTGGCGGAGCGCTTCAACCAGCGGTACGGGCCGGTGTTCACGGTGCCCCGCGCGGTGCTGCCGGCGGTGGCCGCCCGGGTGATGAACCTGCAGGACCCCGCCTCGAAGATGGGGAAGTCCGACGACACGGGTCCCGGGATCGTCTACCTGCTGGACGAGCCGGAGACGGTCCGCAGGAAGGTGATGCGGGCGGTGACCGACAGCGGGCAGGACATGGCCTACGACCCCGAGGAGCGGCCGGGCGTGGCGAACCTGCTGGAGATCCTGTCGGCGTGTTCGGGCCGGACGCCGCAGGAGCTCGCCGCGGACTACGACTCGTACGGGGCGTTGAAGAAGGACACGGCGGAGGCGGTGGTCGAGGAGCTGCGGCCGCTGCGGGAGCGCCATGCGGAGCTGGCGGCCGATCCGGGGTACGTGGACGCGGTGCTCCGTACGGGGGCGGAGCGCGCGCGGGCACTGGCGCGGCCGACGGTGGACGCGGCCTACCGGGCGATCGGGCTGCTGCCTCCCGCGTGAGGGCCGGCCGGGCCCGCCGCTCCCGGAAGCCGGGGGCGGCGGGGCCCGCCGAGCGTCAGCCGTTGCCGGAGGCGAGCTCGCGGCTGCGGTCGCGGGCGGCTTCCAGGGCGGCGATCAGGGCGTGCCGCACGCCGTGCTTCTCCAGCTCGCGGATGGCGTTGATGGTGGTGCCGGCCGGCGAGGTGACGGCCTCGCGCAGCTTGACCGGGTGCTCGCCGCTGTCGCGGAGCATGACGGCGGCGCCGATGGCGGACTGCACGATGAGGTCGTGGGCCTGGGCGCGGGGCAGGCCGAGGAGGATGCCGGCGTCGGTCATGGCCTCGACCAGGAAGTAGAAGTACGCGGGGCCGGAGCCGGACAGCGCGGTCGCGGCGTCCTGCTGGTACTCGGGGATGCGCAGGGTCTTGCCGACCGGCTGGAAGATCTCCTCGGTGCGGACGAGGTGCTGCTCGCCCGCGTGGCTGCCCGCGGAGATGACCGACATGCCCTCGTCGACGAGCACGGGGGTGTTGGGCATGACGCGGACGACCGCGGTGCCGGCGGCGAGGCGTTCCTCGAAGAAGGAGGTCGGCACGCCGGCCGCGGCGCTGATGACGAGGCGGTCGGCGGCGAGGTGCGGGGCCAGCTCGTCCAGGAGGGCGGACATGTCCTGCGGCTTGACGGCGAGGATGAGGGTGTCCGCGGTCTTGGCGGCCTCGTCGTTGGAGACGGCCTCGACGCCGTAGCGGGCGCGCAGTTCCTCGGCGCGGGCCGGACGGCGGGCGGTGACCAGGAGGTTTTCCGGCTTCCATCCGGCGCGGAGCATCCCGGAGAGCAGGGCCTCGCCGATCTTCCCGGTGCCGAGCACGGCGACTTTCTGGGTCATGGGCCCATCTTCGCACCGGGGACGGCGGCGGCGGGGTCGCTGTCCACGGTGCGGTCGGACGGGTCGGGCCCCGGGACGGGCCGCGCGGGTGCGTCAGGCGGTACGGCGGCGCAGGGTGGCGGCGCCGAGTGCCAGGGCGACGGCGGCACTGCCCGCGACGACGGCGAGGTCGCGGACGAAGTCGCCGGTGATGTCGGTATGGGTGAGCACCTGCTGCATGCCGTCGACGGCGTACGACATGGGCAGCACATTGGAGACGGCCTCCAGCACGGGCTGCATCTGCCCGCGCGGCATGAGCAGTCCGCACAGCAGGAGCTGCGGCAGCAGGACGGCGGGCATGAACTGGACGGCCTGGAACTCGCTGGCGGCGAAGGCGCTGACGAAGAGGCCGAGTGCGGTGCCGAGGCAGGCGTCGGCGAGGGCGACCACCAGGAGCAGCCAGGCGGACCCGGTGACGTCCAGGCCGAGGGTGAGGACGGCGAGGCCGGTGGCCAGCCCTGCCTGGACGACGGCGATGGCGCCGAAGGCGAGCGCGTACCCCGCGAGGAGGTCGCCCTTGCCGAGCGGCATGGACAGGAGGCGTTCCAGCGTGCCGGAGGTGCGTTCGCGGAGGGTGGCGATGGACGTGACCAGGAACATCGTGATGAGCGGGAAGATGCCGAGCAGCGAGGCCCCGACGGTGTCGAAGGTGCGGGGGCTGGCGTCGTAGACCCAGGACAGCAGCGTCAGCAGCACGCAGGGCACGACGACCATGAGGGCGATGGTGCGCGGGTCGTGGCGCAGCTGGAGCAGGACGCGGCGGGCGGTGGCGAGGGTGCGGTGCGTGCTCATCGGACGGCCTCCTCGGCCTCGTTCGGGGTCGCGGGGTGCGGGGCCGTGCGGCCGGAGGCCTCGTCGACGAGGCGGAGGAAGGCCTCCTCGACGGTGGCGGCGCCGGTGCGGGAGCGCAGCGCGTCGGGGCTGCCCTGGGCGAGGATGCGGCCGTCGCGCATGAGCAGCAGGCGGTGGCAGCGCTCGGCCTCGTCCATGACGTGGCTGGAGACGACGAGCGTGGCGCCGCGTTCGGCGGCGAGGCGGTGGAAGAGCTCCCACAGGTCGCGGCGGAGGACGGGGTCCAGGCCGACGGTGGGCTCGTCCAGGACGAGGAGTTCGGGCGAGCCAAGCAGCGCGACGGCCAGGGAGACGCGATTGAGCTGTCCTCCGGAGAGGTTGCCCGCCAGGGCGCCCGCATGCGAGGTGAGGTCGACGTCGGCGATGGCCCGCTCGACGTGGTCGCGGGCTTCGCCGCCGAGGACGGAGGCGAAGTAGTCCAGGTTCTGGCGGATCGTCAGGTCGAGGTAGACGGACGGCGCCTGGGTCACGTAGCCGATCCTGGACCGCAGTTCGCGGTGGCCGGCGGGCCGGCCGAGCACGTCGAGGGTGCCGGTGACACGGGCCTGGGTGCCGACGACGGCGCGCATGAGGGTCGACTTGCCGCAGCCGCTGGGGCCGAGCAGTCCGGTGATCTCCCCCCGGGGGACGGTGAAGTCCAGGCCGTCCAGGACGGTGCGGCCGCCGCGCAGGACGGTCAGTCCGGCGGCATGGACGGCGGGACCCTGGGCCGCTGCCGCGGGGTCCTCGGATTTATTCATCATGCGGTGAATACTGCTCCCGCGGCGACCGCCCGTCAAGACAGGGCAAGTACATCCATTCGAGTGACGGATCATTTACGCTGCGTTAACCTCAAGAGCTTGCAAAATAGAGGGGCCGACCGGGCAGAATGGAGACCGCGACACCTCGGGACGGGGGTAACTGTGCGCTGTGGCAAGGGAGTTGGACGAGTCGTCGCCGCCGGCGTCGGCATACTGCTCTCCCTGTTCCTGGCTCTCGGCAGCACCGCCGCGGAGCCCGCACCCACGGCGCTCCGCGAGGCGGGAACGAGGACCGCGTACACGCAGTCCGAGCAACGCCACTGCCTGAGCCACCGCCAGGAGGGCAACGACGCGGGCCTGGTGGTGCCCGGGGCGCTCGGCGTCCCGTCACCGGCCCCGCGCACCGGCTCCCCGGCCGAGGACCCGGTCGTGAACGCGGGCGGACACCGGCCCGCCACCGTCACGGCACCGCGCACGGCGCGCCAGGCCGTCCCGCTCACCAGATCAGGCGAACTACCGGTCGCCCTGGGGGTGTTCCGCTGCTGACGGACGGCGTCCCGACGCCGCCCGTCGCCCTCTGACGTCGTCCCCGCCGGCCATCACCGGCTGCGGCGACGTCGAACCGACCGCTGCCCCGCGCCGCGGTCCGGGCACCGCCGCGGGCACCCGACCCCCCACACAGCTCCACCACGCACGCCCCGTCCGCTTCCAGGACGGGGCGCAATGGAGGCCACCCGAAATGAAGACCTTCATCCACCCTGCCCACGACGCCCCACGGGCACGACCCCTGACCGGCGCCGGCCGCCATTCCGGCCCCGGCACCGTCCCCCCACCCCGGATCGCCCACCACCCGTCCGCCGACACCGCCCCTCCCCGGTGAACCGCCTGATCCGGCGCGTTCCCGCCCGGCCCACGACCCTCCGTGCCGACCTCACGGCCTCGCTCGTCGTCTTCCTCGTCGCCCTGCCCCTGTGCGTGGGAGTCGCCGTGGCCTCCGGGGTCCCGGCCGAACTCGGCCTCGTCACCGGCATCGTGGGCGGACTCTTCACCGGGCTGCTGCCGGGCAGCAGCCTCCAGGTGTCCGGCCCGGCGGCCGGGCTCACCGTGCTGGTCTTCGAGGCCGTACGGGAGTTCGGACTGCCGGCGCTCGGAGTGCTCGTGCTCGTCGCGGGCCTGCTGCAGATGCTCATGGGCATCCTGCGGCTCGGCCGCTGGTTCCGGGCGATCTCGGTCGCCGTCGTGCAGGGCATGCTCGCCGGGATCGGCCTGGTGCTGATCGCCGGGCAGGTGTACGCACTCGCGGACGCCAAGGCACCCGCCTCCGGCCCGGCCAAGCTCGCCGGGATCACCGGGCTCGCCCGCGACGTGGCCGGCTCCGGCACGGCGCTCACCGCCCTCCTCCTGGGGGCCGGCACGATCGCCGTCCTGGTGCTGTGGCCCCGGATACCGCGCGCCGCGCGCGTACTGCCCGGGCCGCTGGCCGCCGTCGCGCTGGCCACGGCGGCGGCGGTGCTGCTGCGGCTGCCCGTCGCCCGCGTCGAGGTACGGGGGCTGCTCGACTCCGTCCAGCCCCCGGGCGCCGGGCAGTTCGCCCAACTGGCCAACGTGTCGATGATCGGCACCGTGCTGGCGTTCGCGTTGATCGCCTCCGCCGAGAGCCTGTTCAGCGCCGCGGCGGTGGACCGGCTCCACGACGGGCCGCGCACCGACTACGACAAGGAACTGATCGCGCAGGGCGCGGGCAACGCGCTCTGCGGGGCGCTCGGGGCCCTGCCGATGACCGCCGTGATCGTGCGCAGCGCCGCCAACGTCCAGGCGGGCGCCCGCACCAAGGCGTCCCGCGTGCTGCACGGGGTGTGGCTGCTGCTGTTCGCCGCGCTGCTGCCGGCCGCACTCGGGGTGATCCCGGTCGCGGCCCTGGCGGGCGTGCTGGTGCACGCGGGGTGCAAGCTCGTCCCGTTCCGCGCACTGGTGCCGCTGTGGCGCGAGCACCGGGGCGAGGCCGTCGTCCTGGTGATCACGGCGGTCGCGATCGTCGCCACCAACATGTTCGAGGGCGTCCTGATCGGGCTGCTGACGGCCGTGGTCAAGGCGGCGTGGGAGACCTCCCACACCCATGTCGAGATCGATGACCGCGGCGGCGGCCCGATCGTCGTACGGGTCCTGGGCAACGCCACCTTCCTGCGACTGCCCAGGCTGCTCGACCAGTTGGAGGCGCTGCCGCGCAACCGGGCCATGGAACTCGACCTGCGGCGGCTGCGCCACCTCGACCACGCCTGCGGCATGGCGCTCGCCGGATGGGCCGAGCGGCACAACGAGGAAGGGGTGACCCCGGTGCGGGTGCAGCGGGCAGCGGCGTGAGCACCTGAGACACCCCGCACTCCTGCCCCGGGCGGCGATCCCGTCCCGGGGCAGGACAGTGCGGGAACCTGCGGGAACGGTGTCAGGGCCGGGGCCGGGACCGTCCCGGCCCTGACACCGGGCTCCGGGCCGTCTCAGGGACATCCCCTATGGCTTCCGGCGCGGCCCCGGGCGACCGTGGCGGTATGAGCCGTTCCACTGATCCCTCCCGCCCGCCGCGGGACGTGACCCGCGGCGAGTCGCGCCAGTTGGCGCTGGCCTCGGCCACCCTCGGCCCCTGGCGGCCCGCCGCCGCGGTCGGGGCCATCGGCGGCGGGGTCTCCCTGACCCTGTCCGTCATCGACGGCCACTTCGGACTGCGGGTCATCGCCGCGGCCTGCTCCGTCGCGCTGATGCTCTTCTTCCTCGTCGGCGGCGCCGGCGCGGTGACGGGGCGCGGCCCCCGGTCCGACGGCCGCATCCGCCGCTGGGCGGCCGAACACCCGTGGCGCGTCGCGCTGGTACCGGGCGGCATGCTGCTCGTCACCGACCTCGTGATGCGCCAGATCCTCACCTCCGAGGGCTTCTTCGGCAGCCTCTGGGACGGTCTGTGGCGCGGCGCCCTCGTCTCGGGCGTGGTCGGCGTCGTCGGAGCGGTGGCGGCCTCCCGCAGGGCCCGCTAGTCCGTCTGGTCCGTCCGGTCCGTCCGGTCCGTCCGGTCCTTCCCGTCCTTCACGGCGACGGTCAGCGCGACCCGGTACGGCTCCACGACCAGGCCGTCGGGGAAGACCGCCAGCAGCTCGCGCCGCTCCTCCTCCAGGATCCGGGCGGCGGCGTCCGGGCCGATCACGGCGAAGTAGGACCGGCTGCCCAGCATCGCCAGGTGCGTGTCCACCGGGACCGTACGGGTCCAGCGCAGGGAGCGGGAGCGCGGGTTCAGGCCGAGACCGGGACCGAGCGAGCGCAGGACGCTCTCGGCGTCCCCGGACAGGCCGTACTCGTGGTGACCGGGCACGCGGGCGGCCAACCGGGTCTCCTGCCCGACGATCCACGGCACGTCGGTGTCCGGCAGGTTCCACCACAGCGCGAACGCGCCGCCCGGCCGCAGCACCCGCGCCGCCTCCGGCGCCGAACGCGCCGGGTCCGTCCAGTGCCATGCCTGCGCGTACGTCACGAAGTCGGCGACGCCCGCGGCGAACGGCAGCGCGTTCCCGTCCCCGCGCACGAGCGGCACCCCCGGCTGCCCGGCCCGCAGCTGCGCCGCCATCCCGGTGCCGGGCTCCACCGCCGTCACGTGCGCCCCGCGCGCCCGCAGCAGCGCGGTCGCTATGCCCGTCCCCGCCCCGACGTCCAGCACGGCCGCACCCGCGAGGCCGCGGCCCGCCATCTCCTCGACGGCGTCGAACATCTCACCGGGGTATCCGGGCCGCGCGGCGGCGTACTGCGCGGCGACGGCGTTGAACGACTGGGCGTACCGGCGGCGGTGTGTCGGCTGTGAGGTCATGCCGGTTGTCTTCCCCGCGGCGCGGTCCCCCGACCCATGGGCGGGGGACCGCACCACAGGGGTCAGCCGCAGCGGCCGGCTATGTAGCCGTCGCTGCCGGTGTGCACGTACGCGTCGGACACGTACTGTCCCGGCGCGATCCGGTCCCAGATGCTGCTCGTGCCGTAGTAGCCGACGACCGTTTCAC
Organism: Streptomyces sp. NPDC088733; assembly: GCF_044751185.1. Classification (NCBI taxonomy): domain Bacteria; kingdom Bacillati; phylum Actinomycetota; class Actinomycetes; order Kitasatosporales; family Streptomycetaceae; genus Streptomyces; species Streptomyces sp. NPDC088733. The sequence goes on from NZ_JBIVLH010000031.1 coordinate 8,091, forward strand.
CGGGCGCCTGGCAGATGACGGGGACCTTCACGTCGTACGGGAGGACCTTCACGATCTGGAAAGTCGTCCCGGGACCGGTCCGGACGTTCAGGCGCGTGTCCGGGGCGACGGGGTAATAGATCACGTCGGCCGCCGCTGCGTCGGCCGCCCCGCCCAGCACCAGGAAGAGCGCCGCGGCCACTCCGGTCGCGACCGCGGCCGGAAGGCCGCCCCGTTTCTTGCCAGTCGTTAACACACCTGCTCCTCGCGAAGGGGACAAAGGCGAGGTGCCGCGGTGGACCGCTGCACCTCGTACAGCTGTCGGATCGTGGTCGGCTGTGCGACGTCAGCAGCGGGACGCGACGTACCCGTCGCTGCCGGTGTGCACGTATGCGTCGGAGACGTACTGGTCGGGGCCGATGCGGTCCCAGATGCTGCTCGTGCCGTAGTAGCCGTTGACCGTCGTGCCGGGCGTCTGGCAGAAGACCGGCACCTTGGCGTCGAGCGGCAGGGTCCTGACGATCTGGTAGCCGGTGCCGGGACCGCTCCGGACGTTCAGACGGCAGTCCGGGGCCACCGGGTAGTACACCAGACCGGCTGCGGCAGCCGCTGTGACGGACGCGTTCGCGGCCTTGGCGGGCACGTCAAGACTGTTCTCGGCCATGGCTCTCCCCCGTGAAGATTCACGCTCTGTCAAGTGCAGGCTAGCAATCCGGGCCTTCGCCGTAAGGACGATCGGTTAGGCTCCCTAGGTTGCGGCCACGGACGAAAACTCGGGGGTGGGTCATGCCGCCGTCGGGCAGACCCGGCAACGGACCGGAAGCGGAGCGTCCGGAATACGCCGGCCAGTACCGCCTGGAGAGCCGGCTCGGCGCCGGTGGCATGGGTGTGGTGCACCTGTCGCACTCCACCTCCGGCATGCGTCTGGCCGTCAAGGTCGTGCACGAGGAACTGGCGGCGGACCCCGAGTTCAGGGCGCGCTTCCGCCAGGAGGTCGGCGCCGCGCGCCGGGTGAGCGGGGCCTTCACGGCGCCCGTCGTGGACGCGGACCCCGACGCCGAGCGGCCCTGGATGGCGACGCTCTACATCCCCGGGCCCACGCTCGCCCAGTTCGTGAAGCGGAACGGTTCGGTGGCCCCGGCCCAGGTGCGGTACCTGATGGCCGGCCTCGCCGAGGCGTTGCGGGACATTCACCGCGTCGACGTCGTGCACCGGGACCTGAAACCGAGCAACGTCCTGCTGGCCGCCGACGGTCCGAAAGTGATCGACTTCGGCATCTCGCGGCCTTCCGACAGCGACCTGCGCACGGAGACCGGCAAGCTCATCGGCACGCCGCCCTTCATGGCACCCGAGCAGTTCCGGAACCCCCGGTCGGTCGGGCCGGCCGCCGACGTGTTCGCCATGGCGAGCGTTCTCGTCCACGCCGCGACGGGGCGGAGCCCGTTCACCTCGGACAGCCCGTACATCGTGGCGTACCAAGTGGTGCACGAAGAGCCGCAGTTGGAGGGCATACCCAGCGACCTCCGGCCGCTCATCGAGCGCTGCCTCGCCAAGGACCCGGACGATCGGCCGACCCCGGATGCCCTGATGGCGGAACTCAGGGAGATCTCCGCCTCGTACGACACCCAGACCTTCAGCTCCTTCGACCTCGAGGGCCTGATGGCGGACCGCCCCGCGTCGACGCACCGCCATCCGCTTCAGGACCGTGTTCCCGACGGCTCGGCGGCGTCCGGGTCGCAGGACGTGGCCACCACCGGGACCGGGCTCCGCCGCGGCAAGCGCTGGCGCGTGCCCGCCGCCGCGGCTGTGACCGCCCTGGCCGCGGTCGGCGCCTTCACCGCGCTGGCCCGCTTCGGCCCGTCGGGGCAGGCGGACACGGGCGGGAGCGGGGGCGACCGCGGTGGTACCTCTGCCGCCGTCTTCACACCCTGGTCCGCAGCTCCCTTGGGGGACGGGCGGACGGGCGGGATGGCCGCCTGCACTTACGGCGCGCAGGCGCTGTACTGCACGCGGCAGGGCGTCGAAGCGGCGCGGCTGGACCCCGCTGACGGCACGCTGCGGTGGGCCGTCGCCACGAGCGGCGATCACGGTGGCGATATCGCGCCGAGCCGCCCCGTCCTGTACGGCGGCGTACTGCACGTCACGACCGGCGACCGCACCCGGCTGGAGGCTCTCGACCCGGCCACGGGCGACAAGCGCTGGTCCCTGGAACTCTCCTCCTACAAGGGCGACTTCCAGGACACCGGGAGGACCGTGCTGCTCGGCGGCCGCAACGACGGCGTCCTCACCGCCGTGGACGGGGTCACGGGCAAGGAGCGGTGGCGGCGCAGCCTGAGCGGCCACACTCACCCGCGCTTCTTCGGGTACGCCGACTCGGGACCGCTCTATGCCGTCGAAAGCACGGGCGACGGCCGGCACACGCTGGTGAGCGTGGTGGATCCGGCCGACGGCACCGTGCGGCGGCAGCGGCAGTTCGAGGGCCAGCTCGCACCGGTCGGAGGCACGGGGACCGTCCTGTTCCTCACGTCCATGGACGACTACTCGCGCACCGACGGAGTCGTGCGCATGGACACCGCCGACTGGTCCGTGCGCCGTTTCCGGCTCACCGGCCCCCTGGACGCCGCCCAGGCGGTGGTGCGGAACGACACGGTGTACGTGCTGGCGTACGGGGGCGCGCTGCTCGCCGTCGACACGTCACGTCCGGACCGCTCCGCGCAGCAGGCCCAACTGTGGCGTCTGGAGACCGCCGTGAGTTGGGGCTCTCTGCCCGTCGCGGCGGGTGACCGGCTCTACTTCTCGTCCGCCGACGGGCGGGTGCTGGCGGTCGACGCGGAACGCGGCGCCTTCCTCGGCCAGACCGAGCCCCGGCTCGACACGGTCAAGGGGAACACGGAGGCGCCCCCCTCCCCCGTCGTCGCCGACAGCAAGGTGTTCGCGACCGCGCCCGACGGCACCGTGTTCGCGGTGGACGCGAAGGACCCCTCCCGCTGGTGAGAGCGCGGAAGGGGTCCCGTGCGGCGGACGCCGCGCGCCCGGCGGTCAGCCGTCGAGCTTGCTGACGTCGCGGACGGCGCCCTTGTCGGCACTGGTGGCCATCGCCGCGTACGCCTTCAGCGCCAGGGAGACCTTGCGCTCGCGTGCCTTGGGGGCGTAGACGCCGCCGAGGGCGGCGCGGCGGGCGGCCAGGGTCTCGTCCGTGACGAGCAGTTCGATGGTGCGGCCGGGGATGTCGATCCGGATGCGGTCGCCGTCCTCGACGAGGGCGATCGTGCCGCCGGACGCCGCCTCGGGGGAGGCGTGGCCGATCGAGAGCCCCGAAGTGCCGCCGGAGAAGCGGCCGTCGGTGATCAGGGCGCAGCTCTTGCCGAGGCCGCGGCCCTTGAGGAAGGACGTGGGGTAGAGCATCTCCTGCATGCCGGGGCCGCCCTTGGGGCCCTCGTAGCGGATGACGACGACGTCGCCCTCCGTGATCTCCTTGCGGAGGATCTTGTCGACGGCCTCCTCCTGGGACTCGCAGACCACGGCCGGTCCCTCGAAGGTCCAGATGGACTCGTCGACGCCGGCGGTCTTCACCACGCAGCCGTCCTCGGCGAGGTTGCCGTGCAGCACGGCGAGGCCGCCGTCCTTGGAGTAGGCGTGCTCGGCGGAGCGGATGCAGCCCTCGGCGCCGTCGGTGTCCAGGGCCTCCCAGCGCTCGGACTGGGAGAACGCCTCGGCGGAGCGGACGCAGCCGGGGGCGGCGTGCCAGAGTTCCTCGGCCTCGGCGGAGGGGGAGCCGCCGCGGACGTCCCAGGTCTTGAGCCAGTCGGCCAGCGACGGGGAGTGGACGGCGTGCACGTCCTCGTTGAGCAGGCCGGCGCGGTGGAGTTCGCCCAGCAGGGCGGGGATGCCGCCGGCGCGGTGCACGTCCTCCATGTAGTACGTGCGGTTCTTCGCCACGTTGGGGGCGACCTTGGCCAGGCACGGCACGCGGCGCGAGACGGCGTCGATGTCGGTCAGGCCGAAGGGGACGCCCGCCTCCTGGGCGGCGGCGAGCAGGTGGAGGATCGTGTTGGTGGAGCCGCCCATGGCGATGTCGAGGGCCATGGCGTTCTCGAAGGCCTCGAAGGAGGCGATCGAGCGCGGCAGCACGGACTCGTCGTCCTGCTCGTAGTAGCGCCGGGTGAGGTCCACGACCGTGCGGCCGGCGTCCTCGTACAGCGCCTTGCGGGCGGTGTGGGTGGCCAGTACCGAGCCGTTGCCGGGCAGCGACAGGCCCATCGCCTCGGTGAGGCAGTTCATCGAGTTGGCGGTGAACATGCCGGAACACGAGCCGCAGGTGGGGCAGGCGTTCTCCTCGATGCGGAGGATGTCCTCGTCGGAGATCTTGTCGTTGACGGCGTCCGAGATCGCGTCGATGAGGTCGAGGGTGCGCACGGTGCCGTCAACGAGGGTCGCGCGGCCGGCCTCCATGGGGCCGCCGGAGACGAAGACGGTGGGGATGTTGAGGCGCAGGGCGGCCATCAGCATGCCCGGGGTGATCTTGTCGCAGTTGGAGATGCAGATCAGCGCGTCGGCGCAGTGCGCCTCGACCATGTACTCGACGGAGTCGGCGATCAGGTCGCGGGAGGGCAGCGAGTAGAGCATGCCGCCGTGGCCCATGGCGATGCCGTCGTCGACGGCGATGGTGTTGAACTCGCGCGGCACGGCGCCGGCGGCCTTGATCGCCTCGCTCACGATGCGGCCGACCGGCTGCAGGTGCGTGTGCCCGGGCACGAACTCCGTGAAGCTGTTGGCCACGGCGATGATCGGCTTGCCGATGTCCTCGCTCGCTACGCCCGAGGCCCGCATGAGGGCGCGCGCGCCCGCCATGTTGCGGCCGTGGGTGACTGTGCGGGACCTCAGCTCGGGCACGGGGACCACTCCCTACGTTTCCATCCTGGAGTTTTCGAGGTTACGCCCCGGGCCGCCGCGAGCGACGGTGTGTCCGTATTGCGGACGTGTCGTCCAGGGACTGGAAGGCCGGTGCCGCCCCCGCCCCGGCGGTTCACCCCGTGACGGCAGCGCCGGGGTCGGGGTCCGCCAGGTAACGCTGGAGGGTCGGCGCGACGAGGCGGACGACCTCCTCGATGTCCGCGGACGCCAGCGGCTCGATGCGCACGACGTAGCGCATCATCGCGATGCCGATCATCTGCGAGGCGGCCAGTTCGGCCCGCAGCCGCGGGTCGGGGACCTTCAGCTCCGCCGCCACGCGCTCCAGCATCCGCCGCAGCACGATGCCGCGCAGCACGCTCGCCGCCGTCTCGTTGGAGACCGCCGAGCGCATCACGGCGAGCATGGGCGCCCGGGTGACCGGGTTCTCCCAGATGCTCACGAAGAAGCGGGCCAGCCGCTCGCCCACGCCGTCGGGACCGGCCGCCAGCACGTCGGGCACGCCGAACGCCGGCTCGAAGGTCATCTCGATCGAGGCGGCGAAGACCTGCTCCTTGGCCCCGAAGTAGTGGTGCACCAGGGCCGCGTCGACGCCGGCCGAGCGGGCGATGGAGCGGATCGAGGTCTTGTCGTAGCCCCGGGCGGAGAACTCCTCGCGCGCCGCGGCCAGGATGCGGTCCCGCGTCTCGGGCGTGCCCGACCGGGCTCCCGCGGGGCGGCCGCGGCCGCGCCGGCCGGTGCCGGCCGTGCTCTCCGCGTACTCCGGGGACTCCGGGGACTCCTGCGGCATCAGCCCACCTGCGCCGCGGCGGCCAGGTGCAGCCGGGTGAAGGCCAGCGCCTCGGCGAGGTCGGCCTCGCGTTCGGCGGCGGACATCGCGCGCCGGGTGTTCACCTCGATCACCACATGCCCGTCGAAGCCGCCGGTCGCGAGGCGTTCCAGCAGTTCGGCGCACGGCTGCGTGCCGCGCCCGGGCACCAGGTGCTCGTCCTTGCCGGAGCCGCTGCCGTCGGCGAGGTGCACGTGGCCGAGCCGGTCGCCCATGCGCCCCAGCATCTCCATGGTCTCGGTACGGGCGGTGGCCGTGTGCGACAGGTCGATGGTGAAGTGCCGGTAGTCCTCGCCGGTGGGGTCCCAGTCGGGGGCGTACGCGAGCATCTCGCGGTCGCGGTAGCGCCACGGGTACATGTTCTCCACCGCGAACCGCACGTCCGTCTCGCCGGCCATCCGCCAGATACCGGAGACGAAGTCCCGGGCGTACGCGCGCTGCCAGCGGAACGGCGGGTGGACGACGACCGTCGACGCGCCCAGCTTCTCCGCGGCCGCGCGGGCCCGCTGGAGCTTCACCCACGGGTCGGTCGACCAGACGCGCTGCGTGATCAGCAGGCAGGGCGCGTGCACGGCGAGCACCGGGATGCCGTGGTAGTCCGACAGCCGGCGCAGCGCCTCGACGTCCTGGCTGACCGGGTCGGTCCACACCATGACCTCGACACCGTCGTACCCGAGCCGGGCCGCGATCTCGAAGGCCGTCGCCGTCGACTCGGGGTACACGGACGCCGTGGACAGCGCGACCTTCGCATCGGGTACGCGCACGGTGTGTTCGTTCGGGTCCACAGGGTCAGGGGCTGCCACGGGGAACAGCGTACGGCGGCCGGTCCGCCGAACGGCACATCGCACCGGACCGACGTGACGCGATCGACACGGCGCGGGACGCCGGTTCCGCACGAGTCCGCAGCGGGCCGCCGAACGGTCAGACCCGCTCGCTGACCATCAGGTCCAGCCGCCGCAGGATGACGCCCTCGCGCAGCGCCCAGGGGCAGATCTCCAGTTCCGTCACGCCGTACAGGTCCATCGCCGCGTCCGCGACGAGGGCGCCGGCGAGCAACTGCCGGGCGCGGCCCTCCGAGACGCCGGGCAGCTCCTTGCGGGCGCCCTCGGTCATCGCCGCCAGCCGGGGCACCCAGTCGGCGAGCGACTTGCGGGTCAGCGTGCGCTGGATGTAGAGGCCCTCGGCGGAACGGGCGGCGCCGGCGATGCGGGCGAGCTGCTTGAAGGTCTTGGAGGTGCCGACGACGTGGTCGGGCGCCCCGACGCGGCTGAACCCGGCGACGGTGCGGGCGATCTCGGCCCGTACGTGCTTGCGCAGCGAGCGGACGTCGTCACCGGCGGGTGGGTCGCCCGGGAGCCATCCGCTGGTGAGCCGGCCCGCGCCGAGCGGCAGGGAGACGGCGGCGACCGGCTCCTCGTCCATGCCGTACGCGACCTCCAGCGAGCCGCCGCCGATGTCGAGCATCAGCAGCCGTCCCGCGGACCAGCCGAACCAGCGGCGGGCGGCCAGGAAGGTGAGCCGCGCCTCGTCCTCGCCGGAGAGCACGGTGAGATCGACACCGGTCTGCTCGGCCACCCGGGCCAGTACCTCGTCGCCGTTGGCCGCCTCGCGGACCGCGGACGTGGCGAACGGCAGGACCTCCTCGACGCCCTTGTCCTCGGCCACCATCAGCGCGTCGGCGATCTGGGAGACCAGCCGCCGCACGCCGTCCTCGCAAATGGCTCCGCGCTCGTCCAGCAGCTCCGCCAGCCGCAGCTCCGCCTTGTGGGAGTAGGCGGGCAGCGGGCGCGCACCAGGGTGCGCGTCCATGACCAGCAGGTGGACGGTATTGGAACCCACGTCGAGGACACCGAGTCTCATGCCCGGAAACCTACTGCTCCGGGTGGTTTCCCGGGACATGCGGGGTGCGCGCTGCCGCGCGGGTGACCACTGAAGATGCTCCACATGCTTACCCTGACATCGTGGCGAAGGCGAAAAAGGCGACGAAGCGGCAGGAACACCCGGTGACCGAGGACGAAGTCGGCCTCGACTTCCCGCGCGCATGGGTGGAGTTCCCCGATCCGGCCGACGACGAACAGATCTTCCGCTGCGACCTGACCTGGCTCACCTCGCGCTGGAACTGCATCTTCGGAAGCGGCTGCGAGGGCATCCAGGCGGGTCGGGCGAGTGACGGATGCTGCACCCTGGGCGCGCACTTCTCGGACGACGACGACGAGAAGCGGGTGGCGGGGCACGTGGACCGGCTCACCCCCGAGCTGTGGCAGTTCCACGACGTCGCCGCGCAGGAGGGCGCGAAGGGCGGCTGGGCCGAGGTCAACGAGGACGGCGACCGGCAGACCCGGCGCCACAAGGGCGCGTGCGTCTTCCTCAACCGCCCGGGCTTCGCGGCCGGCGCGGGCTGCGCGCTGCACCTGCTGGCGCTCCGGGAGGGCCGCGAGCCGCTGGAGACCAAGCCGGACGTCTGCTGGCAGCTGCCGATCCGCCGTACGTACGACTGGATCGACCGGCCCGACGACACGCGCGTGCTGCAGATCTCCATCGGCGAGTACGACCGGCGCGGCTGGGGCCCGGGCGGCCACGATCTGCACTGGTGGTGCACCGGCGCGCGCTCGGCGCACGGCGCGGGCGACCCGGTCTATGTCTCGTACCGCGCGGAACTCACCGAACTCATGGGCGCGCAGGGCTACGCGGCGCTCGTCGAGCTCTGCGAGCAGCGCCTCGCCTCCCTGTTGCCGATGGCACCGCACCCGGCCGACCCGGCCCCGCTGCGGGACCGGAGCCGGCCGCAGGAGCAAGAGCAGGAGCAGGGCTAGGACGACGGGGATCCGGACGGCTCGCCGCTGGGCGAGCCGGACGGTGAGGGATCCGGCGTCGGCGACGTGGACGGCGGGGGCGAGGGGTCGGGGGAGGACGGCGGCTGCGACGGGGTCCCCGTCCCGTTGATGGTGACGACGCCGCCCGAGGGGTCGAAGACGATCCGCGCCGTCCATGCCCCCGCCGGCTCCCGGTCGCGGTCCACCGACACCGTGATCGTCGTGGTGTCCCCCGGCCGCAGCATGCCGTGGCGGCGACTGAGCCGCAGCCAGGGCGCCGACCGCGCCGCCGACCAGCGCACCGCCCGGTCGCCCTCCGCCTTGAGCGTGATGACGGTCACGTCGCCCTCGCTGCGGGCGGCGATGACGAGGCGTCCCTGACGGTGGCCGGGGCGGCCGCCGTGGCCGCCGCCCGGGTCGCCGGCCTTGCTGGGGGAGCTCGACGGCGATGCCGAATCGTCCCTGCCGGACGGTGGCGCGGACACGTCGTCCTCCGCCGCGGGGGAGGCCGAGGCGACCGACACCGACAGCCGTCCGTGGCCGCCGCGCTGGGAGCGCCCGCGCTCGGCGCTGCCCGCCACACCGGCCTTCTCGTACGGGAAGCCGTCCGGCCCCTCGCCCTCGGCGGCGGTGAAGGAACCTTCCCCCTTCTGCCCCGGGGCCAGCGGCGCCCCGTGGTACGCCGCCCACAGCGCCAGCACCGGGGCCGCCACCACGGCCGCCACCACCGTGGAGGTCACCGCGCGGTGCCGCATCCGGGCGCGGCGCGCGGTGCGTTCCTTCAGGTCCATGGGGAAGCCGTGCCGGTCGAAGCGCGGGGTGCCCTGGCGGGTGCGGCCGATGCCGCCGCGCATGGCGTGCAGCAGGGCGGCGTACGCGGCCGAGCGCGGTGCCTCGACGGTCGCCAGCACGGCGGTCGCGGCAGTCGTGGCCAGGCCCGGCCACGGGCCGGCGGCGACCGCGCGCTCCGCGGTGAGCCGGCAGTGCGAGCAGACGTCCACGTGGTGGACGAGCTCGCGGCGCAGGGCCGTGCCGAGCAGCACCCGGGCGTCCCCGGCGAGCCGGGCGACCGCGGGGCAGTTGCCCAGTTCGACGACGGCCAGGGCGGCCCGGGTCCGCTCCACCTCGCAGGCGGCCTGCGCCAGCAACGCCCTCGTGGCGTCCGGCTCCAGGCCGACGACCAGCGCGACCTCGTGCGGGGCCAGCTGGTGCCGGACCGCCAGCTCCAGCACCTCGCGCTGCTCCGGCGTCGTGCCGGCCGCCTCGGGCCAGGCCAGCGCGGACAGCTCGCCGCGGCGCCGGGCGGCCACCTCCGCGGAGGCCTTCACCGACACCGGGCGGCCGTCCGCCAGCGTGCGCAGGCAGGCCCAGCGGGCCAGCGCGTACAGCCAGGGGCGGCGCAGCTCGGGGTCGCGCAGCCGGGCGCGCTGCCGCTCGGCGACGGCCAGGACGTCGCCGAGGGCCACGGCCGCGGCGTCGTGCTCGCACAGCACCGACAGGCAGTAGGTGAACAGCCCGTCCAGGTACGGCTCGTAGTGGGCGGGCGGCTGCGAGGGCAGCGTGCCGTGCGGCCGCCGCCGTCCCGCCGCCGGGCCGGCCCCGCCGCCCGCCGCGGCGCGGCCGCGCTGGACCGGCGCGCGGTGTCGGCGGTGCGCGCCGGTTGTCTGCGAGGGTGTCTCAGGCCTGCTGCTCATCACTCCGTGACGGTAGGCCCACGGTCCGTACACCCTCAGCCGTCACGGCGGGCTTTAACCCAATTGGGTGGTGATCCCCCCCGAAAGAGCACACCCCGATCACCCCCGGGGGCGACCTCTCGCCCGTGTGCGCGAGCGCTTTCGGGCGGTGCCGGGGCTGCTGGAAACGCGGTCGGCGCTGCCGGCGCTGCCTGCTCTGTCAGTGGCAACCGATACCGTGCACCGCATGGCTGCCCGGACTCGCCCCGCCTCGAAGGACCGACCGTCCTACCGCTGCACGGAATGCGGCTGGACCACCGTCAAGTGGCTCGGCCGCTGCGGCGAGTGCCAGGCGTGGGGCACGATCGAGGAGTACGGCGGCGCCTCGCCGGTGCGCACGACCGCGGCGGGCCGCGTCACGACGCCGGCCAAGCCGATCGCGCAGGTGGACGGCCGCCAGGCGACCGCGCGCGGCACGGGCGTGCCGGAACTGGACCGGGTGCTCGGCGGCGGGCTGGTCCCCGGCGCGGTGGTGCTGCTCGCGGGCGAGCCGGGCGTCGGCAAGTCGACGCTGCTGCTGGACGTCGCCGCGAAGGCGGCCGGGCCCCAGGCGCGCACGCTCTATGTGACCGGTGAGGAGTCCGCGTCGCAGGTGCGGCTGCGGGCCGACCGCATCAGCGCCCTGTCCGACGATCTCTACCTCGCCGCCGAGACCGACCTCTCCGCGGTGCTGGGGCACCTGGACGACGTCAAGCCCGCGCTGCTCGTCCTGGACTCGGTGCAGACCGTCGCCTCACCGGAGATCGACGGCGCCCCCGGCGGCATGGCCCAGGTCCGCGAGGTCGCGGGCGCGCTCATCCGGGCGTCGAAGGAACGCGGCATGTCGACGCTGCTCGTCGGCCACGTCACCAAGGACGGCGCGATCGCCGGGCCCCGCCTGCTGGAGCACCTGGTGGACGTGGTGCTGTCCTTCGAGGGCGACCGGCACGCCCGCCTGCGGCTGATCCGCGGCATCAAGAACCGCTACGGCGCCACCGACGAGGTCGGCTGCTTCGAACTGCACGACGAGGGCATCACGGGCCTGGCCGATCCCTCGGGCCTGTTCCTGACCCGGCGCGACGAGCCGGTGCCCGGCACCTGCCTGACGGTGACGCTGGAGGGCAAGCGCCCGCTGGTCGCCGAGGTGCAGGCGCTGACCGTGGACACCCAGATCCCCTCGCCGCGCCGTACGACCTCCGGCCTGGAGAACTCGCGCGTGTCGATGATGCTGGCGGTGCTGGAGCAGCGCGGCCGCATCCGGTCGATCGGCAAGCAGGACATCTACACCGCCACCGTCGGCGGGGTGAAGCTCGGCGAGCCCGCCGCGGACCTCGCCGTGGCCCTGGCGCTGGCGAGCGCCGCGATCGACACCCCGCTGCCGAAGAACCTGGTCGCCGTGGGCGAGGTGGGCCTCGCGGGCGAGGTCAGAAGGGTCACCGGCGTGCAGCGGCGGCTCGCCGAGGCGGCCCGGCTGGGCTTCACCCACGCCCTCGTTCCGCCGGACCCGGGCAAAATCCCGACGGGGATGAAGGTGACGGAAGTGACGGACATAGGGGACGCCCTGCGCGTCCTGCCCAAGAGGGCCCCCCGTCCCTGAGCCTTCCGACGGTAAACTTTGCCCTGGTCTCGCCCATCCGGGCATCCGTACGACCGGAGGAGAGCAGTGGCAGCCAATGACCGGGCGGCAGCTCCCGGGAAAGCCTGGGGTCGCGAGGGCTCCGGTACTGACAGCCTGATGCGCGCCTCCCTGAGCGCCGTGGCTCCCGGCACCAGCCTGCGCGACGGCCTGGAACGGGTCCTGCGCGGCAACACCGGCGGCCTGATCGTCCTGGGCATGGACAAGCTCACCGAGTCGCTGTGCACCGGCGGTTTCGTCCTGGACGTCGAGTTCTCCGCGACGCGCCTGCGCGAGCTGTGCAAGCTCGACGGCGCCCTGATCCTCGACAAGGACATCACCAAGATCGTGCGGGCCGGCGTCCAGCTCGTCCCGGACGCCGCGATCCCCACCGAGGAGACCGGCACCCGCCACCGCACCGCGCAGCGGGTCTCCATCCAGACCGGTTTCCCGGTCGTCTCCGTCAGCCAGTCGATGCGCCTGATCGCGCTGTACGTCGACGGTCAGCGCCGCGTCCTGGAGGACTCCGCGGCGATCCTCTCCCGCGCCAACCAGGCGCTGGCCACCCTGGAGCGCTACAAGCTGCGGCTGGACGAGGTCGCGGGCACGCTGTCCGCCCTGGAGATCGAGGACCTGGTCACGGTCCGCGACGTCACCGCGGTCGCGCAGCGCCTGGAGATGGTGCGCCGGATCGCCACCGAGATCGCGGAGTACGTGGTCGAGCTGGGCACCGACGGCCGGCTGCTCTCGCTCCAGCTGGACGAGCTGATCGCGGGCGTCGAGCCCGAGCGGGAACTCGTCGTGCGCGACTACGTGCCCGAGCCGACCGCCAAGCGCAGCCGCACGGTCACCGAGGCCCTCTCCGAGCTGGACTCGCTCCCCCAGGGCGAACTGCTCGAACTGCCCACCGTGGCCCGGGCGCTGGGCTACGCCGGCTCCCCCGAGGCGCTGGACTCCGCGGTCTCCCCGCGCGGCTACCGGCTGCTGGCCAAGGTGCCCCGGCTGCCGAACACGATCGTGGAGCGCCTGGTGGAGCACTTCGGCGGACTGCAGAAGCTGCTCGCGGCCAGCGTGGACGATCTGCAGACCGTCGACGGCGTCGGCGAGGCCCGCGCCCGTTCGGTCCGCGAGGGCCTGTCGCGCCTGGCGGAGTCCTCGATCCTGGAGCGCTACGTCTGAGTCCGGCGACCGGGCCGGCGCCCGCCGCCCGGGGTGTCCCGGGGTGCCGCGCCGGCCTGGTGTCCGTCCCGGTCAGGCGTCCTTGAGGACGAAGGACGTCTGCTTGGCCTGGAAGCCGGGCAGCTTCGCCTCGACCAGGTAGGTGCCCAGCGGTGCGGTCCTGACCTTGGGGGTCGCGCACTGCGGCGAGCTGGTCGTCCGGTCCCAGCGCAGCTCGTAGGTGGTCGAGCTGTGCGCCGGCACCTGCAGCAGGTAGCCGGACCGGTTCCTCGGGCAGTCGTCGCTGGCCCAGCGGTGGTTGTCGTCCGTGTCGGAGACGGTGAACACGGCGGCGGCCGGCCCGAAGTCCAGCTTGCAGCTGACGTCGGAGGAGTTGGTGGCGGTCAGCACGAACGTGGGCTTCTCGCCGGGCTCGTAGGAGTTCCGCTCGCTGCGCAGGCCGAGCGTGACGGACGAGGCGGCGCAGTTCGGCAGGCTGGAGCCGGCGGGCAGCTGCACGCCGCCCCCGCTGCCGCTGCCGCCGCTCCCGGAGACCCCGCTGGAGGAGCCGCCGCCGGAGGAGGAGTCCGTGCCGCCGTCGGCCGAACCCCCGTTCGCGCCGGAGTCGCCGGAGCTGCCGCCGGCGTCGCTGCCACCGGTGTCGCCGGTGCCGCCGCCGGACGAACTGCCGTCCGTGGCACCGGAGTCACCGGCGCCGTCGCTGGAACCGCCGCCCGAGGAGGAGCCGCCGATCGAGCCGCCGGGACGGGAGCTGTTGAGCGGCCCGCTGGCGGACGGACCGGGCGTGATGGAGGGCACGGGGGTGTGACCGCCGGGACCGCCCGCCCTGCTTCCGCCGCCTCCGTCACGGAAGTTGACGGCCCACACCACCAACGCGGTGATCACCAGGAGGAGGAGCGCCACAACCGCCCGTCGTCGCCAGTAGATGGACGACGGGAGAGGTCCCACGGGATTGCGCACAGAGCCCACGCGCAAACCTTATGCGCTTTCCCTTGAATCGGACCAAGGCACGCGCGGCACGCAGGCAACTTGTGTGATTGATCAGCAGATCTCCCCTGCCTGCCGGGCGGGTTCCGGGGCCGTAGGATCGATGACGCTATGAGCGAGCACCGTGATCTCCACTCCCCCGTGATCGACTGGTTCGACGAGAACGCCCGGGACCTGCCGTGGCGCCGCCCCGAGGCAGGCGCCTGGGGCGTCATGGTGAGCGAGTTCATGCTCCAGCAGACGCCGGTGGCGCGGGTGCTGCCGGTGTACGAGCAGTGGCTGGAGCGCTGGCCGGACCCGGCCGCGCTCGCCGCCGAGCCCTCCGGCGAGGCGGTCCGCGCCTGGGGCCGGCTGGGCTATCCGCGCCGGGCGCTGCGGCTGCACGCCGCCGCCACCGCGATCGCCCACCTCCATGACGGCGAAGTCCCCACCGACCACGGCGAGTTGCTGGCCCTCCCGGGCATCGGCGAGTACACGGCGGCGGCCGTCGCCTCGTTCGCGTACGGGCAGCGGCACGCGGTGCTGGACACCAATGTGCGGCGGGTGTTCGCGCGCGCGGTGACCGGCGTGGAGTACCCGCCGAACGCCACGACCGCCGCCGAGCGCAAGGTCGCCCAGCGCCTGCTGCCCGCCGACGAGGCGACCGCGGCCCGCTGGGCCGCCGCCACGATGGAACTGGGAGCGCTCGTCTGCACCGCGCGCGGCCCGGAGTGCGTGCGCTGCCCGATCGCCGCGCAGTGCGCCTGGCGGCTGGCCGGTTCCCCGGCGCACGAGGGCCCACCGCGCCGCGGCCAGACGTACGCGGGAACCGACCGGCAGGTACGCGGCAAGCTGCTGGCGGTGCTGCGCGACGCGACCGCCCCGGTGCCGCAGGCGGCCCTGGACGCGGTCTGGCACGAGCCGGTGCAGCGCGCCAGGGCCCTGGACGGGCTGGTCGCCGACGGCCTGGTGGAGCCCCTGGCGGGCGGGGTGTACCGGCTGCCGGGCTGAGCAGGCGCCCCCGTTCCCACCCCGGGCCGGAAAGCCCGCCCGTTACACAACCGATGGGTTCCTGTGCGGCCGCTGTGCGGCTGCGGTGGCGAAAGCCGTACATGCCCTCCGTAGCGTCGGCCGCGTCGTGATGGAACGCGCGGAGCGGAGGAACGCCATGGGGGCGAACGCCGAGGGGTCAGCCCAGGTGATGGACTTCGAGGAGTACGTACGGAGCCGTCAGGACGCCCTGCTGCGCAGCGCCCGCCGTCTCGTCCCCGACCCGATCGAGGCGCAGGACCTCGTCCAGACCGCGCTCGCCCGCACCTTCCCCCGGTGGGACGACATCGCCGACAAGAACCTCGCCGACGCCTACATGCGCCGGGTGATGATCAACACCCGTACCGAGTGGTGGCGGGCCCGGCGCCTGGAGGAGGTGCCGACCCCCGAACTGCCCGAGAGCGCCGTCGACGACGGCGCCGAGCAGCGCGCGGACCGCGCCATGCTGCTGGAGGCGCTGCAGCACCTGGCGCCCAAGCAGCGCCAGGTGGTGCTGCTGCGCCACTACCGGCAGCTGAGCACGGAGGAGACCGCTCACGTTCTGGGCATGTCGGTGGGTACCGTGAAAAGCACACTGCACCGGGCGCTGGCGCGACTGCGCGCCGACCTCGAACGGCAGAGCAATGGGTACGGAAGGTCCGAAGGGCCCGGAGTCGTCAGGACGGAGGGTGTGTGCGCCGCAGCATAGTCCCGGTCGGCGCCGCCGTCGCCGCGGTCGCGGTGTGCGGGTCGGCGCTGGTCGCGGTGACCGGCTGCCGTGACGCCGGCGGGGTCCGCGAGGAGGGCACGGCGCTCGCCTCCGCGCTCCCGGGGCCGGGCCCCCTGTCCACGGGTGTCACACCGGTCGCGCCGGCGCGCCGGTCCTCCGACGGCGTCTCCCCGGGCCCCGCGCGCACGCCTGTCGCGAACGCGGTGCGCCTGGTGCAGTCCGACCCCAAGGTCGCCGAGGACATCCGCGCGCGGCTGGTGGCGTGCGTGGCCGCCTCCTCGGTCCCCGGCTCGACCGCCCTCGACGCCACCCGCGACGGCGCCGCCGGGAGCGCCCCCACGGTGGCGCCCTCCCCGGCCCCCGGGCCGCTGTACCCCGTCGACGACCGCTACGGCGACCTGACGGGCAGGGGCGCGGACGACCTCGTCGTCACGGTCTCGACGTGCGGCGACGGGGTGGGCATCGGCGCGTACGTCTACCGCCGCGAGCACGGCCGGTACGTCAACGTCTTCGCCGACGAGCAGCCCCCCGTCTACGCCGAGATCAGCGACGGCGCCCTCAAGGTCACCCACCAGGTCTACGAACCGCAGGACGCGGTGTCGAACCCCTCCGGCGAGGACATCACCACCTACCGGTGGAACGGGAGGCGCTTCTCCGAGACCTCCTTCAGCCACCGTGACTACGAGAGCGGCACCGAGGACACCTCCCATGGCTGACACGCACGTCCTGTTCGTCGAGGACGACGACGTCATCCGCGAGGCCACGACCCTGGCGCTGGAGCGGGACGGCTTCGAGGTGACCGCGGTGCCCGACGGGCTGTCCGGGCTGGACGCGTTCCGTGCCCGCAGGCCCGATCTGGCGCTGCTGGACGTGATGGTGCCGGGGCTGGACGGGGTGAGCCTGTGCCGGCGCATCCGGGACGAGTCCACCGTGCCGGTGATCATGCTGTCGGCGCGGGCCGACGCGATCGACGTGGTGCTCGGCCTGGAGGCGGGTGCCGACGACTACGTGACCAAGCCCTTCGACGGGGCCGTGCTCACCGCCCGGATGCGGGCCGTGCTGCGCCGCTTCCGGCTTGCCGCCGCCGGCGAGGAGCCGGCCGGGACCGGGGTCTTGGCCTTCGGCGACCTGGAGGTGGACCCGGAGGGCATGGAGGTGCGGCGCGGCGGCGAGCGGCTGGCGCTGACCCCGACGGAGATGCGGCTGCTGCTGGAGTTCTCGGCGGCGCCCGGCACGGTGCTCTCCCGGGACAGGCTGCTGGAGCGGGTCTGGGACTACGCGTGGGGCGGCGACACGCGCGTGGTGGACGTCCATGTGCAGCGGCTGCGGGCCAAGGTCGGTCAGGACCGGATCGAGACCGTGCGCGGCTTCGGCTACAAGCTGCGGGGCTGAGCCCGGTGACCGCACGCCGGGCCGGCAGGCTCCGCCCACTGCCGAAGATCGGTCTGCGCTGGAAGGTGTGCGCGGCCATCGCCGTGGTCTCCGCGCTGGTCGCGCTCGTCCTGAGCCTGGTGGTGCACAACGCGGCCCGCGCCAGCATGATCGACAACTCCCGCGACGTGCAGAACGAGCGGGTGCAGTTCGCGCAGCGGATCTACGAGTCCACCGGCCGGCTCACCATCGACGCCCAGCTGAACGACCCGGCGCTGCCCGCCCCGCTGACCCGGCTGGCGCGCGAGGGCAAGCGGGCCACCTTTGTCGCCGACACCGGCGGGGCGCCGGTGGTGTGGGCGGAGACCCCGCTCGCGGACGGCAAGATCCTTTCGCTGAAGACCACCTTCACCGACCGCTTCTCGGTCCTGGAGGATCTGGACCAGGCGCTGGTCATCGGCTCCACCGCGGTCGTCGTCGGCGGCACCGCGCTCGGCGTCCTCATCGGCGGCCAGCTCTCGCGCCGGCTGCGGAAGGCCGCCGTGGCCGCCGGCCGGGTGGCGGACGGGGAGACCCGGGTACGGGTCCGGGAGGCCATCGGCGGCCGGGTCCGCGACGAGACGGACGAACTCGCCCGCGCGGTGGACGCCATGGCGGACGCCCTGGCCGGGCGCCTGGAGGCCGAGCGCCGGGTCACCGCCGACATCGCCCACGAACTGCGCACCCCCGTGACGGGTCTGGTCACCGCCGCCGAACTGCTGCCCCCGGGGCGCCCCGCGGAACTGGTCCGGGACCGGGCGCAGGCGCTGCGCACCCTCGTCGAGGACGTGCTGGAGGTCGCCCGGCTCGACGGCGCGGCCGAGCAGGCCGATCTCCAGGACGTCGCCCTCGGTGGCTTCGTGCGCCGCCGGGTCGCCGCCGTCGCCCCCTCGGCCACCGTGGACGTGCGCGACGACGCGGTCGTGCGCACCGATCCCCGGCGCCTGGAGCGCGTGCTGGCCAATCTGCTCGGCAACGCCGTGCGGCACGGCAGGCCGCCCGTCGAGGTCACGGTGGACGGCCCCTACCTGGAGGTCCGCGACCACGGCCCGGGTTTCCCCGAGGCCCTGCTCCGCGACGGCCCCAGCCGCTTCCGCACCGGCAGCAGCGACCGCGGCGGCGGCCACGGCCTCGGGCTGACGATCGCCGCCGGGCAGACCCGCGTCCTCGGCGCCCGCCTCACCTTCCGCAACGCCCCCGACGGCGGCGCCGTCGCCCGGCTGCTGCTCCCCCGGGACTAGGCCGCGGCCGGGCTCAGCCCTCGATCCGCTCCTGCGTGCCCTCGCCCCACTCCTTGCTGAGGTCCAGCCCGTCGCGCCGCTGGGTGAGGCTGAACCAGTTGCCGGAGTCGTCGCGCATGATCGCCTCGGTGCCGTAGGGGCGCTCCTGGGGCTCCTGGAGGAAGGTGACGCCCTTGCCCTTGAGGTCGCGGTAGGTGGCGTGGATGTCGTCGGTACGGAGCACGCCCGCGCCGAGGACGCCCTTGGCCACCAGCGAGCTGAGCTGCTCGGCGGACTCGGGGTCGAGCGCGGGCGGGCCGGGCACCATGAGGGTGATCTCGACGTCGGGCTGCTCCTTGGGGCCCACGGTCAGCCAGCGCATCGCCCCCATGCTCATGTCCGTGCGGACCTCGAAACCGAGCTTGTCGCAGTAGAACTCCTTGGCGCGTTCCTGGTCCTGCACCCAGACGGTGACGATGGAGATACCGGTGATCCCAGTGGTCATGACCTGCTCCTGAGGGGGTCGCGTGCTTGCCCCTCCACGCTAGGCGGGGGCCGCCTCACGGCGCTTCTCCGGAATTGCGGAATCCGCCGGCCCAGAACAGGGCGTAGCACCCGGGTATCAGGGCCGCGCCGCGGCCGAGGTGCCGGCGGCGGTACTCGGTCGGGGTGAGCCCGGTGTGCTGCTTGAAGCGGCTGGAGAAGGTGCCGAGGCCGGAGAAGCCCACGAGTGTGCAGATCTCGGTGACGGCCAGGTCCGCCGTGCGCAGCATCTCCTGCGCGCGCTCGATGCGGCGCCGGCTCAGGTACTGCCCGGGGGTCTCCCCGTACACCGCTTTGAAGGAGCGCACGAAGTGGTAGCGGGAGTAGCCGGCGTGCGCGGCCACCGCGTCCAGGTCCAGCGGCTGGGCCCAGTCGCGGTCCATCGCGTCCTTGGCCAGCCGCAGCTGCCGCAGGAGCCGGAGATTCACCGCCATACGACGATGCTCGCACGGGGGTCGGACACGACCCCCGTGCGAGCACGGGTCACTGCGGGTGCCGGACGAAGCGGCGGGCGGGGGCGGGGCTCAGAAGGCCTCGACCGCTGCCATGACCTCCTGCTCGCCGTCCTTGTCCTCGGGGGCCTTCGCGGCCGGGCCGCCGCGCAGCGGGATCTCCTTGACGAAGAACGCGAGGACGAAGCCGACGACGCTGAGCGCCGCGCCCCACAGGAAGACGGAGTGCGTACCGCTGGCGACCGCGTGGAGGTACGCGTCCCGTACCGCCTCGGGCAGCTTGGCCAGGCTCTTCGGGTCCATCTGGCCGGACCCGCCGCCGACCGCCGCCCCGGCGTTGCCCAACCGGGCGGTCATGGTGTCCTGCAGCTTGTCCACGAAAATCGAGCCGAAAAGCGCGACACCGAAGGAACCGCCGATGGTGCGGAACAGGGTGGAGGACGAGGAGCCGACGCCGATGTCCTTCATCTCGACGCTGTTCTGCGCGATCAGCATGGTGATCTGCATCAGGAAGCCCATGCCGGCGCCGAGCACGGCCATCCACACGCCGGAGACGAAGCGGGAGGTACCGGTGTCCATGGTCGACAGGAGCAGGAGCCCGGCGGTGATCAGGGCGCCGCCGATGATCGGGAAGATCTTGTACTTGCCGGTCTGCGTGGTGACCCGGCCCGCGATGAGCGAGACCACCATCATCGACAGCAGCATCGGCAGGAGCAGCAGGCCGGAGTTGGTCGCCGAGGCGCCCTGGACGGTCTGCTGGTACAGCGGCAGGAAGGTGAGCGCGCCGAACATCACGAAGCCGACCAGGAAGCCGATCACCGAGATCAGCGAGAAGTTGCGGCTGTGGAAGATGTGCAGCGGCATCACGGGCTCCGCCGCGCGGGTCTCGGCGAACAGGAAGGCGGCGAGCGCGACCAGGCCGAGCGCGAGCAGTCCGAAGATCTGGACGGACGCCCAGGGGTACTCCTTGCCGCCCCAGGTGGTCAGCAGGACGAGCGAGGTGATGCTGATGGTGAGCAGGATCGCGCCGAGGTAGTCGATGCGGGCCTGGACCCGCTTCTTCGGCAGGTGCAGCACCGCGGAGATCACGAAGAGCGCGACCACACCGAGCGGCAGGTTGATGTAGAAGCTCCAGCGCCAGCCCCAGTTGTCGGTGATGCTGCCGCCGACCAGCGGGCCGCCGATCATGGCGACCGCCATGACGCCGGCCATCATGCCCTGGTACTTGCCGCGCTCGCGGGGCGGGATCAGGTCACCGATGATCGCCATGACGCCGACGATCAGGCCGCCGGCGCCCAGGCCCTGGATGGCGCGGAAGGCGATCAGCTGGCCCATGTCCTGCGCCATGCCGGAGAGCGCCGAGCCGATCAGGAAGAGCACGATCGACGCCATGAAGATGCCCTTGCGGCCGTACATGTCGCCGAGCTTGCCCCAGATGGGCGTCGACGCGGCCGTCGCAAGGGTGTAAGCGGTGACCACCCACGACAGGTGCTCCAGGCCGCCCAGTTCGCCGACGATGGTGGGCATCGCCGTGCCGACGATCATGTTGTCGAGCATCGCGAGCAGCATCGCGATCATCAGCCCGAACAACACCACACGCACGCTGCGCTGCGGTGCCTCGGCGGTGTCCGCCATTACAAGCTCCCCTACTTGTCACGCATTTGCCGTGAGTTGCTTACCTGCCGCCCGGCTAGTTGCCCCGGGCATCCTGAATGTAAGCCGCTTACTAGCCGGGCGTCAAGTAAGTTAAAGTTCGCCCATGGCCACGCCGCACACGCGCAGAGGTGATACGCGCCGTCGCATCCAGGACGTCGCGCTCGAGCTGTTCGCCCAGCAGGGGTACGAGAAGACGTCGCTGCGCGAGATCGCCGAGCACCTCGACGTCACCAAGGCGGCGCTGTACTACCACTTCAAGACCAAGGAAGACATCCTCATCAGCATCGTGGAGGACCTGACCTCCCCGGTCGACGAGCTGATCGAGTGGGCGGCCGGCCAGCCCCGCACCCTGGAGACCAAGCAGGAGGTGCTGCGGCGCTACAGCGAGGCGCTGTGGGTCTCGGGGCCGCTCTTCCGCTTCATCCAGGAGAACCAGGCCACGGTCCGCGACCTCAGCATCGGCGAGGCCTTCAAGTCCAAGCTGTTCGCCGTGCACGCGCTGCTGCGCGACCCCGAGGCGCCGCTGACCGACCAGGTCCGCTCGATCACCGCCGTCTTCGCCATGCACGCGGGCATGTTCACGATGCAGAACATCGAGGGCGACCCCGAGGAGAAGCGCGCAGCCGTCCTCGAGGTCGCCCAGGGGCTCATCGCCGAGACCTACCGGGGTGACCGGGGGCAGGGCGGAGCGGGTGAAGCGGATGAAGCAGGTGATCCGGAAGAGGGATCACGGGAGGGTCAGACCGAGACGCCCTCGGCCCGAAGGAACGGCAGCGGGCTCACCGACGAGCCGTAGTACGGGGTCGTACGGATCTCGAAGTGCAGGTGCGGGCCGGTGCTGTTGCCGGTGTTGCCGGACAGGGCGATCTGCTCGCCGGTGTTCACGTGCTCGCCGACGCGCACCTGGATCTTCGACAGGTGGCCGTACTGCGAGTACGTGTTGTCGGCGTGGCGGATGACGATGTTGTTGCCGTACGCGCCGCCCCAGCCCGCCGTCACGACGGTGCCGCTGTGCACGGCGTGCACGTCGGTGCCGATGGCGACGGCGAAGTCCTGGCCGGAGTGCTTGTGCGCCCAGTGGGCGCCGTCCTTCATGTAGCCGGCCGAGAGCTGGTAGTGCTTGACCGGGGTCATCCAGGCCGCGGAGAGCCGCTGCTCCTGGTGCGCGGCGTGCAGCACGGTGCGCTGGTGTTCGGCCTTGTTCGCCACGGCGGCGCGCTGCTGGCCGTCGGCCTGGGCCCGGGTGGCCTCCGCCAGCTTGCCGGCCGCGCCCGTCCCCAGCAGCCCCGCGTCCTGGGTCCCGGCTGCCATGGCCGTGCCCGCTGCGCCGAGCGCCAGCGACGCCACGACGCCGGCGGTCACGACGGCGCCGCGGCCGCGGATGACGGAGTTGGAGAAGTTGGGCTTGAGCATGCAATTACCTCGCGGAAATAGCCGGAAAAGTCCTCGCGGTTGTCGGCCGCGAGTCACAGGTAACCCGGTATTCCTGGCGGGGACAAACCCCCGCATCCACTATTCCGCATAGTAGGCATTTCCCCGGATGCGGCCCCGACCCCTGCCCCACCGGGCCGCACTCCTCTAATGACCTTCGTACGTGTCCCAGGTCACGTGGGTCAGGTCACCGCCCGCGGGACCAAAGGAAATGGCCCCCGGGGGACGAAAGGCCGCCCCTGGGGACCAAAGTCCTGTGGCCCGCGCCACGCATCGGGAAAAGCCGTCACAGCCTTTCTTCGGCGGAATTCAGCCCGGCAAGGACAATGGCCGTGCGGCCGTCCGCGACCGACCGGAAGCGCGACGGGACCACCGAGGCGTCCAGGGACCAGCGCTGCGCGGGGCGGCTGTCGCGCGGCGCGAGGACGACCCCAGCCCCCTGTTCCGCACCGTCGGGCGCCACGGCCAGCTGCTGGTTCCAGCGCGGCACGAGGTCGCCGGTGAGCGTCAGGTCGTAGCGCACGTCCTCGGCGCCGGTGACGAACGAGGCGGTGCACAGCCCCAGTTCGAGCGCCGCGCCCCGGTGCGAGTTGAGGCAGTACGAGGGCTCGGCGACGCTGCGCAGCAGCCCGTCCCGTTCGTACGTCCAGAACTGGGTGGCCGCGGAGTCGCACACCGCGGTGCGCGCCGTCGTGCCCAGGACCGTCCCGCGCCCGGTCAGGTCGACGCACAGGTCGCTGCCCTGGTTGCGCAGCCGCCCCCGCAGCCCCCCGCCCGGCACCGGGTCGGCGGTGACGGCGCCGGAGCCCGGCGCCCTGGCCGGCTCCGAGGGCGAGGCGGGGACCGAGAGGGAGGCGGAGGCGGGGAAGGACGCGCCCGGGAAGACGCCCGCCGAGGCCCGGTCGTCGGTGCCGCCGTCCGAGAGGAGCCCGGCGATACCGGCGACTGCCGACACGAGCAGGACGACCCCGCCGACCCCCAGGGCCGCCGCGCCGGCCGCTCCCGGCCGCCGGCGCAGCAGCCCGCCGGCCTTCCGGCGCCGGCCTCCGTGCCGGGGCCCCGACGGGCCGCCGGGGCGGCCGCCCGCCGCGGCCGCGGCATCGTTGTCACGCGCCGCACGGCGCGCGGGGCGGGAGTCGAGATAGGTCCGTGCCTCCCAGACCAGCACCGCCTCGGCGATCAGCGTGCCCAAACGCTCGCCGGAGTGGTCGAGTTGCTCGGCGGCGTAGCGGCAGTGGTCGCACTTGGCGATGTGGCGCTGCAGATCGGGCACGAGCCCGGCGCCGCCCCGGTGGACGGAGATGTCGAGCAGCCGGCTGAACTGCAGGCAGCTCTCGTACGGGGCCAGGTCGCGGTGGGCCTGGACACAGGCCTCACGGAAGCGGGTGCGCGCGAGCTCCAGTTGCCCGGCGGCCTTCTCCTGGCCGACGCCGAGCAGGGCGGCCGGCACGGCGAGGGTCTCCGCATCGACCTCGACGTGCCAGAGCAGGCAGCGGGCCGGTTCGGGGAGCCGCTGGAACGCCCGGTGGACCAGCCGGCGGTTGTCCGGGACGGCCAGGCGCGGATCGGTCTGGTCGCCGCGCAGCCGCAGCCCGCGGTGGAGCGAGGCGCGCCGGCGGTCGGTGGCCCATTCCTCCGCGATGCGGTGGACGGTGACCAGGAGCTCCGGGCGCCATGCGGCCGACGGCCCGGTCAGCCGCAGCGTGTCGACGAAGACCCGGGTGAAGGCGGCCGACGCGAGGATGCCCGCCGTGTGCCCGGAGACGGCGCACAACTCCGCGTACTCGAAGACCGGCCGCCAATGGCGGGCCAGCAACTCCTCGAAGGGCTGGTGGACGGCTGGTTTTCCCGAGAAGTTTCTGAGCTCCACCGACAGGGCCTCGTCCGGAACGTCGAACAAATGGCCGGGGTGCGGGGAATTCGAGGAGAACGAATCCTTCAACGAGCGTTTCCTTCCGCGTTCGCCGCACGGGGAAAAGTACGAACCATTCCACCGGCGGGCACGCAGCTACGTGGGGGGACGCGGGACCGGGGCACCGGGAGGTGTGCTCTCTCCCTTCGCCTGGATCGGCTCATCGGGAATGCCTGCGGGAATGACGGCGCGACACCGGCCCACGGAGAAGGAAGACAGAAGGATTCCCGCGCGCGAGCAGGGCTCACCTTTCCATAAATCAGACGAGCACAACAAGGGTGGGTTCATCGGGAACACAAATGAGCCGGCCCCGCCCGTACTTGTGTACGGACGGGGCCGGCCCCGGTGTTCTACGGCGCGCTTACGCGTCCTTGCTCAGGTTCGGGCCCGAGCCGCCGCTGCCGGCCGCCTCGACCGGCGGGGCGTCGGCGACGGCCACCTTCTCCTCACCGCGGAAGGTGAACTTGATGTTCTCGCCCTCGCCCTCGGTGCCCACGACCACGATGTGACCGGTGCGCAGCTCACCGAAGAGGATCTTCTCGGAGAGCACGTCCTCGATCTCGCGCTGGATCGTCCGGCGCAGCGGACGGGCACCCAGCACGGGGTCGTAGCCGCGCTTGGCGAGCAGGGACTTGGCCTCGGGGCTGAGCTCGATGCCCATGTCCTTGTCCTTGAGGCGCTCGTCCACCCGGGCGATCATGAGGTCGACGATCTGGATGATGTCTTCCTCGCTGAGCTGGTGGAAGACCACGATGTCGTCGACACGGTTCAGGAACTCGGGGCGGAAGTGCTGCTTGAGCTCCTCGCCGACCTTGGCCTTCATCCGCTCGTACCCGGTCTTGACGTCACCCGCGGCCGCGAAGCCGAGGTTGAAGCCCTTGGAGATGTCCCGGGTGCCGAGGTTGGTGGTCATGATGATGACCGTGTTCTTGAAGTCCACGACCCGGCCCTGGGAGTCGGTCAGCCGACCGTCCTCCAGGATCTGCAGCAGGCTGTTGAAGATGTCCGGGTGGGCCTTCTCGACCTCGTCGAAGAGGACGACGGAGAACGGCTTGCGGCGCACCTTCTCGGTGAGCTGGCCGCCCTCCTCGTAGCCGACGTATCCGGGCGGGGAGCCGAACAGCCGCGAGACGGTGTGCTTCTCGCTGAACTCGGACATGTCGAGCTGGATCAGCGCGTCCTCGTCGCCGAAGAGGAACTCGGCGAGCGTCTTGGAGAGCTCGGTCT
This sequence comes from Streptomyces sp. NPDC088733, assembly GCF_044751185.1. Lineage (NCBI taxonomy): Bacteria > Bacillati > Actinomycetota > Actinomycetes > Kitasatosporales > Streptomycetaceae > Streptomyces > Streptomyces sp. NPDC088733. The sequence goes on from NZ_JBIVLH010000031.1 coordinate 33,705, forward strand.
TACCGACACCGGACGGGCCGGCGAAGATGAACGAGCCACCGGGGCGCTTGGGGTCCTTCAGGCCGGCCCGCGTACGGCGGATCGCCTGCGACAGGGCCTTGATCGCGTCCTTCTGGCCGATGACGCGCTTGTGCAGCTCGTCCTCCATGCGCAGCAGACGCGAGGACTCCTCCTCGGTGAGCTTGAAGACCGGGATGCCCGTGGCGGTGGCCAGGACCTCGGCGATCAGCTCCTCGTCGACCTCGGCGACGACGTCCATGTCGCCGGCCTTCCACTCCTTCTCGCGCTTGGTCTTGCCGGCAAGGAGCTGCTTCTCCTTGTCGCGCAGCGAGGCGGCCTTCTCGAAGTCCTGCGAGTCGATCGCGGACTCCTTCTCCCGGCGCACGTCGGCGATCTTCTCGTCGAACTCGCGCAGGTCCGGCGGAGCGGTCATCCGGCGGATGCGCATCCGGGAGCCGGCCTCGTCGATCAGGTCGATCGCCTTGTCCGGCAGGAAGCGGTCCGAGATGTAGCGGTCGGCGAGGGTCGCCGCGGCCACCAGGGCGGCGTCCGTGATGGACACGCGGTGGTGGGCCTCGTAGCGGTCCCGCAGGCCCTTGAGGATCTCGATGGTGTGCGGCAGCGACGGCTCCGCGACCTGGATGGGCTGGAAGCGGCGCTCCAGGGCCGCGTCCTTCTCCAGGTGCTTGCGGTACTCGTCGAGCGTGGTGGCGCCGATGGTCTGCAGCTCACCGCGGGCGAGCATCGGCTTGAGGATCGAGGCGGCGTCGATCGCGCCCTCGGCGGCACCCGCACCCACCAGGGTGTGGAGCTCGTCGATGAACAGGATGATGTCGCCGCGGGTGCGGATCTCCTTGAGCACCTTCTTCAGGCGCTCCTCGAAGTCACCGCGGTAGCGGGAGCCGGCGACCAGGGCGCCGAGGTCCAGCGTGTAGAGCTGCTTGTCCTTCAGCGTCTCGGGGACCTCGCCCTTGACGATGGCCTGGGCCAGGCCCTCGACGACGGCGGTCTTGCCGACGCCGGGCTCGCCGATGAGGACGGGGTTGTTCTTGGTGCGGCGCGACAGCACCTGCATCACGCGCTCGATCTCCTTCTCGCGCCCGATCACCGGGTCGAGCTTGGTCTCACGAGCGGCCTGGGTGAGGTTGCGGCCGAACTGGTCCAGGACGAGCGAGGTCGAGGGGGTGCCCTCGGCGGGACCGCCGGCGGTGGCGGCCTCCTTGCCCTGGTAGCCGGAGAGCAGCTGGATGACCTGCTGCCGCACCCGGTTCAGATCGGCGCCCAGCTTCACGAGGACCTGGGCGGCGACACCCTCACCCTCGCGGATCAGGCCGAGCAGGATGTGCTCCGTGCCGATGTAGTTGTGGCCGAGCTGGAGGGCCTCACGGAGCGACAGCTCCAGGACCTTCTTGGCCCGGGGGGTGAAGGGGATGTGACCGGAAGGGGCCTGCTGGCCCTGACCGATGATCTCCTCGACCTGCTGGCGGACCGCCTCGAGCGAAATCCCGAGGCTCTCCAGGGCCTTAGCGGCGACACCCTCACCCTCGTGGATAAGGCCCAGGAGGATGTGCTCGGTGCCGATGTAGTTGTGGTTGAGCATCCGGGCTTCTTCCTGAGCCAGGACGACAACCCGCCGCGCGCGGTCGGTGAACCTCTCGAACATCGTTAATCGCTCCTCAGAGCGGTCGGGCAGTTAGGGGCGTGTCCCCTCCCTGTCCTTCCGCATGCTAGTCCCGCACAGCGGGGCAGCTCACTTCAACCGTCGACACCTCGCGAGGTCGTTTACCCCCCGCGCCGTCGACAACAGCCACAACTTGATGGTGCGAGACGATGTTCCCGCAGGCCAGGCGGATAGCCCTTTGTCCAGTACGCCGAGGGCGAACGCCCCGCCTGTCCGACACGACCGTCGTCCCTTCCCACTAGGTATTTTCTTACCCGCTCCCACCGACAGTCCATGCGAGAAGCGCGCCCGCTGTCTGCTACAGGCGAACAGGCTTGCGTCCGGGGAATTCACGGACAGTGACGGATACCGGCACCCGGGTACTCCTGGTGACGGCCCTCGTAACCGTGGCCGGGTCCGCGGCGTTGCGCACGTCATGCAGGGCTTGCGAGGCACGGACACGGCGGACACGCCGGGCACGGCGGTCACCACAGGCACGACGGGCATGGACGCCCTCGACGTGCCCGCGGCGGCCGGGTACGAGGTGCTGGACCGCTTCCCGGCCCCGCGGACCGGGCCCGTGGCCCTGGAGGGGCCGCGCATGCGGTTCTACGTGGCCGCGGGCGGCGCCGCGGAACTGCCCGGGCTGCTGGACTGGCTGGAGTGGACCGGCGTCCCGCTGGACCTGGTGCCGCTCCAGGAGGACGAGGCGGGCGAGGCGCCCGCGCGGCCCGGAGCGGCCGCCGCCCCGCGGAACGACGGCGCGCCCGTGTGGCTGCGTCCGCCCGCCAGGGGCGGGCACAGCCACACGGGCGCGCCGCACTTGCCCGCCATGACGGTCGCGGGCTGCCCGGCCGACGGGGGACCCGTCGGCCTGGTGGCCCTGGTGTCCGCGCTGGCGAACGCCTGCCACCGGGTCCGGCTGCGCACCGGCCGGACCGGTCAGCCGTGCTCCTTCTCGTACGCCTCGCGGATCTGCGCCGGGACGCGGCCGCGGTCGTTGACCTCGTAGCCCGCTTCCTTGGCCCAGGCACGGATCTTCGCGGTGTCCTGGCTCGCCGAGCCGCCGCGGGAGGCGGCCTTCACGGTGCGGCCGCGGCCCGCACGGCCACCGGTGCGCCGGCCGCCGTCCACGTAGGGGCCCAGCAGGCCGCGGAGCTTGTCGGCGTTGTCGGTGGTGAGATCGATCTCGTAAGTCACTCCATCGAGTGCGAACGTCACGGTCTCATCCGCCTCGCCGCCGTCGAGGTCGTCAACAAGAAGGACCTGAACCTTCTGTGCCACCGGCTTCCCTTTCATCGAATACGGATAACCGGTAAAAGCAAACCGCCTTTTCCCGGAAAACTCAAACCCCTTGCCCGAACTGCTCCGGCCCATCACCCCGCACACGGTCTTCCGCCAGGGAACGTATCGGACATACTGTTGTCCCGGAGGCGGCCGCGGAGCGGCGTCAGAGATGCAACAGCATCCGGCTGTTGCCCAAGGTGTTCGGTTTCACTCGTTCGAGGTCGAGGAACTCGGCCACGCCCTCGTCCTTTGACCGCAGCAGCTCCCCGAAGACATCGCCGTCGACCGGCGTCTGACCGATCTGCACGAAGCCGTGCTTCACGAAGAAGTCCACTTCGAAGGTGAGGCAGAAAATTCTCCGCACTCCCAGCCAACGCGCGGTCTGCAGCAGCTTCTCCAGTACGAGATGCCCGATGCCGTTGCCGTGGTGGACCGGGTCGACCGCCAGAGTGCGCACCTCGGCGAGGTCCTCCCACATGACGTGGAGCGCCCCGCAGGCCACGACCTCGGCGTCCTGGTCGCGTTCGGCGACCCAGAACTCCTGGATGTCCTCGTAAAGCGTGACGGTCGGCTTGTCCAGGAGGATGCGGTCCCGGACATAGGCATCGAGCAGTCGCCGGACGGCCGGCACATCACCTGTGCGCGCCCGGCGGATGGTGACGTCATTTGAAGCGACGGGCATGTGCGGACGCTATCGTCCGCCCGATCCCGGTGTCCCGCCGGGGTCGGCGTGTTCTGCGGGTTGAGCGGGTTGAGCGGGTTCAGCGGATTGGACGACGCGCATTGCGTCGCGGAGCGCTTCTCGCTGTTCCGCCGACATCATCCCGAAGAAGGCGACAAGAGCGGCCGCCGGGTTGTCACTCGCGGCCCACGCCTCGTGCATCAGCGCGGCGGAGTAAGCGGCACGCGTGGAAACCGCCTCATAGCGATAGGCGCGCCCTTCGGCTTCCCGGCGCAGCCAGCCCTTCTGATGGAGGTTGTCCATTACGGTCATGACCGTCGTGTACGCGATGGAGCGCTCCTGACGCAGATCTTCGAGCACTTCGCGTACCGTCACCGGGCGGTTCCAGCGCCACACCCGTGTCATGACGGCGTCTTCGAGGTCTCCCAGAGGACGGGGCACACCCGAATACTAGTGGCAATCGGGCGGAATGCCCCGGAACGCCGGAGAACCCCGGGGATCAGACCCGGGGTTCGGCGCCGCCCGGCCGGGGGGCCGGAGCGGCGGCGTTCGCGGAGAGCGCGGCGTCGACCACCGCGTCCTCCTTGGCCTTGTTGGCCCCGCCCTGGCTCTTGATCAGCGTCCTGATGAGGAAGGTGAACGCGATGGCCATCACGGCGGGGGGCACGAGCGCGGAGACGTAGTCCATGCGACCAGAGTAGCCACGCCCCCGCGCGGCCCCGGCGCCCGGTCGGCCCGGTCGGCCCTGAGGAACCGGGTCAGCCCGTGGCGAGCTGCTCCGGCGGCCGGGGCGGGGTGCGCCGGCGCGGCGGGAAGATCTCCGCCGGGGTGGGCACCTTGCGCTTGGGCTCGTCGTGCTCGGGGCTGCCGGGATCGGCCGGCGGCGTTCTCGGGTCCGGCCGCGGCGCCGGCTTCGGTTCCCGGCCCCCACCGCGTTCCGCGGGGTCGTCGGCGGCGGTCCGGCCGCCGGGCAGGGCACGCAGCCTGGTGCGCCCCGGGCGCGCCGTGACGGGCGGCGCGGCAGGCGCCGGGATGCGGGCCGCGAGCCGGGCGCGGACGTCCAGCTCCGCGAGGTGCTCGCAGCGGCGCAGTACGCCGTACCGGCGGTGCGTCTCGGCCGCGGAGGACGGATGGGTGCGCAGCATGCGCAGCGCCGCGAGGTCGTCCGGCACGGGGACGTAGCCCGTGTCGAGCGCACCGGTCAGCCGCTCGAGGTAGCCGGCCGCGCTGCCGGGCAGCGCCGCCCGGTAGCGGGCGAGCTCCGCGAGCAGGAAGGTGCGCAGCCGCCCGGCCTCCCGGGCCGCCTCGTCCACGTCCTCGACAAGACGCAGATACTCCCGCACATCGTCGGGCGTGGGGGTCGTGGTGCTGGACTGGAGGGCCGCTGAGAGGGCGCGCCGGAGCACGCGCAGTTCATCCGCGCTGAACGCCATTCCGCCTCGGGACCCGTGTGGCGTGGGCATGCACTGACTTTACGTACTAAGCGGACAAAATACGCGTAACCAGATATGCCCGGGCGCGCCGTGCCGGCAGCCGCCCGACAGCTCGCCCCGTGCCCGCCGGGCGCCCGTCAGATCCGGTCGGATGCCCGTCAGGGCGCCTGGACGTTGCGCTCGTAGACCAGGCGCAGCCCGATGAGCGTCAGCCACGGCTCGTGGACGTCGATGGCCGCCGACTCGCCCAGCACCAGGGGCGCCAGGCCGCCGGTGGCGATGACGGTGACGTCGTCGGGGTCGTCCGCCAGCTCCCGGGCCATCCGCTCGGTCACGCCGTCCACCTGGCCCGCGAAGCCGTACAGGATGCCGGACTGCATCGCCTCGATGGTGTTCTTGCCGATGACACTGCGCGGCCGGGTCAGCTCGACCTTGCGCAGCTGCGCGCCCCGCGCCCCGAGCGCGTCCACCGAGATCTCGATGCCGGGGGCGATGGCACCGCCCGCGTACTCGCCGCGCGCGGTGACCGCGTCGAACGTGGTGGCCGTGCCGAAGTCCACGACGATGCACGGGCCGCCGTACAGGTGCACGGCGGCCAGCGAGTTGATGATCCGGTCGGAGCCGACCTCCTTCGGGTTGTCGGCCAGCACCGGGACCCCGGTCTTCACCCCGGGCTCCACGAGGACCGCGGGGACGTCGCCGTAGTAGCGGCGGGTCACCTCGCGCAGCTCGTGCAGCACGGAGGGCACCGTCGAGCAGATCGCGATGCCGTGGATGTTGTCGCCGAGCTCCTCGCCGAGCAGGGGGTGCATGCCCATCAGGCCCTGCATCAGCACCGCCAGCTCGTCCGCCGTACGGCGCGGGTCGGTGGAGACCCGCCAGTGCTCGACGATCTCGTCCCCGTCGAACAGCCCCAGCACGGTGTGGGTGTTGCCGACGTCGATGGTGAGAAGCATCAGCCCCACTCCGGCCCTTCGCCCTCGGCGCGCAGGTCGAGGCCGATGTCGAGGATCGGCGAGGAGTGGGTCAGGGCGCCCACCGCCAGGTAGTCCACACCGGTCTCGGCGTAGGCCCGGGCGGTCTCCAGGGTGATCCGGCCCGAGGACTCCAGCGCGGCGCGGCCGGCGACCAGCGCGACGGCCTCCTCGGTCTCGGCGGGGGTGAAGTTGTCCAGCAGGATCAGGTCCGCGCCGGCCTCCAGGACCTCGCGGACCTGGTGCAGGGTGTCGGCCTCGACCTCGACGGCCAGCTCCGGGAACGCGTCCCGCACGGCCTTGAAGGCGGCCGCGACGCCGCCCGCGGCGACCACGTGGTTGTCCTTGACCAGCGCCGCGTCCGACAGCGACATGCGGTGGTTGACGCCGCCGCCGCAGCGCACCGCGTACTTCTCCAGCGCGCGCAGGCCCGGGGTGGTCTTGCGGGTGTCGCGCACCCGGGTCTTCGTGCCCTCCAGCAGGTCCGCCCAGCGGCGGGTCGTGGTGGCGATGCCCGACAGGCGGCACAGCAGGTTGAGCGCGCTGCGCTCCGCGGTCAGCAGGTCCCTCGTCCGGCTGCGGACGGAGAGCAGCACCTCGCCGGCCTCGACCCGGTCGCCGTCCTCGACGTGCCGTTCCACCTCGAACTCGTCGTCGCACACCACGGACAGGATCGCCTCGGCGACCCGCAGCCCGGCCACCACGCCCGCCTCACGGGCGGTGAAGTCGCCGGTGGCGAAGGCGTCCTCGGGGATCGTGGCGACGGTGGTGACGTCCACCCCGCCGTCCAGGTCCTCCTCGATCGCCATGTGCGCGATGTCCTCGACCAGCACCGGGTCCAGGCCGGACTCCGCCAGCAGCTGGGCCAGGCCCGGGTCGAGGCCGCACTCGTGGGGGTCGTACCCGTGCTCGTCGCCGGCGCCGCAGCCGCAGCCGTCACCGCAGCCACCGCCCCCGCCGCCGCTCGGGCCGCCGATCTGCAGGAGGGGGTGCTCGGGCGTGCTCATCGCTGCTGCTCCGTTCCAGGGCGGGTCGGGTGGGCTCCCCCGGGCCGGGGGCCGGGGGCGAAGTCCGCTGTGTCGGTGGTGCGGATGGTGAGAGTAGCGGGTGCGGCGGGCACCGCCCCGCCCGGCCGGAGGCCGCGGGAGGCGGGCGGGTCGAGGGTGGCGACGATGTGCCGCCGCCAGGCGGCGTCGTCCCGCTCCGGCCGGTCCTCGCGCCAGTGGCAGCCGCGGGTCTCCTCACGGCGCCGGGCGGCCTCGACGAGCACCCGGGAGACCAGGCAGAGGTTGGACGCCTCCCAGGTCTCCACGCAGGGCTCGGCGGTCTTGCCGTCGCGCTCCAGCAGCTCGGCGGCGTCGGCGTACATCCGGTGCAGCGCCCCGGCCGCCTCCTCCAGGCTGGCGGCGCTGCGCAGCACGCCCGCCCCGCGCGTCATGATCCGCTGGATCGCGTACCGCGCCTCGGAGGGCAGCAGCGGGAAGCGGCTCGGGGCCGGGATCACCGGGGCGCCGGGGTCCGCCGGGCGGGCGGCGATGTCGGCGGCGATCCGCTCGGCGAAGACCAGCCCTTCGAGCAGGGAGTTCGACGCCAGCCGGTTGGCGCCGTGCACACCGGTGCAGGCGACCTCGCCGCAGGCGTACAGGCCCGGCACGGTCGTACGGCCGTGCAGGTCGGTGCGGACGCCGCCGGAGGCGTAGTGCGCGGCCGGGGCGACCGGGATCGGCTCGGTCACCGGGTCGATGCCGTGGGCGCGGCAGGCGGCCAGGATCGTGGGGAAGCGCTTGCTCCACATCTCGGCCCCGAAATGGCGGCCGTCCAGGAACATGTGGTCGGCGCCGGTCTCCTGCATCCTGCGCGTGATGCCCTTGGCGACGATGTCCCGCGGGGCCAGCTCGGCCAGCTCGTGCTGCCCCAGCATGAAGCGCACGCCGTCGGCGTCCACGAGGTGGGCGCCCTCGCCGCGCACCGCCTCGGAGACCAGCGGCTGCTGGCCCTCGGCGTCCGTGCCGAGGAAGAGCACCGTCGGATGGAACTGCACGAACTCCAGGTCCGACACCTCCGCCCCGGCGCGCAGCGCCAGCGCCACGCCGTCACCGGTCGACACCGCGGGGTTGGTCGTCGCGGAGAACACCTGGCCCATGCCGCCGGTGGCCAGCACCACGGCCCGGGCCCGGACCGAGCCGACCCCGTCGCGCTGCCCCGCGCCCATGACGTGCAGGCTCACCCCCGCGGTGTTGCCGTCGGCGTCGGTGAGCAGATCCAGGACCAGCGCGTTCTCGATGAACTCGATCCTGGCCTCGCGTACGGCCTCGATCAGGGCCCGGGAGATCTCCGCGCCCGTCGCGTCGCCGCCCGCGTGCGCGATGCGGCGGCGGTGGTGGCCGCCCTCGCGGGTCAGCAGAACCTCGCCGGTGGTCTCGCTGGTGTCGAAGTGCGCGCCCGTCGCCATCAGCCGGCGCACCGCGTCGGGGCCCTCGGTGACCAGGACGCGGACCGCCTCCTCGTCGCACAGCCCGGCGCCCGCCACCAACGTGTCGTCCAGGTGCTGCGCCGGGGTGTCGCCCTCGCCGAGGGCCGCGGCGATGCCGCCCTGGGCCCAGCGGGTGGAACCGTCGTCGAGGTGGGCCTTGGTCACGACGGTGACCCTGGCCCCCTGCGCGGCGCAGCGCAGCGCGACCGTCAGCCCGGCGACGCCGGAGCCGACCACCACCACGTCGGCCTCGTGCGCCCAGCCGGGCGCGGGGGCGAGCAGCCGTATGCCGGTGGAGCTCACAGGGCGCCTCCGAAGTCGAGTGGCAGGTTGTCGATCAGTCGCGTCGCGCCGACCCGGGCGGCGACGGCGAGCACCGCCGGCCCGGTGTGGTCCGGGGCCGCCTCGGAGAAGTCGCGGGGGTCGGCGAGGGCCAGGTAGTCCACGCCCACGCCCTGTTCCCCGTCCAGGACCGCCCGGGCGGCGGCCCGTACGGCCTCCGGCCCCCGCCCGGCGGCGTCACGGCCGGCGAACAGGGCGCGGGACAGCACCAAAGCGGTGCGGCGCTCCCCTTCCGAGAGGTAGCGGTTGCGGCTGGACAGGGCCAGGCCGTCCGGCTCGCGCACGGTGGGGACACCGGCGATCTCGACGGGGAAGTTCAGGTCGGTGGCCATGCGCCGGATCAGGGCGAGCTGCTGGGCGTCCTTCTGGCCGTAGAAGGCGATGTCGGGCCGGGTCAGGTGGAGCAGCTTGGCGACGACGGTGAGCATCCCGTCGAAGTGGCCGGGGCGGGAGGCGCCCTCGTAGCGCTCGCCCATCGGCCCGGCGCTGATCCGCACCTGGGGCTGCCCGCCGGGGTACACCTCGTCCGCCGAGGGGGCGAACACCACGTCCGCGCCCGCCTGTTCGGCGACCTTCAGGTCGGCGTCGAGGGTGCGCGGGTAGCGGTCGAAGTCCTCGTTCGGGCCGAACTGGAGCGGGTTGACGAAGACGGTGACGACCACGGTGCCGTCGCCGACCCGTTCGCGGGCGGTACGGACCAGGGTCGCGTGGCCCTCGTGCAGGGCGCCCATCGTCATCACCACGCCCGTGGCGCCGGACCGGCCGCCGACGGCCGCCCTCAGCTCGCGCGCGGTGTGGACCAGTTCCGTCATCGCTCTCCCCGATCCCCGCCGCCGGCCGCACCGGGCCCGCCGGTTCCGTCCGTTCCGCCGGTGCCGCCGGTTCCGTCGGCGAGGACGCCGAGCAGCGCCTCGGCGAACTCCGCCTTCAGCATGCCGCCGGCCAGCGCCCGGTCCGCGGTGGCGCGGGCCATCGCGAGATAGGAGGCCGCCATCTCCGGCGCGTGGACGCGCAGTTCGGCCAGATGGGCGGCGACCGTACCGGCGTCGCCGCGGGCCACGGGGCCGGTCAGCGCGGCGTCGCCGGAGCGCAGGGCGTTGTCGAGGGCGGCGCCGAGCAGCGGGCCGAGCATCCGGCCGGGCTCGGCGACGCCGGAGGCGCGCAGCAGTTCCATGGACTGCGCGACCAGGGTGACCAGGTGGTTGGCGCCGATGGCCAGGCCCGCGTGGTAGAGCGGCCGGGCCGACTCCTCGATCCACTCGGGCTCGCCGCCCATCTCGATGACCAGCGCCTCGGCGGCCATCCGCAGCTCCTGCGGGGCCGTGACGCCGAAGGAGCAGCCGGCCAGCCGCTGCACGTCGACAGAGGTGCCGGTGAAGGTCATCGCCGGGTGCAGCGCGAGCGGCAGCGCGCCCGCGCGCAGGGCGGGGGCCAGGACGCCCGTGCCGTACCGGCCGGAGGTGTGCACCAGCAGCTGGCCCGGCCGGACCGCCCCGGTCCCGGCGAGCCCCGTCACCAGGTCCGGCAGCGCGTCGTCAGGCACGGTCAGCAGCACCAGGTCGGCGCGGGCCAGCACCTCGGCGGGCTCCACCAGCGGCACGTCGGGCAGCAGCGCGGCGGCCCGGCGGCGCGAGGCGTCGGAGACACCGGACGCGGCGACGGGGCGGTGCCCCGCCATCCGCAGCGCGGCCGCGAGCGCGGGACCGACCCGCCCCGCGCCGACGACGCCGACCGTGAGCCGCGCGGGGCGGGCCTCCACGTCGGGGGGCAGGGGCCCCGGGGAGTGCGATGCGTTCACGCTGGCTTGCCTTCCGTTCCAGTCCTCGCGGGGGTACCGGACGTTCTCGTCAATGCTACGCGAATGTTCCCCGGCTCCCTCCGGCACGGCAGGATCGGGGCATGACCTCTGTGGACGACGAGAAGGCGCGGCGGATCGCCGCCGTCAACGCCAGCGACCGGGTGCTGTCGCACGGCAAGTACCCCACGATGCGGGAGCGGCTGACCCGGCTGGCGGCCCGGGACGGGCTGGACGCACCCACCGACATGTACGGCGACGGCGTCGTCGCCGAGGTGGAGCAGCGGGTGGCCCGGCTGCTCGGCACCGAGGAGGCGGTCTGGTTCCCGACCGGCACCATGGCCCAGCAGGTCGCGCTGCGCTGCTGGGCGGGCCGCACCGGCAACCCCACCGTCGCCCTGCACCCGCTGGCCCACCCCGAACGGCACGAGCGCGGCGCGCTGTCGGCGCTCAGCGGGCTGCGGACCGTGCACCCGACCACCGCGCGGCGGCTGCCGGACGCCCAGGAGATACGCGAGCTGGACGAGCCCTTCGGCACGCTCATGCTGGAACTGCCGCTGCGCGACGCCGGTTTCGTCCTGCCCTCCTGGGAGGACCTGACGGCGGTCGTGGAGGCCGCGCGCGAGCGCGACGCGGTCGTCCACTTCGACGGCGCCCGGCTGTGGGAGTGCCCGCCGCACTTCGGGAAGCCGCTGGAGGAGATCGCGGGCCTGGCCGACAGCGTCTACGTCTCGTTCTACAAGTCGCTCGGCGGTGTCGCGGGCGCCGCCCTGGCGGCCCCGTCCGACCTGGCCGCCGAGTTCCGCGCCTGGCGCCACCGCTACGGCGGGCTGCTGTTCCAGCAGTGGCCCACCGTCCTGGCCGCGCTGGACGGCCTGGACCGCGAACTGCCCCGGCTGCCGGAGTACGTGGCCCATGCCAAGACCGTCGCGGCGGCCCTGCGCCGGAGCCTGGCGCAGGCCGGCTGGTCCCAGGTGCACCCGGACGTGCCGCACACCCACCAGTTCCAGGTCTGGCTCGCCGAGGCGCCCGAGGTGCTCAACGAGGCGGGCGTGCGGCAGGCGGAGCAGACCCGCACCGCGCTCTTCGGCCGCTGGTCGGCCGGCGAGGCACCGGGGACGGCCATGACCGAGGTGACGGTCGCCGCCTCGGCCCTGGAGTGGGACGCGGAGGACGTCGCCGGCGCCGTGGACGACTTCCTCGGCTTCGTGCGCGAGGTCCGCAAGGACTCCTAGGGCCGGCTTCGACCCGGAGGGCAGATCCCGCGGCTCCCCCAGGTGCGGTGCGCCGCAAGGCGCAGCCGCTCGGACGATGCGGGCGGCTCTCCCCGGCGGAAAGCCGGGGAAGTACCCGCCGGGGGGCGCCTCCCAACGGTCGGACCCGGCCCTGGCGCGCCGCCAGTGGCCGAGGCCCGGCGCCCGCAGGCCGACGATCTTGCCGGCCTCGTCGGCGCGATGGTCGGCGCGGCCGGACCGCTCGGACGATGCGGGCGACTCCCCCGGTCCTTGGGAGCGCCGAGCTGTCGAACCCGGCCCTAGCGGGCCGCCGCCGCGGCGACCCGCTCGACGACGGGCCGCCAGTGGCCGAGGCCCGGCGCCCGCAAGCCGACGATCTTGCCGGCGTCGTCGGCGCGGCGCAGGGCGACCGCCGCCTCGAAGTCGGGGGCGGCCTCGAAGGCGGCGGCCTCCCCCGGCGTCATCGGGCCGCCCTGGCAGCCCAGGGTGCGGGCGCTCTCCGGGGAGAGGGCGAGGGCGGCGTCGGTGGCCGCCAGGTAGCGCTTTGCCGGGATGTGGAGGGCGACCAGACGGGCCACCCGCTCGCCGAGGAGGCCGGCGACGGCCGCGGCGGCGTGCTCGCCGTGGCCGGCCTCGTCCCCGGGGTACAGGTAGTGCCCGATGTCGTGGACGAGACCGGCGACCTGGAGTTCCTCGTCGCCGGGGTGGCGCTCGGCGAGGACGGCGGCGACCTGGAGGCCGTGGTCGAGGATGTCCACCGGGTCGCCGGAGCGGTCCGGGGTGTCCCAGGCGTCCTCGCAGTCGGCCAGCAGTGCCATGAGCCCGTCGACGGAGGACGGCGTGTGATCCCGGTTCATGGCCGTCACGCTGCCCCAGCGATCCGTCCGGCGGGTGTACGCCGGACGTCCGCCCGGTATCACCCGATCCGCCGCATGCCGGGCAGGGGGCTACCCTGCGCCGCCGCCGGCCTTGACGAGGCCGGTCTCGTAGGCCAGGACGACGGCCTGCACGCGGTCGCGCAGGCCGAGCTTGGTGAGGATGCGGCCGACGTGCGTCTTCACGGTCGCCTCGCTGAGCACCAGCTTCGCGGCGATCTCCCCGTTGGACAGGCCCTGGGCGACCAGCAGCAGCACCTCGCGCTCGCGGTCGGTCAGCCGGTCCAGCTCCTTGTGGGTCGGCTGCGACACGCTCGGCAGCAGGGGCGTGAAGCGGTCCAGCAGGCGGCGGGTGGTGCTGGGCGCGACGACCGCGTCGCCGCTGTGGACGGCCCGGATGGCGGCCAGCAGTTCGTCCGGCGGGACGTCCTTGAGCATGAAGCCGCTGGCGCCCGCCTTGAGCGCGGAGAAGGCGTACTCGTCGAGGTCGAAGGTGGTCAGGATCAGCACGCGCGGGCCGTCGCCGGGCTCCCGGCCACGGGGCGCGGTGCCGTCGGCGGCACCGCAGATCAGCCGGGTCGCCTCCACGCCGTCGAGCCTGGGCATGCGGACGTCCATCAGCACGACGTCCACCGCGGTGGAGCGCAGCGTCTCCACGGCCTCCGCGCCGTCACCCGCCTCGGCGACGACCTCCATGTCGGGCTGGGCCTGCAGCACCATGCGGAAGCCGGTGCGCAGCAACACCTGGTCGTCGACGAGCATCACGCGGATCGCCATGGGTAGCGGTGCCTCTTTCCCTGGGTCGGGTCGTGTCGGGTTGTCTCGGGTTGTCGGGTCCTGCGCCGGCCGGCCCGGCACGCCGCCGCTACCGCGCGGCCTTCACGGGCAGCACCGCGCTGATCCGGAAGCCGCCGCCGGGCCGCGGGCCGGCGTCGAGGGTGCCGGCGACCATGCCGACCCGTTCCCGCATGCCGATCAGGCCCTGGCCCTGCCCGTCCTCGCCGCCCGACTCGTACAGCTCCTGCTGGGCGCCGCGTCCGTCGTCCTCGATCAGCAGGGCCAGTTCGCTGTCGCGGAAGGTGAGCCGCACATTGGCCCGCACGTCCGGGCCGCCGTGCTTGCGGGTGTTGGTCAGGGCCTCCTGGACGATCCGGTACGCGGTCAGCTCCACGCCGCTGGCCAGCGGGCGCGAGTCGCCCTCGACCTCGAAGACCACCGGCAGTCCGGCGCCGCGCACCTGCTCCACGAGGTCGCCGAGCTGGTCGACACCGGGCTGCGGGACGTACTCGCCGCCGGCGGCGTCCCCGGTGCGCAGGAGGCCCAGCAGCCGGCGCATCTCGGTGAGCGCCTGGCGGCCGGTGCTGGAGATGGTCTCCAGGGCCTGCTTGGCCTGCTCGGGCGAGGCGTCCAGCACATAGGCCGCGCCGTCGGCCTGGACGACCATGACCGACACATTGTGCGCGACGACGTCGTGCAGCTCCCGGGCGATGCGGGCGCGTTCGGCCGCGACCGCGGCCTTCGACTGGGCCTCGCGTTCGCGCTGGAGGCGGGCGGCCCGCTCCTCCAGCTCCGCGTAGTAGGCGCGCCGGGTGCGCAGGCTGTCGCCGATGACCCAGGCCAGCGCGAAGGGGATGGCCACGAAGACCGCCCCGACGATCTGCGCCCAGCCGCTCTGGCGGTCGTCGGGCCAGCGCACCGACGCGATGGGCGAGGCCAGGAGGCCGCCGACCAGGGCCAGCCGGGACGCCCAGAGCGCGCTGTTGGCGGCGACGGTGTAGATGATCACGAGCATGGCGAAGTCGCCCGGGTTCACCCGGACATCGGCCACCAGCTGCGCGACGCCGACCACGATCGTCAGCAGCAGCATCCGCTCCGGTGCCCGGCGGCGCAGCGCGACCACCAGGGACAGCGCCAGCGACAGCGGGATGGCCGCGGCCCGCGTGTCCGGTGCGAGGTCCCCCGCCGCCATCCACAGGCTCGACAACCCGAGCAGGGCGACGGCCCAGAAGGTGTCGACCCATGTCGGGTGCCGGCGGAGGAAGTCGTAGAGACGCTGCACGTAACCCAGCGTAGGCACGCCGCACGTGTGCGGGAGTCAACCGGCAGAGCGATCCCGGGTACTCCGCAGGTTGGACGTGGGGCCGTCGGGGAGGAGGAATCGGGCGCGGGGTGCGGGACCGGTCAGCCGGCCCGGCGGTGGCTGCGCGTGCCGTTGCGGGACCGCTTCTCGATGTACATGCGCTGGTCGGCGGAGTGCAGCACCTCGTCGGCGGTCATCCCGCAGCCCGCCCAGCCGATGCCGAAGCTCGCCCCGACCCGGACCGCCCGGCCCTCGAAGCGGATCGGGGGGATGATCGCGTTCCGCAGCCGCACGGCGAGGTCCTCGGCGTCCTCGCGGCCCAGGCCGTCGGCGAGGACGACGAACTCGTCGCCACCGAGCCTGGCAACGGTGTCACCATCGCGTACGGCGCTCGTGAGCCGGCGGGCGACCTCGATGAGGACGGCGTCGCCGGTGTGGTGGCCGAACCGGTCGTTGATCGACTTGAAGCCGTCGAGGTCGCAGAAGAGCACCGCGAGGCCCTTGCCGCCCTCGGGGTCGTCGGCAGGCGGGACCGTGTGCGTGTGGTGGTCGTAGCCGGCCAGCGGGGGCACGCCGCCCTCGATCGGGTCGAAGCCGTAGCTGTACGCGAACTCGTCGCCCGCGTCCGCGGCGGTGTGGCCGTCGGCGTCCGGGGCCTGCGGCCGGGAGCAGATCCTGCCGGACAGCCGGGCACGCAGTTCCGCGCTGTTGGGCAGGCCGGTGAGCGAGTCGTGGCTGGCGCGGTGGGCGAGGGCCAGTTCGCGGCCCTTGCGCTCCTCGATGTCCTCGACGTGGGTGAGCAGGAAGCGGGGGCCGTCAGCGGTGTCGGCGACGACGGAGTTGCGCAGGCTCACCCACAGGTAGGAGCCGTCGCGGCGCTGCAGCCGCAGCTCGGCGCGGCCGCCCTCGGCGCTGGTGCGCAGCAGGACGCCGACGTCCTCGGGGTGGACGAGGTCGGCGAAGGAGTGGCGGCGCAGCACGGCCGCGGGGCGGCCGAGCAGCCGGCACAGCGCGTCGTTGGTCCGCACGAGCTTGCCGTGCTGGTCCCCGCCCATCTCGGCGACGGCCATGCCGCTGGGGGCGTACTCGAAGGCCTGCCGGAAGCTCTCCTCGCTGGCGCGCAGGGCCTGCTGCTCGCGCTCCAGGCGGACCAGCGCGCGTTGCATATTTGCACGTAGACGCGCGTTGCTGATGGCGATGGCGGCCTGGAAGGCGTACATCTGCAGCGCCTCGCGGCCCCAGGGGCCGGGGCGGCGGCCGCCCACCGGGCGGTCCACGGAGATCACGCCGATCAGTTCGCCGGCCCCGGAGGGATTGGCGTACATCGGGGCGAGCAGCCGGTCCTCGGGGTGCCATTCGTCGGGGAAGCGGGGCAACGGCCCGTCGCCGGGCCAGCTGGGGACGTCGTCGCCGTCCAGCACCCAGCCCTCGTGGTGGGGTATGAAGCGCAGCGCGCCCCAGTGCTCGCCCATGCTCAGCCGGCGCTCCCACGAGGCGCGCGAGCCCACGCGTCCGGCCATCAGGGCCTCGGCGGCGGCGCTCCCGGCGACGGCGGCGACCACCAGGTCGCTGTCCGGGCGGACCAGGTTGACCACAGCCAGCTCGAAGCCCAGCCCCTTGACCACCCCGTCGGCGACGGCCTGCAGGGTGTCGGCGAGACTGCGCCCGGTGTTGAGGTCCGCCACCACCTGGTGCACCTGGCGCAGGGTCGCGAGGCGGACATACGGCTCCGACTCGGTGTCCATGCGCTCTCCCGGGCCCTCGACGACAACTCCTGAGACTGCTTGTGGTCCGTTGTGGTCCGATTCCCACCGCAACTGAATCACAGCGAGCACCACGACCGGTACACAGGGTCAACAATTCATGTCACCTGTGACTCAAGTCACAGATGATTGTCGTGTTCCGATCACGCAGCGTAGAGCCCGCCGGGGGGCGCCTCACCCATTGAACACAAGCGGCCAGGTGAGCGGGGGTCGGACGGCGGAATCGCGGTCCGGGGGGAGGTCCTAGGACCAGGCTCGATCCCAAGTCCGATGCGGGTCCGGCGTCCGTACGGCTAGCGTCGTGGCGTGCCACAGTCAATCACCTCCCCGCCCGTGATCCCGCATCCTGGGACCGTGCCCGACGGTTCCGAGCCAGAGCCCCCGGCCGTGGACGGCGAAGCCTTCCGCGCCGCGATGAGCCGACTCGCCGCGGGTGTCGTCCTCGTGACCGCGCACGACCCCGAGGACGGCCCGAACGGCGAGGACGTCGGCATGACCGCGACCGCCTTCGTCTCGGTCTCCCTGGACCCGCCGATGGTGCTGGTGAGCCTGCGCGAGAACTCCCGGATGGACGACGTGCTGGAGCGCTGCCCGCGCTGGGCCGTCTCCGTGCTCAGCGAGAGCCAGCGGCACATCGCCGGGCGCTTCGCGATGCGCGGCCGCATCAGCGACCGCCTGCTCTTCGAGGACGTGGCCTACTACCGCGGCGAGGCCTCGGGCGCGCCCGTACTCGGCGGGGCCCTGGCGGTCCTGGAGTGCGAGACCGACCAGCGCGTGACGGCCGGCGACCACACCCTGGTGGTCGGGCGGGTGCTGGCCGCCCGCACGCCCAGCGCCGACGGCGCGCCCCTGGTGTACTTCCGCGGCCGCTACCGGCACCTGAGCTGAGCCAGGGGCCCGCGCGGCTCAGCCCCAGCCCCGCGGGTCGCGCCCGCGCTTGGTCTCGCCGCGCTGCTTCTTCTCCCGCAGCCGCCGCTCGTTGATCCCGCGCGGGATCCTCGTCGGCCGGCGCACCTTCGGCGGCGGCGCGGTGGCCTCGGCGAGCAGCGCCGCGAGACGGGTCAGGGCCGTCTCCCGGTTGCGCCACTGCGAGCGGTGCTCCGAGGCCCGTACGACCACGACACCGCCCACCAGGCGGGAGGCGAGGCGCTCCAGGGCGCGTTCCTTCCACACCGGCGGCAGGCACTCCGTGGCGGCCAGGTCGAAGCGCAGCTCCACCTGGCTGTCGGAGGTGTTCACATGCTGGCCGCCCGGCCCGGACGACCTGGAGAAACGCCACTGGAGCTCGGCCTCCGGGACGGAGACCGAGCCGCGGACGACGAGCGGCAGCGATCCGGACATGCTCCCCATGATCCCGGCAGGGGGCGCCCCCGTCACAGGGTTTTCGCGCCGTTAAGGAACCGTGCGCGCCCCTGACCGCGTTCACCCCGGTGAAGGTAGCGTCAGCGTCGGCACGTACGACCGACATCACGGAGGGGACTCCCATGGCTGTAAGCCTGTCCAAGGGCGGCAACGTCTCGCTCACCAAGGAAGCTCCGGGCCTGACGGCCGTCACGGTCGGCCTGGGCTGGGACGTCCGCACGACGACCGGCACGGACTTCGACCTCGACGCCAGCGCCATCGCGCTCAACACGGGCGGCAAGGTCTACTCCGAGGCCCACTTCGTCTTCTTCAACAACAAGCAGACCCCCGACCAGTCCATCGTCCACACCGGCGACAACCGCACCGGCGAGGGCGCGGGCGACGACGAGGCGATCAACGTCAACCTGGCGGCGCTGCCCGCCGACCTCGAGCGCATCGTCTTCCCGGTCTCCATCTACGACGCCGAGACGCGCACCCAGAACTTCGGCCAGGTCCGCAACGCCTACATCCGCATCATCAACCAGGCCGGCGGCGCCGAGATCGCCCGCTACGACCTGAGCGAGGACGCCGCCACCGAGACCGCCATGGTCTTCGGCGAGCTCTACCGCAGCGGCGCCGAGTGGAAGTTCCGCGCCGTGGGCCAGGGCTACGCCTCGGGTCTGGCGGGCATCGCCACCGACTTCGGCGTCGCTCTCTGAACGACCCCGCCGACAACCGGGCGACTGGTGCCCCGCACGCGACCGGCGTGCGGGGCATGTCCTTGCTCGCACCGCTCGAACCCCTCGCGCCCCGCATCCCCTTGGGCGGCGCCCTGCTCGGCGGGCTGACGGAGCTGTACGCCTCCAACGCCGCCTTCCACCGCGCGAGCGGCGACTTCCCGGACCCGGACCGCGTCACCCCGGACCAGGTCGCCGCGGCCCTCGACGCCGAGCGGGCGCACCCCGCCGCGGAGGTGCTGCTCGCCCGTGGCGCGGCCGACGGCGCCCTGGCGGGCCTCGCCGTCACCCTGGCCGAGCACCCGGACCCGCTCGACCCGTACCCGTGGATCGGCCTGCTGATGGTGCACGGCGGCCGGCAGCGGACGGGCCTGGGCCGGGAGCTCGCCGGACGCGTCGAGGAGCGCCTGCGCGCCGCGGGGCGGGACGGGGTGCGCCTGGCGGTGCTCGAAGGCAACCCCGGCGGGCTCGCCTTCTGGACGGCGCTCGGCTACCGGGTCGTGGACCACCGCGAGGACCGCGAGAGGGGCCGCCCCTGCGCCGTCCTGCACAAGGACCTGCCCGCGGGGCCGGCACGTACCATCGGCGGGTGATCGACCTCGGCTACTCGCTCTCCCGCCGCTTCCCCGACCCGCCGCAGACCGACTACCGCACCGCGGACGTGCGGACCCTGCGCCACGACCTGTTCTGCGGTGACGTCTACCTGGCGGACGTCAAGGCCGACCGCGAACTGTCCACAGCCTGGGGATGGGTCCCGGTCCTGGACTTCGCGTGGGCGCTGTGCGACATCGTCGAGCAGCTGGACCGCGACCCGCTCGGCGGCCGCGCGGCCCGCCCCCAGCACGCGGAACTGGACTTCACGGAGTCGACCGACCGGCTGCGCTTCGAGCGCCGCTTCGGCTGGGTGGACGTCGTCGCCGACTGGGCCCCGGACGAGCCGCCGCTCGCCTTCGCGCACAGCGACCTGCGGCGCGAGGCCCGCGACTTCCTGCACGACCTGGTCGCGGACCTCACCGACCTGCACGACGGCCTGGACGCCAACCCGGCGATCTGGGACCTGCAGGCCCGTTTCCCGCGCGTCTGACCCGTCCACGGATCGCCCGGACGGGCGCATCCGGAGTGCGGCGCCCGGGGGGCCGCCGTCCACTGGGGCCATGGACGACTACCCGTTGCTGAACCTGTTCTGGACCATGCTCCTGATCTTCTGCTGGGTGTTGTGGTTCTTCCTGCTCTTCCGGATCATCGGCGACCTGTTCCGCGACCACTCGCTGAGCGGCTGGGCCAAGGCGGGCTGGATCATCGTCCTCGTCTTCCTGCCGTTCCTCGGTGTGCTGGTCTACGTGATCGCCCGCGGCAAGAGCATGGCCGAACGCGATCAGAAGCAGGTCAAGGAGGCGGACGCGGCGTTCAAGCAGTACGTCCGGGAGGCTGCCGCGAGCGGCGGTGACGGCAGCTCCACCGGTACGGCGGGCACGGCAGGTGCGCACGCGTCCGCCGGGAGCCCGGTCGACCAGCTCGCCAAGCTCGCCGACCTGAAGAGCAACGGGCACATCACCGAGGACGAGTACCAGAAGGCCAAGGCGCGCATCCTCGCGTGACGCGGTTGACCTCAAGCACGGTTGAGGACGAACAGTGGGCGGTGCGGACCCGGTCCGGCCGCCCGCACATCTGTCCGCATCTCCCTGGGGGGCACTTCGTGCACGCCATCCGTCTCCATGCCTTCGGCCCCGCCGCCAACCTGAGGTACGAGCAGACCGCGGACCCCGAACCCGGCCCCGGGCAGGTGCGGATCGCGGTCGCCGCGGCCGGGGTCCACGTGATCGACACCGCGCTGCGCTCCGGCGCCTTCGACGGGCCCTATCCGCTGCCCGACCTGCCGACGGTCCCCGGGCGCGAGGTCGCCGGCACCGTCGACGCGGTCGGGGAGGGCACCGGCCGCGAGTGGCTCGGCCGGCGTGTCGTCGCCCACCTGGGCATGGTGCCCGGGGGCTACGCCGAACGCGCCGTGACCTCCGTCGAGCGGCTGCACGTCCTGCCGGACGGGCTGGGCTTCGCCGAGGCCGTCGCCATGGTCGGCACCGGCCGTACGGCCATGGGCATCCTGCGGCAGGCCCCTCTCGGGCCGGAGGACGTGGCCGTCGTGACCGCGGCCGCGGGCGGCATCGGCACCCTGCTCGTCCAGGCCGCCCGGAACGCCGGGGCCACCGTGCTCGGGCTCGCCGGCGGCCCGGCGAAGGCCGCGCGGGTCCGGGAGTCCGGCGCCGGCGCGGCCGTCGACTACACCGCGGACGGGTGGACGGACACCGCGCGGGCCGCGCTGGGCGGGCGGGCCGCCACCGTCGTCTTCGACGCGGTCTCCGGGGACCTCGGGCGCGGGGCGGTCGGCCTGCTCGGCCGCGGCGGGCGGCATGTGGTGTACGGGTGGGCCTCCGGCGGGTCGCCGGCCCTGCCCGAGGAGGAACGGGCCGCGCGCGGCATCACCTCCGCGGTGGTCCTCGGGCCCGCGATGGCGCGGGCCGGCGGTCCCGGCGGCCTGCGCGCCCTGGAGGAGGAGGCCCTGGCCGAGGCGGCGGCCGGACGGCTGCGGCCGACGGTCCACCGCTTCCCGCTCGCGGACGCGGCGGCCGCCCACAGCGCGCTGGAGACCCGGGGCACGACGGGCAAGGTCGTCCTGATCCCCTGACGGGCCGGGGCGCCGCGGTGTGCAGGGCGCGGGTCGCGGGCAGGGAGAAATCATGACAACTGCCCTGCGCACCCTGCGCGAGATCCCGCTCGACGGCGGGCCGGTGGAGTTCCGGGGCGCCCTCGACCTGGAGCGCACCGAGGCCGGTCTGCTGCCGCGCCGGCTGCCCGCGTGGACGCGCTCGCAGTACCCGGACGTCTTCATGGACGAGGTCACCGCGCTGCCGTCCGGCGTGCGGCTGGCGTTCCGTACCGCGGCCCGCGCCGTCGAACTGGAGCTGCTGACCTCGGTGTGGCAGCTCGACGGCAGCCCGGAGCCGCTGCCCGCGGGCGCGGTCGACCTGACCGTGGACGGCGTGTACGCGGGGACGCGGCCCGCCCCGCGCGGCCATGTCCTGCACAAGCCGGACCTCTTCGCGCCGCCCGCGCGCCGGCAGCGGGGGCGGCCGGGCCGGGTGCGCTTCGCGGGCCTGCCGGAGGGCGAGAAGGACCTCGAACTGTGGCTGCCCCAGCAGACCCGTACGGAAGTGGTCGGGCTGCGGGCGGACGCCGAGGTGCTCCCGCCGCGGCCGACCGGGCGCCCGCGCTGGGTCCACCACGGCAGTTCCATCAGCCACTGCGCCGCGGCCGACTCCCCGACCGCGACCTGGCCGGCGCTGGCCGCGGCCCTCGCCGGGGCCGAGCTGCTGAACCTGGGGCTCGGCGGCAACGCCATGCTCGACCCGTACGTCGCCCGGACGATCCGGGACCTGCCGGCCGATCTGATCAGCCTCAAGCTGGGCATCAACATCGTCAACCAGGCCGCCTTCCGGCTGCGTTCGTTCGGGCCGGCGGTGCACGGCTTCCTGGACACCGTCCGCGAGGGCCATCCCGGCACCCCGCTGCTGGTCGTCTCCCCGATCAGCTGCCCCGCCGTGGAGACCACCCCGGGGCCCACCGCGCCCGGTCTCTCCGCCGCCGGGCCGCGCGTCGTCGCCCTCGGCGACCCGGGGGACGTGCCGGGCGGCGCCCTGACGCTGACCGTGATCCGCGCGGAGCTGGCCCGTATCGTCGCGGAACGGGCCGCCGCGGGCGACCGCGGCCTCCACTACCTGGACGGCCGCGAGCTGTTCGGCCCGGGCGACGTGGCCGACCTGCCGGACTGCCTGCACCCCAACGCGGCCGGTTACCGCCGTATGGGCCGCCGCTTCGCCGCCCGTGCCTTCGGTCCCGGCGGGCCCTTCTCGGACCGCTGAAGCACCTCCCCCCGCCCGCTCGCGTGGTCGCAACGATTCACGTAAGCCGCGCAAGAAACAGACAGAGATCCGCACTTCATCATCAGTGTGCCGAAAACATCGCGCAGGAGCCTTGTGGAGCCGTCCACCGGGTCCTTACTGTCGCCTCACCTCACGACGTCCGCTCCGCCTCGCACGTCCAGGGCGGTCGCGCCTACGAGAGAAACGAGCTGGGGATGGCAGGGAGCAGCAGGAGCAGGAACACCTGGCGAAGAACGGTCGCGGTGGTCGCCGCGGCGGCCGGGATCGGGCTCGGGCTCGGCGGGACCGCGCAGGCGGGCACCGGCGCGGCCAAGGCCGCCGGCCCCGTGGTGACCCGGGCGGCACTGGATCCGGCGCTGGTCGCCGGACGCGGCGCCGACCCGGGGTTCGCCGAGCAGGAGGCGGAGAACGCCGCGACGAACGGCACGGTCATCGGCGGCCGCAGTGCCTACACCCTCCCCGCGGAGGCGTCCGGGCGGAAGGCGGTGACCCTGGAGCGCGGCCAGTACGTGGAGTTCACCCTCCCGAGCGCCGCGAACGCGATCACCGTGCGGTACAGCATCCCGGACGCGCCGGGCGGCGGCGGCATCACCGCGCCGCTCGACGTGACGGCCGGCGGGCAGGGCCGCCGGACGATGACGCTCACCTCGCAGTACGCCTGGCTCTACAACCAGTACCCGTTCTCCAACGACCCGCAGGCCGGCCTGCTCCACGACGACTGGTGGATCACCGAGTGCGGCTGCGTGCCGAACGCCACCACCCCGACACCGGTGATCGCCAAGCCGTTCCGGCCGAACCACTTCTACGACGAGCAGCGCCTGCTGCTGGGCCGGACGTACAAGGCCGGCGAGAAGATCCGGCTGACCGTCCCCGCCCGCGCCGGGGCCGTGACGACGACGGTCGACCTGCTGGACTCGCAGCTGGTGGGCGCCCCGCGGATCGCCCTCGTCGCCGCGAACGTGCTCGCCTTCGGCGCCGACCCGACCGGGCGGCGGGACTCCGCGGGCGCCCTCGACAAGGCGATCGCCTTCGCGCGGCGCGCGCACCTGAAGGTCTACATCCCGCCGGGGACGTACCAGGTCAATCGCCACATCGTGGTGGACGACGTGACGATCGAGGGCGCCGGCAGCTGGTACACCGTCATCAAGGGCAAGGAGGTCGCCCTCGGCACCCCGGCGCCCGACGGATCGGTGCACACCGGGGTCGGCTTCTACGGCAAGGACGCCTCGGCCGGCGGCAGCCACGACGTCCACCTGTCGGGCTTCGCGATCGAGGGCGACGTCCGCGAGCGCATCGACACCGACCAGGTGAACGGCATCGGCGGCGCGCTCTCCGACTCCACGATCGAGGGCCTGTACATCCACCACACCAAGGTGGGCATGTGGTTCGACGGCCCGATGTCGAACCTGCGCATCACGGGCAACGTCATCACCGACCAGATCGCCGACGGCCTCAACTTCCACACCGGCGTGACCGATTCGGTGGTCCGCAACAACTTCGTCCGCAACTCCGGGGACGACGGGCTGGCCATGTGGTCGGAGAAGACCGCGAACGCCCGCAACACCTTCGACCACAACACGGTGCAGACCCCCGTGCTCGCCAACGGCATCGCGATCTACGGCGGCACGGACAACACGGTCTCCGGCAACCTGATCGCCGACCCGATCCGCGAGGGCAGCGCCCTCCAAGTGGGCTCCCGCTTCGGCGCGGAGCCGTTCGCCGGGCATCTGTGGATCACCGACAACACCACAGTGCGGGCGGGCACCTACGAGCTGAACTGGAACATCGGGCTCGGCGCCATCTGGTTCTACGCGCTGGAGAAGTCCATCGACGCCGACATCCGCGTGACCGGCGACCACTTCCTCGACAACACCTACAACGCGATCATGCTGGTCTCCGACTTCCCGGTGAAGGACGCCTATTCCATCAGCAACGTGCACTTCAAGGACATTCGGGTCGACGGCACCGGCACCTCCGTGGTGAGCGCGCGCGCCGCCGGCTCCGCGTCCTTCGAGAACGTCGACGCCCGCAATGTGGGCGCGGTCGGGGTGAACAACTGCGGTTCGTTCAACTTCCCCGCCACCGGCTCGGAGTTCACGCTGAACGACCTCGGCGGCAACGACGGCGGCGGCACGACCGGGCCCTGGCTCGGTTCCTGGGAGCTGCCCAACACCATCACCTGCGACGACCGTCCGCCGGTGGTCGTCCCGCCGGCGCCCTCCACCTGGTAGCCGCGACCGAACCGACCCTCTCCGCGCCCCCGTACCGCACCGTGTGGTACGGGGGCGCGGACACACCAAGATCCGGCCAATATTTGACCGAATCCATAGACGTGCCACTCCTGTGGGTCATCTGAAGACCCGCAATCGGCCATCTGTCCTTCGCCATGCGGGTGTCGTGTGTACGCGAGCCGGTGTTCGACCGGCAGGACACTCATAAGGACACACGCAATGACACTTCGCGGGAAGAGATCCGTGGGAGCCGGCGCACGCCGCACCGCGGTGGTCACCGCGCTGGCGCTGGCTCTGGCCGGTTCGGTCACCGGTGCCGCCACCGCCTCGGGAACCTCCGGGGACGGGGCGGCGCAGGACCAGGCCGCCACGCCGGACTGGCTGCCGCAGACGCCGGAGAACTGGCCGCTCGTGGTGGACTACAGCCGCACCCCGGGCGAGACGGTGACCCAGGGTCTGGAGCACTACAGCGAGACCTACGACACCGTCGGCGGCCGCCAGCAGGTCCAGGTGCTGAGCGCCGACCTGACCGACCCGAACCTGCGGGTCGGCATGGTCGAGGCGGGCGACACCCTCACCAACCCGGCGGACGAGACGGTCTCGTCGATGGCCAACCGCACCCACGCGGTCGCGGGCGTCAACGGCGACTACTTCGAGATCCACGCGAGCGGCCGTCCGCTCGGCGGCGTGGTGACCGACGGCCGCCTGCTGAAGAGCCCCAAGCCGGGCTTCGCCTCGCAGCTGGGCGTCCGCCCCGACGGCTCCATGGTGATGGGCCCCGAGGCCTTCTCCGGGACCATCACGGACGGCGCCGCGACCCGCGCGCTCACCTCGGTCAACACCGTGGGCGACCTGACGTCCGGGGGCATCACCGAGGTCACCTCCGACCTCGGCGCCGCCACGGGTCTGGCGAACGGCACCCTGGTGCTCGGCCACACGGCCGACGGCGGCTTCACCGTCGACAGCGTGCAGACCGGCGTGACCTCCCTCCCGCAGCTCGGCAAGGACCAGCTGGGCCTGCTCGGCGGCGGGGCCGGCGGCACCTGGCTGTCGGCGAACCTGCACACCGGCGACACGGTCGGCATCACCACGCGGCTGTCCCCGGACAACGATGTCACGCAGCTGGTCAGCGGCGTCGACACGCTGGTCAAGGACGGCAAGGTCTACAAGGACCCGACCGGCACCCCGCCGAGCGGCGCCAACCCGGAGACCGCCGTCGGCATCACCAAGGACGGCAAGCACGCCATCGTCGTCGCGGTCGACGGCCAGGGCGGCGCCACCCGCGCCTTCGGCGTGACCCGCGACCAGGTCGCGGGCTACATGGTCGCCCACGGCGCCGACACCGCGATGCTCTTCGACGGCGGCGGCTCGACCACGATGGCCGTGCGCGCCCCCGGCGCCACGCGCACCGAGGTCGTCAACACCCCGTCCGACCAGCCCGGCAACACCGAGCGCCCGGTCGCCAACGGCATCTTCTTCTACTCCACGGAGAAGGAGGCCGGCGAGGCCCACAAGGTCGTCGTGAACGGCGGCGACCGCATCACCACCGTCCCCGGCAGCACCATCCCGCTGTCGGTGTACGCCACGGACAAGGTCGCCAACCCGACCACAGGCACCGTGGACGTGCGCGTCGAGCCCGCGTCGCTCGCCTCGTACGAGAACGGCAGGCTCACCGCGCACACCAGCGGTGAGGGCGAGGTCATCGCCACCAGCGACGGCCGCACCACCTCCGAGAAGCTGGAGGTCGCCGCCGAGCTCAAGGACCTGTCCCTGTCGCCCGACACCGTCGACATGGGCAACGGCGGCACCCAGCAGCTGACCCTGACGGGCACCGTCAAGAGCGGCCGCACCACGGACATCTCCGCCGACGCGGCCGAGTGGACGGTCACCCCGTCCTCGCTCGGCACCGTCGACGCGCACGGTGTGTTCACCGCGGACGCGAACAACGGCGGCCTCGCCGAGGTGACCGCGAAGGTCGGCGGCCGGACCGCCACCGCCTCGGTCGCGGTCGGCAGCGTCAGCAAGACCATCGACCCGATGAACAGCACGGGCGTGTGGCGGCTCAGCAACAACACCACGGGCAAGCCGGCCACCCTGTCCACCGAGCAGGGCGTCGTCCCGCCGGGCTCCACCGAGTCCGCGTCGCTGCGCCTGGACTACTCGATGCCGGCCGGTTCCGGCGTCAAGCAGCTGGTGCTGTCCCCCAACGTCACCCTGAAGACCGACACCAACGGCGGTCACGTCCCCACCGGCATCGGCGTGTGGATCAAGGGCGACGGCAACGGGATCGAGCTCGCCGAGAAGTACATCAACGTCAACGGCTCGTCGACCACGCTGTACCCGACGTTCGTGACCTGGAACGGCTGGCACCTCGCGGTCGCGCAGCTGCCCGCCGGCATGCAGTTCCCGCTGACGATCAGCTTCATCGACTTCCTGGCGATCAGCCCGAGCACCGCCTACAGCGGCACGCTCAACGTCTCCGGCCTGCAGGCCCTGTACTCGCCGCGACCGGTCACGGTCCCCGACTACAAGGCGATCCCGGACAACCCGTCCTGGCTGAAGTTCGAGGAGAACGCGGACGACTTCGCCAAGAGCGGCAGCACCCTGCTCGCCGGCGACGACGCCCACATGCTCGCGAGCGACCCCGGTTCGGTCAGCAGCAACGTGATGGACTCCATCGCCAAGCGGCTGCCCGCCCTGAGCCCGCAGGCCCACCCGGACGCCGCGCAGTTCCTCGGCGACATGGCCGACGACGGCAAGCTGGCCGACCTGCAGTTCGCGAAGTCCAAGATGGACGCCCTCGGCATCCCCGAGCGCGACATCGTCGGCAACCACGAGATCACGCAGGGCGCCGACTCCGAGAACGGCAACTACAGCGACACCTTCGGTGACACGCACTACGCCTACAGCCAGGGCGCGGCGCGACTGATCGTCACCGACAACTCGCACGGCAGCCTGCAGTCCTCGGACCCGTTCCAGGACCCGACCGGCGCCCAGTACCCGTGGCTCGTCCAGCAGTTGACGGACGCCACGGCCAAGGACGTGCTCGTCGTCACCCACATGCCCGCCTACGACCCCCACCCGGCCGCGAACAGCCAGTTCACGGACCGCTGGGAGGCGCGCATGTACATGCGGCTGGTGCAGAAGTTCCAGCAGTCGCACCCGGCGCAGCACGTGATCATGATGTACGGCCACGCGCGCGGCTTCTCCGAGCAGATCCTCGACCCCGAGGGCCGCAGCACCACCACCGCTCAGGGCGGCATCCCGCAGTTCGCCTTCGCGGACCTCGGCATGCCCGCGTACGCCCCCGCGGACCAGGGCGGCTTCTACCACTTCGGCCTGATCCGCATCGGCACCGACGGCAACCTGCAGTACTCCGTCGAGCCCTCCCTGGCGTCCATCGCCGTCACGGCGCCCACCGCGCCGATGGAGCGCAACGACGAGGTGACCCTGACCGCGACCGGCCTCCAGACCGGCGGCGACAACATCGCCCCGCTCAGCATGCCGATCGCGGACCCGGCGTCCCACGTCTGGTCCTCCAGCAACACCAAGGTCGCCGAGGTGGACCCCACCACCGGCCGCCTGCGGGCCCACCGCGCCGGCACGGCCACCATCACGGTGACCAGCGGCGGCGTCACGGGCACGGCTCAGATCACGGTCAAGTAACCCACTGACCGCGCACGGTTCCGCCTCCCCGGCCCACCAGGCCCGTGCGGCGGCCGTGGGGCCGTGAACGCCGACAGCAGGACGCCCCGGACCGATCCACGGTCCGGGGCGTTCTGCCGTCAGCGGGGGCCGACGGGTGTTACCGCACGTCGACGTAGGTGGTGGCCGTGTTGCTGACCAGGAAGCCGCTTCCGGTCGCCGTGTCGAAGACCACGGCCCACGTACCGTCCTGCGTCGCCCGTTCCAGATTGGCGATGTGTCCCTTGTCGACGCCCAGGGCGTGCACGTACCGGTAGCTCTTGGCGCCACGGGGCCGGAAGTACAGGGACACCTGGCTGTCGCGGAACCCCTTCCAGGCCGTGCCCTCCCGGTACTGAAGGGTGCCCGTCAAGTAGGTCCACTCGCCCTTCCGCACCGACTTGGGCGAAGCCTTGAAGCCGGTGATCCGGGTCGTCAGCCGGTGCCGGTGAACGATCGGGGTGACCGCGGAGGCGAGATCGGGGTTGCCCTGGAACCGGACGCGCCAGTAGCCGTCGGATGGGGCCGTACGGCTCTGCCCGAAGGTCTCCGCGACACCGGCCTTGTTGTGGCGGACGGTCACCGGGAGCGTCGCCACGGCCTTCCAGCCGGTCTTGCCGTTCTTGGAGTAGTCCAGGACGACGGCCGGCTTGGCGGGCCAGTGCGCACGGCTGTCCTTGAGGTTGAGCGAACCCGTGACATGGAGCCGGGACCGGTCGTCGAGGCTCACGGTGGCGTTGAGCGCGGTCTTGAACGCCACATGGACGGTCAGCGGCTGGGACGACATCGTCGCGAACGGCTCGTCGTCACCGGCCAGCACCACCTTGCCGGCGAGGGCGGCACCGGTCGAGGGCACCTTCAAGGTGTACCGGCCGTGGCTGTCGGTGTACGCGCTGCCGAGTTCGGTCGCGCTCGGGCCGTTCGTGTAGGCGATCCGCGAGCCGGGCAGGGGCCGCCAGCCCTCGGGCGTCTGGATCTCCGCAAGACCGGTGACCGTGCCGGTGGCACCCTGGGCGAGGTTCAAGGTGTGCGTGTTCACCGAGACCCTGGTGGGCGACTGCACCGTGGAGATGTACACCAACGACGACACCGGGTGGAGCGCTTGGGGATCAGTGTCGGAACCCCACTGCTCGGCATACACCGTGGAGGCGCGGTCCTTGGGCACGAACTCGGCCGTGAACCGCCCATCCGGACCCGTGACCACCTGGATGTCCGCGCGGCCCGTGTAGATCTCCACCTTCTCCCCCGCCGCGGGGACGGACGCGGCCGGGTCACCCGGCGGCTCGGCGATGAGCGTGCCCGAGACGGTGACCCGCTGGTGCGTGTAGTCCGGTGCGGTCGGCGTGACGGCGAAGTCGGGAATCCTCATGGCCGTCTGGTAGTGGAGCACGTCTTTCGCATGGCTCAGACCCGTGAACGTGGCACCGGACGCGTCCGTGAAGTCGTAGGCGATCCGGTATTCGCCGTGCTGCGGCAGGTGCACGGCGGTCTGCCATTTCAAGGCCTTCGCCGCCGGATCGCCGATGATGCTGAAGTCACTGGTGGACCCGGCTTCCGGCGTTCCCTCCGGACTGCCCTTCGGGAAGAAGTGGGCGGTCACGCTCGTGACCGGGGTGTCGGACGAGGTGCGGACCATCAGGGTGCCGGGGTGCTGGTAGTCCCCGGAAGTGATGAACACGGGCGGTGCGGGGGTGGTGGCCCCCTGAGCCGGCGTGGTGGCCGCGAAGGCCGACACACCGAGTGCCGTCGAGATCGCGGCGGACAGCATGATGGAACGTCGCAAAGCGTTTCCCCCCAGAGAAGACATGCGATGCGGCACCCGGCAGCAACGCCGGCGCAGCTGGCCGGACTTGGCTCCACGGCAGTCGCGTCCAAGTCGGGCCCGAGCACATTAGCGCACGCGTTCGCAGGCCATCCACGAGGTTTGCGCCGCCGGCCGGCATGGCTCCCCGCGTACCCCGGGGGCACAGCCGGAGCCACGCCGCAGCAGGCACCCGCGGACCCATGGCATCAGCCACCCGGTGCGAGGTCGGCAGCCGCGGCGATACCACCCGTGAATGCCGAAGGCCCCGGACCGATCACGGTCCGGGGCTCTTACGCTGCTCGGCAACGTGAGCGGAAAGGGGCTGCTCAGCGCACGTCCACGTAGTCGTGGTAGCTCTCGGCGTCCACGTAGGAGCCGGACGCGAGGTAGACCCCGACCCAGGTGCCGTCCTGCTTCGCGGTGAAGCGGGCGGTGAAGCGGCCGTGCGAGTCGGCCTTGACGGAGCCGAGCTGCGTCCAGGCCTTCTTGCCCTTGGCCTGGAAGAGGATGTAGACGCGCTGCTTGCCGAACGCCACCCACTTCGTGCCGCTCAGCTTCTGCACGGTGCCGGTGGTGGTCACGGTGCGGCCCTTGCGCACCGGCTCGGGACCGGCGTTGAAGCCCGTGATCCTGGTCGCGGTGCGGTTGAAGTGCACGGAGTTGGAGTAGCCGGGCTGGTAGTCCGACGACCCCGTCGAGTACAGCCGCCAGTAGCCCTTCGGCACCGCCACGTACGCGTCGAGATTGAAGGTGCCGTTGGACTTCACGGTGAACCAGCCGAGCGACTTCCAGCCGGACTTGCCGTCGGCCGACTGCTGGAGGTACAGCTTCCGGTTCGGCGGCACCTTGGCATCGCTGCCGTTCATGCTCCCCTGGATGTGCAGGTCGGAGTACTCGTCGAGCCAGCTCGTACAGAAGCAGATGCTGGTCCGGTTGATGACGTCGACCTTGAACTGCGCGTGCGAGGCGGTCAGATACGGGTCGTCCAGGTAGCTGTCGAGGCTGGTCTGCACCGTGAACGTGGTGTCGCCGGACAGCAGGTACGGGTAGGTGAGCGCGAAGCGCCCGGCGGCATTACTGGTCGCCGTCGCGTAGTAGTCCATCTCGACCGCGACACCCTTGGCCGGACGCCAGGTCCCGCCGTACAGGTATTCCACGATGCCGGATGAGGACGCCTTGACGCCGTACTTGATCCGCACGCTGGAGTGGTCCAGCCGAATCCGGCTCGGGCTGACCACGACCGGCAGGGTCTTGCTGTCGACGAGCACGTAGGTGTTCGTGCCGTCGGGGTTGGCGATCCAGAAGGAGAGCGAGACCGCGACGGACTTGGCGTTCTCGCCGTTCAGCCGCGGCGCCACGTCGATCGCGTAGCTGCCGTCGGCGGCGGTGACAGCGCTGTAGGCGTACTGGGCGATCACGCTCAGCTCCTTGCCGGCCAGCGGCGAAATGTCGCCGGTGATCGGGTCGAAGAGCGAGATGCGGCCGCTGAGCTTGACGTGCGTGTGCTCCACGTCCAGCACGGCGGGGCTGATGCTGCGGTCGGCGAAGACCGGCTTGGGCTCGACGTCCACGGTGGTGACGCCCGTGGCCGAGGTGCTGTCACCGTCGCTGTCCTGTGCGCTGACCGTCACGTCGTAGCCGCCGTACGAGGGCAGTTGCGACATGCGCGGCGAGCGCCAGACGCCGTCCTGCGGCGTGCCGGAGACGAGCGTGAAGCCGGTGACTGTCACGGTCGCCGGGGCCGCGCCGTGCAGCTCCGTCAGTTCGGCGGACACCTCGGTGATCGCCGAGTCGGAGGAGACGGCCACGGTAAGGAAACCGGCGTCGGAAGGGTCGGACCCCACGCTGCCGAAGACCGGGGCGCCGGTGCCGTCGGCGGGCGCGCTGCCACCCGGGTCGGGCGCCGGGTCGCCCGAGGACGGGTCCGACGGCGTCGGGGTGTCCGAGGGCGCGTCGGAGGCCGCGTCGGACGGGACGCCGGTGGGCGTGTCCGGCGTCGGCGTCGAACCGGCCGTCGGGGTCGTGGTCGCGGCAACGGCCGGGTCCTGCCCGGGCGTGCCGCCGTCGGCCGCGTACGCCAGCGCGGGCGCGGCAAGGAGTGCGGCGCTCAGCGCGGCGGACACGGCCACCGACGCCAAAGAGCGTGTTCTCACTGCTGAATTCCCCCCACGGGAATGGCGCGGCCTCGCTGCCCCGGATATGCGGAGGCCGGCCGCGCTCCTTGTACGGCTGCTGTGAACATCACGCAACGCGTCGAACTGTAGTACCTGCCACCGAACATGAAAGCAAGGCCGCACGCAGCCGGCAGCGCTCGCTCGCGGAGGAGCCCCGGTCCGGAAAGCTGACGCCCCGGACCACACTTCGCCCGGGCTTGCGCCGAGCTGCGGCAATACGGTTCCGTCACCGCCGTTCCCCGTGGCGCCGCGCACCGACGACACCAGAAGATCGACAACAGGGGAGCCGAGCTCCTCGGCCGCATTCGAATCAGCAGGACCGGGGACGCCGCACACGCGTGACATCCGCCACACGGCGCGAGCCATCGGCCGCATGGACCGCCTGCTCCGGCGCCGCCCCAACCGCGAGCAACCGCCCCCGGCCGCTGCCACCCGCGAACGCAGAACGCCCCGGACCGACCGTGGTCCGGGGCGTTTGCGCTGCTCAACGACTGGAGCCGCCTGTCGGGTTCGAACCGACGACCTTCGCTTTACAAGAGCGGTGCTCTACCAGCTGAGCTAAGGCGGCACGGCGCCCCCGTGCCCGCCGTGGTGACCGGTGGGTGGGGTCAGGGAGAAGTGTACCCAGGCGGCGAGGGGGGAGGGTCGGGGAATTGGGAGGCGGGAGGGTGCTGACAAAGCCGGGCGCGGGGGGTAGCGTCACGGAAAGTCCACATCACGTGGACTAGACCTCATCTCCTTTACTCGGATCGTCCGGCACGTTCCTGCCGGTGAAGGGACCAGTGCACCATGGCCACTGTCACTTTTGACAAGGCGACCCGGATCTACCCCGGGTCCGAGCGCCCCGCTGTCGACGCGCTGCAGATCGACATCGCGGACGGCGAATTCCTCGTCCTCGTCGGCCCCTCGGGCTGCGGCAAGTCGACCTCGCTGCGCATGCTGGCCGGCCTGGAGGACGTCAACGACGGCGCCATCCGGATCGGCGACCGGGACGTCACCCACCTGCCGCCCAAGGACCGGGACATCGCCATGGTGTTCCAGAACTACGCGCTGTACCCGCACATGACCGTCGCGGACAACATGGGCTTCGCCCTGAAGATCGCCGGCGTCAACAAGGCGGACATCCGCAAGCGGGTCGAAGAGGCCGCCAAGATCCTGGACCTCACCGAGTACCTGGGCCGCAAGCCCAAGGCGCTCTCGGGCGGTCAGCGCCAGCGTGTGGCGATGGGCCGCGCGATCGTGCGTGAGCCGCAGGTCTTCCTCATGGACGAGCCGCTGTCCAACCTGGACGCCAAGCTGCGTGTCCAGACCCGTACGCAGATCGCCTCGCTCCAGCGCCGCCTGGGCACCACCACGGTCTACGTCACCCACGACCAGACCGAGGCCATGACCATGGGCGACCGCGTCGCGGTCCTCAAGGACGGTCTGCTCCAGCAGGTCGACACCCCGCGCCACATGTACGACCGGCCGGCCAACCTCTTCGTCGCGGGCTTCATCGGCTCCCCGGCGATGAACCTGGTCGAGGTGCCGATCCACGACGGCGGCGTGAAGTTCGGCAACTCCGTGGTGCCGGTCGAGCGCGACGCGCTGCAGGCCGCGGCCGACAAGGGCGACCGCACGGTCACCGTCGGCGTCCGCCCGGAGCACTTCGACATCGTCGACGGTGACAGCGCGGCGCTCTCGAAGGACGAGCCGGCCGGTCTGGCCGTGACGGTCAACGTCGTCGAGGAGCTGGGCGCGGACGGTTTCGTCTACGGCTCGGCCCAGGTCGGCGACGAGCACAAGGACCTGGTCATCCGCGTCGGCGGTCGCAGCGTGCCCGAGAAGGGCTCCGTCCTCCGCGTCGTGCCGCGCGCCGGCGAGACGCATGTCTTCTCCACCTCCACCGGTGAGCGCCTGAGCGACTGAGGCGACGCGCACGTCCGGCGCACCTGACGCGCCCGACGCGCGAGCGGTACGCACCGTGGCCCGGCCCCCGCGCAAGGGGGGCCGGGCCACGGTCGTTTCCCGCTCGCTCCGGCCCCCGTTCCCACCCGTCGCAGGTGCCCCGGAAGAGCACACCATTTGCGGGCACACACCCGCGTTTCGAGCATGTTCGTCAATGCCCCCGTAGTCGATCAAGAGGCATTCATCACTCGTCAGAGTGGCTAAATGTCGCCAAATCATTACTCCTCGCTACCATCACTGCCGTGAACCAGGTAGCCCGCCGTATCGGCAAGTCACTCGCCCTCGTCCTCCCGGTCGTCCTCGTACTGTCCGGCACCCTCGCGGTCACCCGTGTCCCGTGGGCCACTTCGGCCTCCGAGGCGCAGATCCTCACCGCCTCCCACGACAAGGAGGCCGTCTCGGCCGGCCGGTCGGCCCCGCAGGAGGTGCTGCGCCGCAAGCTCCTGTCGGAACTCCAGGCGAAGAACCCGGGTGTCGCCCTCACCTCGCTGCAGCGCGAGATGGCGGCCCGCCCGTCGCTGGCCCAGTACTGCGGCTCGCTCGCCAAGTCGCTGGGACGTGCCGCGGTGGCCAAGTACGGCTCCGTGCAGCGCGCGCAGTCCTGGTCGCGGCCGGTCTGCGACACCGCCTTCGCCACGGGCGTCGCCTCCGTCGGATGACCCGACGCCCCGGTCCCGTAGGGTGCGTGCATGACCGGCGCGCCCACGACCTCCCAGGTGGTGACCCAGGCCGTCCTCCTCGCCGGAGGACAGGGCTCCCGCCTGCGCCCGTACACCGACACCCGTCCGAAGCCGATGATCGAGATCCCGGGGACCGGGACACCGATCATCGGCCATCAACTCGCCTGGCTGGCCGCCGAGGGCGTCACCGACGCCGTGATCTCGTGCGGCCACCTCGCTGAGGTCCTCGAGGACTGGCTCGCCGGCGCGGCGGCCGATCTGCCGCTGCGCATCACGACCGTGGTCGAGCGCGAGCCCCTCGGGCGCGGTGGCGCCCTGAAGTTCGCCGCCGCCTCCCTCCCCCGGCCCGACGAGGCCTGGTACGCCACGAACGGCGACATCTGGACCCGGTTCTCCCTGCGCGAGATGGCCGACTTCCACGTCGAGCGCGCCGCGGCCGCCACCCTCGCGCTCGCCCGCCCCCGCATCCCGTGGGGCGCCGTGGAGACCGACGAGTTCGGCCACGTCCTGGACTTCGTCGAGTCGCCGCCCTCGCCCTTCCTCATCAACGCGGGCGTCTACGTCTTCTCCCCCGGCTTCACGGCGCTGCTGCCCGACCGCGGGGACCACGAGCGTACGACCTTCCCCCAACTCGCCCGGGAACGGCGGCTGGCGGGCTTCTCGCTGCCCCAGGGCGCCTACTGGCGGGCCATCGACACCGAGAAGGACCTCACCGAGGCCGCCAAGGAGCTCGCCTCCCGGCCCTGAGAGCGCCCCGCACAACGACGAGGCGGCCGGGAGGAGCACCGCTGCTCCTCCGGCCGCCTCGTGGGCGTTCAGGCCGTTGTGCGGCCTTATGCCACCTTTCCTGCCCCCGCGGGGTGCGCCGGGGCGCCGAGCAGCCAGCCGGAGGTCTCGCCGCTGCCGAGCAGGCCGCCCAGGGCGCCGCCGCTGTCGGAGGAACCGCCGCCGCTGCTGCCGCCACTGCTCGAACCGCCGCCGGTGGAGGTCGGCGGGTTGCTGGGCTGGGTCGGCCGCGGCTGGGTCGACGGAGTGGAGTGCGTCGGGCTGCTGCCCGTGCCGCCGCCCGCCGAGCCCGTGCCGGTCGACCCGGAGGTGGTGCGGCTGGCGGTCGGCGCCGACGACGGGGCGCTCGGCGTGGAGGGCGAACTCGACGGCGAGGGCGATGCCTTGCCGGACCGCGAGGCCGAGGGCGCCGCGGACGGCTTGGCCGAGCCCTCACCGGGCACCTCGGGCAGCGGGGACCCGTTGAGGTCGTTGGTCGGCACGTCGGTCGGGCCGGGCAGCCGGGACTGCGGCGAAGCCGACCGTACGGCGGTGCCCAGCGTGGCACCGACCACCAGCGCGACGCCGACCAGCACCGTGGCGAGCATCGCGCCGCGCCGCAGCACGCGGCGCCGCAGCTCCCACAGCGGGGCACGCGGGCCGAGCCGGCGCCAGGCCTCGGAGGCCAGCCGCCCGTCGGCCGAGTAGACCGGCGCACCCGCGATGACCAGCGGGCTCCAGGCGGCGAGGTAGACGATGTCGGGCGCGTCGTACGCGGGGACGGTCCGCCAGCTCACGGTGACCAGCAGCGCGGCCGACAGCAGGGCGCCGATCGACGCCGCGAACCGCTGCCAGAGCCCGAAGACCGTCAGCACACCGGCGATGACCTGGAGGAAGGCCACCGTCAGCCCGGCGCCGATGGGGTGCGCGAGCGCGAGGTCGCGCAGCGGCTCGGCGGCCGCCCAGGGGTGCAGCGAGTCGAGCCAGGTGACCATCGAGCCGCGCTTGCCGCCGTCGAAGTAGACGGGGTCGCAGAGCTTGCCCATGCCGGCGTAGATGGAGATGAAGCCCAGGAAGATCCGGAGCGGCAGCAGCACGATGCCGAGGTTCATCCGGCGGCCGGGGTAGTAGGCGTGCCGGATCGGCTCGCCCCGGTCGGCCCGGCGCGTGCGGCCGGGGCCCTGGTCGTAGCCCTCGTCGTAGCCCTGGTCGTCGTCCGGTCCGAACTCCGCCCCGTCGTCGATGTCGTAGTGCCCCGGGTACGCGAACTCCCCGGAGTCCTCGGAGTCGTCGCGGTCGTCGAAGGCGCCGCGCGCGGGGCGCAGGCCGCCGAGCATCTCGTCGGGCGCCGGGGGACGGCGGGGCGCGCCGACCAGGGGCTGCGGGTGCTCCTCGATCCGCGGCAGCACCTGGGTCGTGGCGCCGGCGTCGAGGCTGTCGGAGTTGCTCTGCCTCACGGCGGAGAGCAGTTGCGTGGCGGCCGCGTCGCCGGGACGGCTGCGCCCGGACCACACCAGCGGCGCGCCGCGGCGCTGCGCGGCGGCGGAGGGACGTACGGACGTGGGAATGACCGGGACGCGCGCGGTCCTCGCCATCGCACGCGCGGACGACGCGCCGAGCTGCACGCGGAAGCTCGCGTGATTGACGATGACCTGGGCCGGGTCGGACGCGATCCTGTGCATGGTGAGCACGGGCTCGTCGGGTGCCGCGGCCCGTCCCCCCGGAGGAGTGCGGGGTGTTCTGGTGTCCACACTCATCTAACCGAGTGACACCCGATAAGGACACTGTGTGACGGGCCTCTTCTGTCCGAGGCCCGTCAACCAGCGGTTTTGTCCCGCATCGGAACGGTCAGGCCCTGCGGCGCGCCGCCTCGTAGAGCACGATGCCCGCCGCGACACCCGCGTTCAGCGACTCCGCGCCACCGGGCATCGGGATGCGCACCCGCACGTCGCAGGTCTCGCCCACCAGCCGCGACAGCCCCTTGCCCTCGGACCCGGCGACGATGACGACCGGGCCGGAGAGCAGCTCCAGTTCGTGCAGCTCGACCTCCCCGTCGGCGGCGAGGCCCACGACCGTGAGCCCGGCCTTCTGGTACGCCTCCAGGGTGCGGGTCAGATTGGTCGCGCGGGCGACCGAGACCCGGGCGGCGGTGCCGGCCGAGGTCTTCCAGGCGCCTGCGGTCATACCGGCGGCCCGGCGCTCGGGGACGACGACGCCGTGCCCGCCGAAGGCGGCCACGGAACGCACGACCGCGCCGAGGTTGCGCGGGTCGGTGACCCCGTCGAGCGCCACGATCAGCGGGTCCTCGCCCGCGTCGAAGGCCGCGGCCGCCAGGTCCTCGGGGTGCGCGTACTCGTACGGCGGGATCTGCAGCACCAGGCCCTGGTGGTTCAGGCCGTTGGTGATGCGGTCCAGCTCCGGGCGCGGCGCCTCCATCAGCGGGACGCCGCGCTCGGTGGCGAGCTTGACGGCCTCGCGCACCCGCTCGTCATTGTCGATGAACTGCTGGACGTAGACCGCGGTGGCCGGGATGTCGGCGCGCAGCGCCTCGACCACCGGGTTGCGCCCCGCGACCAGTTCGGAGGTGGACTTCGCGCCGCGTCCCGAGGGACGGCGCGACTGCGCGGAGGCGGCGCGCTTCACCTTCGCGTTGGCGGCACGCTGTTTGGCGTGCCCCTTGCGCGCCTCGGCGGGCGGAGTGGGGCCCTTGCCCTCCAGGCCCCTGCGCCGCTGCCCGCCGCTGCCGACCGTCGCGCCCTTCTTGTTGGCGGTACGGCGGTTCCTGCGCTGGCTGTTGCCGGCCATGGGTCACCTGTTTCCTGCTCCACAGCCGTGTACGGCTGCTCCTGCGTGAACGTACGTATCAATGATGGCCCGGGGACCGGGCGCGGCGCCTACCGCGAGCCGAGCGACCAGCGCGGGCCGGAGGGCGTGTCCTCGATCTCCAGACCGGACTGCTGGAGCTGGTCGCGGATGGCGTCGGCGGTCGCGTAGTCCTTGCGGTCCCGCGCCCCCTGCCGCTGCTCCAGCACCAGGCGGACCAGGGAGTCCACGACCCCGTGCAGGTCCTCGCTGCGCTCGCCGCCGGACCAGTGCTCGTCGAGCGGGTCCAGACCGAGAACGCCCAGCATCGCACGGACCTCGGCGAGGCGGGCGACCGCGGTCTCCTTGTCGTCCGCGGTCAGCGCAGAGTTGCCCTGGCGGACGGTGGTGTGGACGATCGCGAGCGCCTGGGGCACGCCCAGGTCGTCGTCCATCGCCTCGGCGAAGGCCGGCGGCACCTCGGCGGCGGGCTCCACGGGGCCCGCCATCTCGACCACGCGCTGCACGAAGCCCTCGATCCGCGCGAACGCCGACTCGGCCTCGCGCAGCGACTCCTCGCTGTACTCGATCATCGAGCGGTAGTGCGGGGTGCCGAGGTAGTAGCGCAGCACGATGGGCCGCCAGCGCTTGGCCATCTCGCTGACGAGCACCGAGTTGCCGAGCGACTTGCTCATCTTCTCGCCGCTCATGGTGACCCAGGCGTTGTGCACCCAGTAGGCCGCGAAGTCGTCGCCGTACGCCTTGGACTGGGCGATCTCGTTCTCGTGGTGCGGGAAGATCAGGTCGATGCCGCCGCCGTGGATGTCGAAGGCGGGCCCGAGGTACTTGTGGGCCATCGCGGAGCACTCCAGGTGCCAGCCGGGACGGCCGCGGCCCCACGGGGTCTCCCAGGACGGCTCGCCGGGCTTGACGGCCTTCCACATCGCGAAGTCGCGCGGGTCCCGCTTGCCGGTCTCGCCCTCGCCCTCGGGCTGGCGCAGGTTGTCCAGTTCCTGGTTGGACAGCCCGAGGTAGCCGGGGAAGGAGCGCACGTCGAAGTAGACGTTGCCCTCGGCCGCGTAGGCGTGGCCGCGCTCGATGAGGCCGCGCATCATCTCGATCATCTCGGGGACGTGCCCGGTGGCGCG
Source organism: Streptomyces sp. NPDC088733 (assembly GCF_044751185.1). Taxonomy (NCBI): domain Bacteria; kingdom Bacillati; phylum Actinomycetota; class Actinomycetes; order Kitasatosporales; family Streptomycetaceae; genus Streptomyces; species Streptomyces sp. NPDC088733. Next base: position 73,555 of record NZ_JBIVLH010000031.1, read on the forward strand.
CGGCTCGTACGTGGGCGGCAGGCAGCCGAGCGCGTCGTAACCGGCGTTGAACGCCCGCTCGTTGTCGTAACCGATCGCCCACCAGGGGCGGTTCTCCACGGCCGACTTGGCGATGATCTTGTCGTCGATGTCCGTGACGTTGCGGACGAACGTCACGTCGTAGCCGCGGTGGGCGAACCACCGCCGCATGATGTCGAAGTTGAGCCCCGACCGGATGTGGCCGATGTGCGGGGCGGCCTGCACGGTCGCGCCGCACAGGTAGATCGAGACGCAGCCCGGCGTGAGCGGGGTGAAGTCACGGACCTGGCGCGCGTTGGTGTCGTACAGGCGAATAGTCACGCATCAAGGGTAGTGGCCCGGCGCCCCTCGGGTGGACGGCCCGGCACCGGCTTCACGGGGTTGTGACACCGGGCGTCACCCGTACGTGTGCCGCGCCGCGCTAGACCCGGTAGACCAGCGCGGTGGCGACGGCGGCCAGTCCCTCGCCGCGGCCGGTGAAGCCGAGGCCGTCGGTGGTGGCCCCCGACACCGACACCGGCGCGCCGACCGCGCGGGACAGGATCGCCTCGGCCTCGGCGCGGCGCTTGCCGACCTTGGGCCGCGGGCCGATCACCTGGACGGCGACATTGCCGATGCCGAAGCCGGCCTCGCGGACGATCCGGGCCGCCTCCGTGAGCAAGGTCACACCCGAGGCGCCCGACCACTGCGGGCGCCCGGTGCCGAAGTGCGCACCGAGGTCGCCGAGGCCGGCGGCGGAGAACAGCGCGTTGCACGCGGCGTGCGCGACGACGTCGGCGTCGGAGTGGCCCGCCAGCCCGTCGCCCTCGCCCTCCCACAGCAGTCCGGCGACCCACAGTTCGCGGCCCGCCTCGAAGGCGTGGATGTCGGTGCCGATGCCGACCTGGGGGATCAGGCCGGGAACCCGGTCAGTACTCATCGGAGGCCCTCCGCCGCGCCAGGACGGCCTCGGCGAGCACCAGGTCCAGCGGGCGCGTGACCTTGAACGCCTCTTCGTGCCCGGGGACGACCTGCACCGGGACGCCCAGCCGCTCGACCATGGAGGCGTCGTCCGTGACCTCGCCGGTGACCGTGGCGTGCGCCTTGGCCAGCGTGAGGCGGTCGAAGCCCTGCGGGGTCTGCACGGCACGCAGCAGCGCCCGCTCGGGGGTGCCGACGACGGCGCCGGTGGCGGGGTCGATCTGCTTGACCGTGTCGGCGAGCGGCAGCCCCGGCACCACGGCCGCGGCGCCCTCGCGGACGGCGGCGGCCACGGCCTCGACCATGTCGACCGGCACGAGCGGACGGGCCGCGTCGTGCACCAGCACGACCTCGACCTCGTCCGGGAGGGCGGCCAGCCCCAGCCGTACGGATTCCTGCCGGGTGTCGCCGCCGGCGACGATCCTTATGTCCGTGGCCTCGGGCAGCCCGTGGCTGTCCAGCAGCGCCCTGACCTCGGCGACGCCGTCCGGGGGCGCCACGACGACGACCAGCGACAGCGCGCGGGCCCGGGTCATGGCACGCACGGCGTGCACGAGGATGGGGACGCCGCCCAGGGTGCGCAACGCCTTGGGCGCACCGGGGCCGAGCCGGACTCCGCGTCCGGCGGCGGGAATGACTGCGGCGGTAGTCAGGTTTGTGTCCTTGGCCGAAATGGGTATCGCCTCAACGTGCCGGGCACGAAGCCCCTGTCGGACCCTTCCGTGACACCGACAGGGCCAACTGCCCGGGCCCGGCACTCAGTATGCAGGGGGAGTCGACGCACGAGCGAACGCTGAGGAACGCACAACGTGCCGCGCGGTGTCCGTATCGGGCCCGCGCACGGCACGGGGGGACCATCCCGCACCCCGTTTTACGGGTCATCCGGCCATGCGGTCGTGCCGTCCCACCGGACGGCCGGCCCTCGGGGACGGGACCTCGAAGGGCCTCCGGGTACGCCACAGCGCCCGGCGTACGGGACGCGCCGGGCACCGCGGTCGTCCACGTCAGGACGCGAGAACCTCGTCGAGCAGGGTCTCGGCCTTGTCCTCGTTGGTGTTCTCCGCGAGCGCGAGCTCACTCACCAGGATCTGACGGGCCTTGGCGAGCATGCGCTTCTCACCGGCCGACAGTCCCCGCTCCCGCTCGCGCCGCCAGAGGTCGCGCACGACTTCCGCGACCTTGATGACGTCGCCGGAGGCGAGCTTCTCCAGATTTGCCTTGTAGCGGCGGGACCAGTTGGTCGGCTCTTCGGTGTACGGTGCCCGCAGCACCTCGAAGACCCGGTCCAGCCCTTCCTGACCGACCACGTCGCGCACGCCGACGAACTCCGCATTGTCCGCGGGCACGCGTACCGTCAAGTCGCCCTGGGCGACCTTGAGCACCAAGTAGGTCTTGTCCACGCCTTTGATCTGGCGAGTTTCGATGGCCTCGATCAGCGCGGCCCCGTGATGGGGATAGACCACGGTGTCGCCAACCTTGAACGTCATGTGACAGGTACCCCTTCCGTGGCTATCCAGGGTAACACGGAAACGGCCGGTTCTGAATGGCGTTTTCGCAGGTCAGGGCATATCTCGGGGCTTGACAAGGGCGCCCGGGACGTGCTGCGGAAGGCGGGCGGAGGGCGGTATTCGCAGGTCGGAGCGGGTATCAGGGGAGGCTGAAACACGCCTGTCACACCACCCACAGGCCCCGATCATGGGACCTAACATCCTGGTTTGTCCCTCCCTTGCGGGGGGTCCGGCGCTACTCCGTTCGGCCGCCACGGAGTGCGGTGATCCATTTTTGCGCCGCGCCGGATTTCGATCGGGGGATCAACGGTAAATCGATCATGCCGGGACGGCGGGAATCGTTCGGCGTAATGCCGGAATGGATTCCGCGGGAGTGCGGCCGGGGAGGCCGGCGGGGCACTCGCGGGCCTCCCGGGGCACCCGGGAGGGTGAGGCCGCCCCGCGGAAGGGTGGCCGGGTGCGGGCGCGGGAGGCGGGCTCGGTAACCTGAGCGCGCACTTGGTAAGTCGTCAGTCCCGTACGTCCGTACACGTGTACCGCCGTACCCTGCCCTAGGAGATGCCGCCGCCGTGAGCCTCCCCCAACCTCCGGCCGGGGGCGCCCCCTGGCTTCGACGTGGCGCCCTCGCCGGCGTCCTCGCGCTGTCGCTGGTCCCGCTCACCGCCTGCGCCGCCGGCAACCACGCCGACACGCTGCAGGTCCGGCCCGACCACGCGGCCACCAGCGTGGGCGACATCAAGATCCAGAACGCCGTCGTGCTGACCCAGGCCACCGGGTCCACCGGCTCGTCCGCGATCTCCGCCAAGGTGTTCAACACCGGGACCGACGAGCAGACCCTCGAGTCCGTGACCGTCGGCGACCAGCAGGCCGAACTGTCCGGCCCGATCACGGTCCCCGGTCACGGCTCCGTCCTGATCGGCGGCGACGGCAACCCGTCCGCCACCATCGCGGGCGGCACGGAGAGCAAGAACAACGGCGACTTCCAGAAGGTCGTCTTCGACTTCAGCAAGACCGGCGAGGTCAGCCTGCAGACCCTCGCGCTGCCGGCGACGGGCTACTACGCCTCGTTCGGCCCCTCCGAGGCCGCCGCGAGCCCCACCGGGACCGCCGGCGCCACCGGGAAGCCCTCCGGCAGCCCGTCCTCCGGCGTCAGCGAGTCCCCCACGGGGACCTCGACTCCGTGACCCCCTGACAGCGCGAAGGGGCCCCGGGAGCGTGTGCTCCCGGGGCCCCTTCCGCATGCGGTGCGGACGTCCGCGCAGCGCGGCGTCCCCGCGGTTTACGGCTCGAACTTGTAGCCGAGGCCGCGCACCGTCACCAGGTAGCGCGGGGCGCCCGGGTCCGGCTCGATCTTCGCGCGCAGGCGCTTGACGTGGACGTCCAGGGTCTTGGTGTCACCGACGTAGTCGGCGCCCCAGACCCGGTCGATCAGCTGCATGCGCGTCAGCACGCGGCCCGCGTTGCGCAGCAGCATCTCCAGGAGGTCGAACTCCTTGAGCGGCAGGTCGACCTTGCCGCCGCCGACGGTGACGACGTGGCGGTCGACGTCCATGCGGACCGGGCCGGCCTCCAGCGCGGAGGGGGAGATCTCCTCCGGCTCGCCGCGGCGGCGCAGGACGGCGCGGATGCGCGCCACCAGCTCGCGGGACGAGAAGGGCTTGGTGACGTAGTCGTCGGCTCCTATCTCGAGGCCGACAACCTTGTCGATCTCACTGTCCTTGGCGGTCACCATGATCACCGGGACATTGGACTTCAGCCGCAGCTGGCGGCAGACCTCGGTGCCGGGCAGACCCGGCAGCATCAGGTCGAGCAGGACCAGGTCGGCGCCGTTGCGCTCGAACTCGTCCAGCGCGTCGGGGCCGGTCGCCGAGATGGCGACCTCGAAGCCCTCCTTGCGGAGCATGTACGACAGGGCATCACTGAAGGACTCTTCGTCCTCGACGACGAGTACTCGGGTCACGGGAGGACCTCCGGAGCGGGGATGTGATCAGGGAACGTCTCGTAGAGAGCGGAGGAGGTTGCGGAGTCCTCCGACGGCACGGCGGCGGCGGAGCGGTCCCGGGACTCCCGGGATGTCGCGGCCTCCGGCAGCCGTAGGGTGAAGGTGGAGCCCTGGCCTTCAGCGCTCCACACCGTGACCTCCCCGCCGTGCGAGGCGGCCACGTGCTTGACAATGGACAGACCGAGCCCGGTGCCGCCGGTCGCGCGCGAACGCGCCGGGTCCACCCGGTAGAACCGCTCGAAGACGCGGTCCCGGTCCTTTTCTGAGAGGCCGATTCCCTGGTCGGTCACGGAGATCTCGATCAGGTCCCCGCCGGAGGCGGGGATCCGGCGGCCCGCGATGCCCACGCGGGTGCGGGCCGGGCTGTAGTTGACCGCGTTCTCGACGAGGTTGCCGAGCGCGGCCGCCAGCTGGCTGCGGTTGCCCCAGATGAACAGGTCGGGGGCGCCACCGGTGGCCATGGTGATCTGCTTGGCGTTGGCGGGGTGCCGGCAGCGGTCCACCGCCTCGGCCACGAGGTCGTCGACGGCCACGGACTCCGCGTCGTCGAGGGGGTTGTCGTCCTGCACCCGGGAGAGGTCGATGATCTCCTGGACCAGGCTGGTCAGCCGGGCGGCCTCGATCTGCATCCGGCCCGCGAAGCGCTGCACCGCCTCCGGCTCGTCGCTGGCGTCCATCACCGCTTCGGAGAGCAGCGACAGTGCGCCGACCGGCGTCTTCAGCTCATGGCTGACGTTCGCGACGAAGTCGCGGCGCACCGCCTCGATCCGCCGGGCCTCGGTGAGGTCCTCGACGAGCAGCAGCACCAGGCGCGAGCCCAGCGGTGCCACCCGCGCGGACACCGCGAGGCCTTCCCCCCGTCCGACACCGCGGCGTGGCAGGTCCAGTTCCACCTGCCGTATTTCGCCGTCCCGCCGGGTCTCACGGGCCATCTGCAGCATCTGGTCGACGGCGAGCCTGCCGCCCCGGACCAGCCCCAGCGCATACGCCGCCGAGCTGGCCTTGACCACCGTGTCGCCCTCGTCGAGGACGACGGCCGACGAGCGCAGCACGGACAGCACCGTGTCCACGCCCGGCGGAAGTACGGCTGCGGCGTCCTGCCGCAGGGATGTGCGCGTGGGGCGGGCCTGTTCCCGCTCGCTCCAGCGGAACGCGAGCACAGCGATCACACCGGTGCAAAGACCGGCGATCGCACTGGCTGCGGCAACTGCCGCGTTCACGTCCATACACCCAGGTTAGGCGGACGGAATGAGTGACCTACAGCGGTCGGAGCTTCTTCTCGAACGTGCGTTGCCAAGAGTTCACCGTGGTGTCAGGGTCGATTCATTCCCGGGGCTCGGGTGATACGCGTCCGGGGGCGAGCGTTGCTCCGTGCCGGCGTGGAGGACAATCCTCTGTGTTTGATCGGGAACGGAAGGAACGCGATGCGCGACGCATACCACGAGGAACTCGACTCGATCGGTGACGGCCTGGTCGAGATGGCACGGCTGGCCGGCTCGGCGATCGGCCGTGCGACCACGGCGTTGCTCGACGCCGACCTCAAGCTGGCGGAGAGCGTGATCGCCGCCGACGAGAAGATCGACGACCTGCAGCGCGAGCTGGAGAACCGCGCGATCACGCTGCTCGCCCGCCAGCAGCCGGTCGCCACCGACCTGCGGATCGTCGTCACGTCGCTGCGCATGAGCGCCGACCTGGAGCGCTCCGGCGACCTGGCGCGGCATGTGGCGAAACTCGCACGCCTGCGCTTCCCGGAGAGCGCGGTCCCCAGCGACCTGCACAGCACCATCCTGGAGATGGGCCAGCTGGCACAGCGCCTGATGGCCAAGGCCGCCGAGGTCATCGTCACCAAGGACGTCGACGAGGCGCTCCAGCTGGAGCAGGACGACGACCGCATGGACGAGCTGCACCGCACCCTCTTCCAGCACCTGCTGGACGACCGCTGGTCGCACGGCATAGAGACCGCGGTCGACGTGACCCTGGTCGGCCGCTACTACGAGCGCTTCGCGGACCACGCGGTCTCGGTGGCCAAGCGCGTGGTCTACCTCGTCACGGGCGAGCACCCCGACGAGCTGACCCCGCCGCCCATCCCGATGCCGGCGGACTAGCGGACCGGCAGGCCCGGGCCCGCACCGCGGTCGGGGCATGTGCCGGAAGCGCCGAAACGCTTCCGCGCGCCGTTGATGCGCCTGTGGGGGACGCCCTTCACTGGTGGGAGGCATGCACGTCGCCGTTCACCGGACCAGGAGGGTACCGATGCCCGAATCCCCCACAACGTCCACCGCCCGCGACCAGTCGTCCGCGGAGGGAACCCCGCACTCCCCCGGTGTCCGCGAGCTGCCGCTTCTCGGAGCGTGCGGCTGCGGCGCGGGCTGCGGGTGCGGCTGCCAGTCCGGAGCGCCCTGCCGCTGCGGCGGGTGCAGCTGCTGACCCCACCCGCGGGCACTCCCCGTGGCCGAGGGCCCGTCCGGTCGTCCCGGACGGGCCCTCGTCGCGTCCGCGCTCACTCCCCGGCGTACGCCCGCCGCAGCGCCGCGAGGTCCATCTTCTTCATGGACAGCATCGCCTCGGTGGCCCTGCGGGCCTTCTCCGGGTCCGGGTCGGCGATCATGCCCAGCAGCTCCTGCGGGAAGACCTGCCAGGAGACCCCGAACCGGTCCTTCAGCCACCCGCAGGGGCCCTCCTCGCCGCCCACGGTGAGGGTGTCCCAGTAGTAGTCCACCTCCGCCTGGTCGGCGCAGCGGATCTGGAACGAGATCGCCTCGTCGAAGGTGAACTGCGGGCCGCCGTTGAGCGCGACGAACTTCTGGCCGTTGGCCGTGAACTCCACCGCCAGCACCGAGCCCGCGGGACCGGGCCCCGCCTCGTTGTAGCGGCCGATCGTGCCGATCGCGGAATTCCTGAAGACCGAGACGTAGTAGTTCGCCGCCTCCTCGGCCTGCCCGTCGAACCACAGGCACGTGGTGAAACCCTCGGTGGTCATCGGTACCTCCCTGGCGCGGAGCGCGCGTGAGCACTGTCACACCTACCGACCGACCGCACCGCGCGAACTCATCGGTCGCGCGCCCGCCGCATGCGGGTCAGGGCAGCCGCAGCGTCACGAACGGGATCGTGTCCCCCGGCAGCACGTATCGCTCGACCTCCACGAAACCGTGCCGCTCCGCGAAGCGCAGCCCGGCCTCGTTCGAGGCCAGCACCACCGTCTCCACCACCCCGGCGCCCATCCCCCGCGCCGTGCCCAGACCCCGTGCGTACAGCTGTGCGCCGAAGCCGCGCCCGCGGTGCGCGGGCAGCACCCGCGCGATCACCGTGGCCGCGGCCTCGTCCCCCTCCGGGGGCCGCACCGTCGTGCACCCCACGGCGTCGTCCCCGAGGTACGCCACCTCCAGGTGGTTGCGCCCGGCCCGCTCCCGCACGTCGTCCAGGGACAGCACGGCGGTCGGGATGATCTCGTTGTGCACGCGCTGCCAGTCCCTGAGCGCGTCGTCGCCGTGCGGCTGCTCGATCCGAAGCTGAGGCATCCGGGCAGCGAACCGCCGCCCGGCCCCGGGCGTCAAGCGCTTTGCGGCCGGCTTCCGAGGATGCAGAACTCGTTGCCCTCGGCGTCCGCCATGACCACCCACGACTGCTCGCCCTGGCCGATGTCGACCCGCTTCGCGCCGTGCGCCTCCAGACGTGCCACCTCGGCGGCCTGGTCGTCCGGCCGGAAGTCCAGGTGCAGCCGGCTCTTGGCCTGCTTGGCCTCCGCGAGCCGGACGAAGTCCAGCCCCGGCGTGCGGTCCGCCTCCGGGCGGATCTCGAACTCGTCGTCGGAGGAGTGCACCACGACCCACCCGAGGGCCTCGGCCCACCACTGCCCGAGCGCCGCGGGGTCCACGGAGTGGACGATTACCTGTTCCCATTCCAAGGTCATTTGCCGAGTCTAGGCAGTCACGTCGCCGGAGCGGGCCCAAATGGGCGTGCCGCGGCGCTCGTTGGCCTCCTCCTGCAGGGAGACCACCAGCGGACGGGCGCCGGGCCGCCCGTAGGCCAGGATGCGCGCGAGGACGCCGAGCATGCGGGCCACCTCCGCGGCCGGCGCACGCAGGACGGCTTCGACGATCGGGGCATCCAGGGCGAGCGCGTCCACGGACTCGGGGTCCAGCGTGATCCGCAGGACGTCCCCGTCCAGTTCGGCCCGGCGTACGCACCCGTACGCGGTGTTCTGGTCGGGCGTGACGACGCAGTGCGAGTCGAAGCCGAGCCGCACGTCCTGTTCGTCGGGCTCGTCGAGGCGGCACATGAACGTCAGCGAGAAGTCCTCCTCCTCGTCGGACTCGGCCAACCCGGCGATCAAGGTGCCGTCCTGCTCGGGATCGTCGAGCCCGCAGACGATGTGCGCTTCGAATCTGAACGTCATACGCGTGTTCTACCAGCGCCCGCCGACACCGGACCTGGCTCCGGCGCGAGGCCCCTCCCGGCCCGGACGGTCCCGCCGGCCGGCACCGTCATGCTTCCGGTGCGTCCGTGCGCCCTTGCGGTGCGGGCGGCCCGATCTCGTTCTTGGTGAGAGCGGTGCGCGCGGACTGCATCAGTTCTTCGGAGATGGGGTTGCCCCGGGTGGCGCGGGCGAGGACGAGGGCGCCGACCATGGTGCACAGCTGCGCCATGCCGTCGTCGTCGCCGGAGGCCAGCCGGGCGGCGCGACTGCGTACTCCCTTGATGTAGACCTGCTGCGAGCGGGCGGCCTGGTCGGGTTCGCGCCCCAGGTCGGCGGCGAATCCCGAGACGGGGCAGCCGTCCCCGGCGTGGTCGCGGTGCCAGACCGACAGGTATTGCTCGATCAGCGTCCTGCGGGCGGCCTCGTGGTCCCCGGCGGGTTCCTCGAGACCGGCCGGCGAGTGTGCGGCCGGGTCCTCGAAGGCGTGGGCGATGGCCTCGTCGACCAGGTCGTCCTTGGAAGCGAACTGCTTGTAGAACGCGCCGTGGGAGAGCCCGGAGGCTTTCATCAGGTCGGCGATGCTGACCGCGGTGCCCTTCTCCCGGAACATCCGCGAGGCGGTGGCCAGGACGTACTCCCGGTTCTCCTGCGCCTGCGCCTTGGACACGCGGCCCACGGGATCACTCTCCTCGAATAACTGTCGCTTGGCATCTATTCTATCCTGTGTTTAGTGTTAGAGCGACAGCTATTTCGGGTTGAGCGGACTCCTGGCAGGTCAGGACGGCCTTGTGCCCCGTCGTACCGTCCCCGGCCGACTCCCCTCGCACAGCAGTCGCACCACCACCAAGAACAACACTGGAGACCCCTGTGGCACCACCACCCACCCCCTCCGAGCCCTCGACGCCTGCGGCGTCCACGCCCCTCGCGCCGCCCGACGGACGACGCAGGATTTCCGAAGAGGTGCATCGTCGACGCTGGGCCGTCCTGACCGTGCTCGCGTTCAGCCTTCTGGTGGTGATGCTGGACAACTCGATCCTCAACGTGGCGATGAGGACCATCGCGCAGCCCGCCCCGACCGGACTCGGCTCCACCCAGAGCCAGCTGGAGTGGGCGGTCAACTCCTACACACTGGTCTTCGCCGGACTGCTCTTCACCGCGGGCCTGCTGGGTGACCGGCTCGGCCGCAAGAAGGTGCTGCTCTTCGGCATGGCCGTGTTCGGCGCCGGATCGGTGCTGTCCGCGCTGTCGGACTCCTCCGGGCAACTCATCGCCTTCCGCGCCGTGATGGGCTTCGGAGGAGCGTTCATCCTGCCCGCCACCCTCGCGATCATCATGAACGTCTTCGAGCCCGCGGAGCAGCCCAGGGCCATCGGCATATGGACCGGAGTGGTCGGGTTCGCCATCGCCGCGGGCCCCATCGCCGGCGGCGTTCTGCTGCAGCACTTCTGGTGGGGCTCGGTCTTCCTGGTCAACGTCCCCGTCGTGGTCGCCGCACTGGTCGCCATGGTGGCGATCGTCCCCGACTCCAAGGACCCCAGGCCCGGCAGGCTCGACCCGGTCGGCGTGCTGCTCTCGGTCGTCGGTCTGGCCGTACTGGTCTACGGCATCATCAAGGGCGGCCAGTACGGCGACTTCACCCGGCCCGAGGCCTGGGCGACGATCCTCGGCGGCCTGGCCGTCCTCGCCGGCTTCGTGGTGTACGAGGCACGCAGCGACCATCCGGCCCTCGATGTCGGCTACTTCCGCAACCGGCGGTTCTCCGCCTCGGTCGCCGCCATCGGCCTGGTCTTCTTCGCCCTCATGGGCGTCACGTTCTTCAGCGTCTTCTACAACCAGAGCGTGCGCGGCTACAGCGTCCTGCAATCCGGCCTGCTCGTGCTGCCGCTGGCCGCCTCCCAGATGTTCTTCGCCCCGCGCGCCCGGCTGGTCGTGGGCCGCTTCGGCGCCCGAGCCGTGTGCGCCGCCGGTCTCGTGCTGACCGCCGTGGGCTTCGCCGGCTTCCTGCTGCTCGGCCAGGACACCCCGATCTGGGTCCTGGAGGTGGCGTTCTTCCTCATGGGCACGGGGATGGCCCATGTGATGCCGCCCGCCACCGTCATGATCATGTCTTCGCTGCCGCGGGAGAAGGCCGGCTCCGGATCCGCGGTCAACAACACGTTCCGGCAGGTCGGCGGCGCCATGGGGGTCGCCGTACTGGGGTCGCTGCTCTCCACCACCTACCGCAACGGCATCGCCGGCCACTTGGGCGTACTGCCCGCCTCCGACCGGCACGCCGCCGGCGAATCCGTCCAGGCAACCCTGGCCGTCGCGGAAAAGCTGGGACCTGCGGGCAGGGCTCTGGTGCAGCCCGCGCACGACGCCTTCCTCCATGCCATGCACATCACCGCGACAGGGTCGGCGGCCGTCGCCCTGGTCGGCGCGGTCGTCGTGCTGATCTTCCTGCCGGGCAGGACTGCCCCGGTGGCCGCCGGCAGTGACACGTCCCGGCGGCGGACCGCCTGAGCCCGTCCCCGCAGCGCCGTCGCGGAGCCCGAGCTCGCATCGCTGGACTGCTTGGTGCCACGGGGCCACCTGCCGACTCAGAGACTTTCACCACTTTCGAAGGAGATCGACCGATGGCTGCCGACAATCTCGTGCTCATCCCCGGTGCCGGCGGCGTGGGCCGCACGGTCTTCGAGTACCTGCGTGCTCGGGATGTGCCGGTACGTTTCATGGTCCGCCGCGAGGACGAGCGGGCCGCCGAGCTGCGGGCCCTGGGCGCCGAGGTCGTCATCGGCGACCTGACCCGGCCCGAGACCGTAGCGGCCGCGCTGCGGGGCGTGGCACGGATGTACTTCGGCATGCGCGTATCGCCGGACCACCTGCTGGCGGCGACCGTGGTGGCTTCCGTCGCGAAGGAGTACGGGAAACTGGACGCGCTGGTCGACCTGTCACAGATGACGGTGTCGCAGATGACACCCACCAGTACGGAGGAATCGCACCAGCAGCGACTGCACTGGCTGGCGGAGCAGGTGTTCGACTGGGCGGGTCTGCCGGTGGTCCACATCCGGCCGACGGCGTTCCTGGACACCCCCCTGTTCACCATGATGGCGGCGCGGTCGATCCAGGAGAACGGCACCATCGCGCTGCCGTTCGGCACCGGACGCACCTCGCCGGTCGCCGTGGACGACGTCGCCCGGGTGATCGCCACCGTGCTGCGCGACCCTGCTGCCCACATCGGGCAGGTCTACGAACTGACCGGGCCGCGGTCGGTCGACATGACGGAGCTGGCCGCGGAATTCTCCCGGGCGCTGGGGCGTCCGGTGTCCTATGCCGACATGCCCGTCGAACGATGGGAGGCCCGGCTTCCGCAGTTGGGGATGCCGCCGCACCTCGAGCAGCATGTCGCCACCATGGCCCGACTGCATCGGGACAACCGTTACCACCGCACCGCGGACGGCGTCGAGCGCGTCACGGGCACCCCGGCCCAGTCCATCGAGGCGTTCGTCGCGGCCCGCAAGGACTTCTACCTCGGCTGAGTTGTCCCGGCCGACGTCGGCACGGCCCATCAGGCAGCCGGGCGCCGGAACGCTGTACGTACACCTGCTGCTCGCCACCGTCTTGGACGCCACCAAATTGATGCGACACAGCACCTGCGGGCTCGTAGGCTCCGAACCGGAGAGAGACGCGGGGGGAGCGATGACGGTCGAGTCCGTGGTTCTGGTGTGCGACGAGAAGCCCCATGACGCGGTGCTCACCGATCCGGGCGCCCGCGTGCTGGATGTCGCCAAGGTTGTACGCCGGCTGAAGGGGCTGAGCCTCTGGCACAGCAAGGTTCTGGTGACGCAGGTCCCCGCCGTGATTCTCGCCCGCGTGCCCGAGGACGTCGCTGCGGCGGCCGTCGCGGCCCTCCGCGAGGTGGGCGCACAGGCGGAGACGAGAGAACGGCTGGGGCCGGTGTTCCTCAAGGACTGAGCACGCGGCCCACGGACAGTCCGGGCGCAGCAACAAGCCCCCTCCCCGCGGAGGATCCGCAGGTAGGGGGCTTGACCGGTCGGGGTTACTTCTTCTTGCCCTGGGTCTGGCGGGCCCGTCTTCCGCCCCTGGTCAGAGGGAGGGACACCCTGCCTGACCTGCGCCCGGGCGGCCGTTGTTGGTCGTTGTCCGTCGTCGTCTGTCGCCCTCGGAGGGCCCAGAGAGGGCCCGGCGGTGTCCCAAGCGGGCCCTCAGCTACGAAGAGGAGCAGCCTCCGCCCACACAGGCGCGTGAGCCACTGTCGAGCCGCTCGGGAACACCTGGTGGAAGAGGCACCTTTGGCCGATGCAACGCTGCCTGGGCCTCATGTGAAATCGACGCATTACGAGTTGTCCGTAATTGGTCTACTGGCATCCAGGGGTGTCCGCCCCAAGGGCGACGTCCCTGCTCAGCCGCTCTGTCAGACGACGGTAGACAGATGCGAACCGCTTCGGAACCAGCGTTGACTGAGACCAGAACTGAGACCCTGGGCGCGCTCAAGCCGAGTTGCGACACGTCTACCGGCCACCGCCCCTCGCCTTTCAGGTTCGCGCCAGGCTCCCAACAGACTGACAAAAGGCGCCTACAGCGCCGGTCTCGTCGGTCGCCGGCTCCGCAGTGATGTGCTGGCGTTGATGTCACGTGGTGATATCAGCCGCGGCAGCAGCGGAGCAGGCTATAAGGACTTCCTCCTGTGGCTGACGCAGTGGACGTCTGTGAGCAGGCTTGAGTGACAGTCTCGGAACGGGCGCCTCCTCAGTATGTGCGCCCCGTTGTGCGCCGGATGCGCACTTGCGGCCTTCACTGCCCTCGCCACACCGTTTGGGTGGTCGCCGTTGGGGTGGGGGTCACAAAGGGATGGGCGGTGTGTCGTGGTGGTCGTGACAGGGTGGGCACGGCAAGCCTTCGGCGATGCTGTTGAGCTTCTAGCCGAGGCGATTCCGGCCAGCCTCGAACGAGCGCACGCTAGGGCGCGCAGCGGACACGAAGGGGTTCACACTCAGACCCTGGAGGCTTATGGGCACGGGTTGTACGCCGTGCAGTACGAGGAGCTCGCGGCTGGCCTGGCCACATTTGCGGGTGCGACCCCCGTACGGATGCAGGGGCGAACGCTGATGGTCGTGAGTGATCGAGTGTTCTATCCACTCCGCTATGCGAAGAAAGACGTCCCCGTCACAGCCGCGCGTCTACGGCGAGCGACTGGCTTCCGAGCTGATCTGATTCGACGTCATGGCCCTGAGCCCATGCAACAAGCCCTTGACCTGGGCCTGGATGAGCTCGATGAGTCGGAGGTACACCCCGATCTCAATCTTTTACCCGAGGACGTGCGCCTGGTACTCGTTGCCTACGCGTGTTCAATGGAGCGGGGCGTCATGAGGATCGAGTGGGGGTCGGCAGAGCTACGCCGTGAGGATCGTTACCTCATCTGGCATCACCACGACCCTCTCCCGCTGGGCACCGGAGCCTAGGCAACCGGCAAGTAACCGCGCCGCGCATTATTTATTGGTGACTGGCAGAGCTGGCTCATCGGCAATCCTGATGGCGCCATAACACTCGGGCGGTGTGTGATCTGCCTCGGGAAGTCCCTAGAAGGGGTCTGCGTGGGGGGCGATACACCTCGTCCGGACATCGAAGGACACCAACTGAGATCCCTTTGCCAGTTCGACCCCTACAATGAACTGCTCCCATATTCCCGAAAGATGGGATTCAAGATCGGCGAGCCCGTTGACCAAGGCCGAGACGCGACCGCTCGACTGTCCCCAAATCTTTCCGACATCGGCCGACGACCAAATGACTTTCAGCTCCTCCAGGAGGTCAATGGCGTCAGTTGCCGCCGGGTCGAAGAGAGCCATGAAGCGCAGCTCAGTGGTGCGGAAGTTGGAGGGATAGGCGGTCGGCTCGCGGAGGTACTCGACTTCTTTGTCCAGCGTCGACAGGAAGGTTCCGACCGTCAGACTCGGATTCTCGTCCAGGCTGTCTAGAACGATGGTCGAACCCGCACTGCCATTCCTTCGATGCTTTCCGTTGCTCGGCCAACCGATATCGTCAAGGGCCCGGTCAACCAGGCCGCGCAGTCTCCGTCGAACGTCGACCTCTAGATAACTGGGGTCAACCCACTCAACGCGCATGGCAAGAACCGGGCGTCGAGCCGCGTCCGGTTGCGGCTCAGGTGCGGGCCTCCGCGGTGGTGGCACCGCGGATGGCTTCTTTGTCTCCGGAAACATCGGCGCCTCGGGCCGTTCTGGGGCCGTACGCCCTGACGCAGCCAGCCACAGTTGATGTATCCGCTTTACCTCGCGCGCCCGATCCGCGCCCGGCGTCGTATCTGCAAGGACCTCCACCAGAAGCTCGACCAGCCCCCAAGCAGGGACTCGCCCGCTGGAGAAGGCGTCGTGGACCCGACTCTTGCCCGCCACCCTGCCACCGACCTGAGCTACAAGATCACGCACAGACGGTAGTCCCGACCGAAAGTGCAGATCGTGGAGCGCGTCGTTCAGCTCCTTCTTCGGCCCTTCAGGCAACTCCGGTCGCTTCAACCTTGGCATCGCCCTCAACCCGTCCGAATCTGTCCGATGCCGTCCGACGATACCGTCTGGCGTCCGCACGCGTCCGGTCTATCCTGCGCCAACCCACTCTGGATGACGACACGTTGTCGACCGGAAGGACATAGCTATGTGGGTGTCCACGTTGCCGTGGGACGCCATCGGCCAGGGTGCGCTGAGCGAGACCATCGGGTCTCTCATCGCCACGGGTTTCGTGACTGGTGGTGGTTGGATGATCCGTCGAATGCGCCGCCGGCACAGGAGCAAGACGGTTACGCTCACCGCCGATCGCCTGTCGAACCCCTCCCGGCAGGGCGGCAGCCCGACCGACGCCTAAGTTCCGCACCCGTCGTCGGCTCCCGGATGTGCTCCCGGGAGCCCCAACGAGCAATGGAATAGGCGGAACCGTTTCAGGAGCGTGATCTCCACTCGCTTCAGGCGGGTCGATGGCTGCTGTGACGGCTAGGCGGGTACGTCGCTGTGCACCCCCATCTAACACCGTCAGCGTCAGCAGTGGATGTCAGAAGCCTTGTTAAGCTGGAGCGTCTGTGGGGGGCGGGGTGGCTTCCATTCCCTCGACGTCACCAATTAGTTCGCGCACGCTCACGTATCGATCGGCGACATCATGCGCCGTACATCTCCGCACGATCTGGCTCGGCGCATCATCTTGGGCCAGCAGGGCCTCTCTTCCGCTGAAAATGTAGGAAAGCACCCAACCGATCGAGTATATTTCATTGCGTACGCCGTAGTCCTTGAAGCTCTCCAAGACGGGATCCCGATAGGTTCCACGCATCTCTGTCTTTGTTCGCGTGTACTCGGAATTCTTATCCTTGGCGAGGCCGAAGTCCGACAGCTTTACAAGCACAGCCCCACCGTTGAAGGTTTTCACGAGAACGTTCTGAAGGCTGACGTCGCGATGAAGAAAACCTTCGGCGTGGATGTAATTGACACCGTACAAGAATTGAAGCGCAATCCTCTTCCGCGACGAGAACGACAAGGCGTTGTTGCGCTTCTTGATGTAGTTGCGGAGCGTAGATTCACAAAACT
Organism: Streptomyces sp. NPDC088733; assembly: GCF_044751185.1. Classification (NCBI taxonomy): domain Bacteria; kingdom Bacillati; phylum Actinomycetota; class Actinomycetes; order Kitasatosporales; family Streptomycetaceae; genus Streptomyces; species Streptomyces sp. NPDC088733. Next base: position 90,043 of record NZ_JBIVLH010000031.1, read on the forward strand.
CCATTTGATATTCATTGCGAGTTGCGTCGTACTGAAACACCTCAACCACATACGGGAATCTCAGTCGCTTTAGGATCTCGAATTCCTGCCTGAACCGGTAAAGATCCCGTTCGCTCAAGTCATTTTTGGCGCGCTTAACGGCAAATTTAACTCCATAATCGGGGTCGACGAATGAGAATACCTTCGCGTATGAACCTTCGCCGATCAATTGCAACTGGATGCGTTGACTGGACTTCTTTAGTTTGATCTCAGCGTCTGGGCGAGAAAAAACTGGCTCATACTTGATGATCGCAATCTGATCGAAGTCGTCTGGGATGGTGCTGCCTCCGCTGCGCACCAGCCAGGATTGGCAACTCTTTATCGCGTCTACGTAGGCTCCAGCTAGGTCCACCTGCACTCCGGCACGCTCGAGGGAATCAAGGAAGTCGGTAACCTCCTTGACGAGTGCGAGCATTTCCCTGCTCTGTTCAGCCCAGTAGTGGTGGGTCGTCTCCGCCCTGTCATTGATGGATTCGAAATGACCATTCAGACGCTCATGAAGGCTGGCGAAGGCGCGGCCGAATTGAGAATCACTCACGTACAAGCGAAGAAAAGTATTTGAAACTTCTGTGGCCGCATATGAATTCGAGAGGTCGGCCAGCATTAGCTCGGTAGGGTCAACCACTTCTTTGTCCTCCCTGATGGTTGCTCGTTGCTCGCCTTCCTAGCCAGGCTAAGGTTCGCTTGGGGCCTGCGGCACGAGAATCCAGGAAAAGGGCAAGACGGGCGTCCCGTCCATGACTCGCCTCTGCTCCCATCCCGTCCGCCGTCGAATCGAGACCGTCATGACCACACCGGCCCTCCAAGCCGCGTGACCCAACCTGACCTGCCCCACCTCTCAGGTTCCAGTTTTGGTGGCTAACTGACAGCCCTTCACGGAAGGCTGGCAGTCATGCCTCGTCCCTATCCTCCGGAGT
>NZ_JBIVLH010000032.1:0-88918 GCF_044751185.1 Streptomyces sp. NPDC088733
TGACGGCGGTTCCCGCCGACGCACGACGGGCCTGCCGTCGCGGCCCTGGCTTTTCGGGGGGCCCCCCCCCCCCCGGGGGGGGGGGGGGGGGGGGGGGGGCGCCCCGCCCGGGGGGGGGGGGGGGGGGGGGGGGGGGGGGGGGCCCCGGCGGGGGGGGGGCCGCCCCCCCCCCCCGCGACGGCGGCGCCCGCCAGCCCCGCGCCGACGAGGACGGAACGGCGGCTCGCGCCGAACTGAGGTCCGTCCGGTCTGTGGTGTGTGTCGCACATGGTGATCCCGCTCTCGGCCGTTGGGCAGCGTCGCCCGGACGCTACGGGCGGATCGCGGGCCCCGGCCCAACCGCCGGGGAAGGACGGGTGAACGGCGTCGGGACCGTCGTGTCGCCTGCGGAAAGGAGGGGTTGACCGAGTGTCGCCGGCTGACGGCCGGTTGTGAGACCAGCCACTTGGCGCCCGTTTCGGCGAGCCGTGCGGATTAACAGCAGGTAAACTCGCTGTTCGCTATTTGTGACGCCAGGTGAAAGGGCCCGTCGCCGTCCGGAACGGACGGGAGCGGAACGGGGATGTGCCAGGCGTATGCCAGTCGCGGGAGTAGCCCGCGAGCGGGGACAGCGCAGTCCCCGGCCGGCCGGTCGAGGTGTTGCCGGCACCGCAGTGGTCCTGAGCTTTTGGAGGGTTTGACATGCGTCGGTTCACGGCCATGAGTGACCGGATCGACCTGTTTGGAGCGTGCTTCGCCGCACCACCGGTGTCCGGTTCGCCCGAGCCGGGGAGCCACGCGTGACACTCGTCGACTCACCGCTCCCGCAGCTGCCCCTGCTGGACGACGCCCTCCACGGCGCCGACGCCGCGCCGGACGAGCCCGTACCGGCGCTCTTCCGCGCCGGCGACGCCGCCGCGGAGCGCACCCTGCTGGACATCCTGGCCGCCACGGCCCGCGCGCACCCCGCCGCGGCCGCCGTCGACGACGGCACCACCGCGCTGAGCTACCGCGCGCTGGCCGCCGAGACCGAGCGGCTGCGCCGCCGCCTGGCCGACGCCGGGATCGGCGCCGGCGACCGGGTCGGCGTCCGTGTTCCCTCGGGCACCGTCGACCTGTACGTGTCGATCCTCGCCGTCCTGGCCGCGGGCGCCGCCTACGTGCCCGTCGACGCCGAGGACCCCGACGAGCGCGCCGAGCTGGTCTTCTCCGAGGCCGGCGTCTGCGCCGTCATCGGCGAGCACCGCACGGTCACCCCGCACGCCGCGCCCCGCGGCGAACCGGGCCGCCGCCCCGGGCCCGGCGACGACGCGTGGATCATCTTCACCTCCGGCTCCACCGGCAAGCCCAAGGGCGTCGCCGTCACCCACCGCTCCGCCGCCGCCTTCGTCGACGCCGAGGCCCGGCTCTTCCTCACCGAGGAGCCGCTGGGGCCCGGCGACCGGGTGCTGGCCGGCCTGTCGGTGGCCTTCGACGCCTCCTGCGAGGAGATGTGGCTGGCGTGGCGGCACGGCGCCTGCCTGGTGCCCGCGCCGCGCTCCCTCGTCCGTACCGGGCTGGACCTCGGCCCCTGGCTGGTCGAGCAGGGCATCACCGTGGTCTCCACCGTGCCGACGCTGGCCGCCCTGTGGCCCATCGAGGCCCTGGACGACGTCCGCCTGCTGATCTTCGGCGGCGAGGCCTGCCCGCCCGAGCTCGCCGAGCGCATGGCCGTCGAGGGCCGCGAGGTGTGGAACACCTACGGCCCCACCGAGGCCACCGTCGTCGCCTGCGCCGCCCAGCTCACCGGCGAGGGCCCGGTCCGCATCGGGCTGCCGCTGGACGGCTGGGAACTGGCCGTGGTGGACACCGCCGGCGTGCCGCTGCCCATGGGCGCCACCGGCGAACTGGTCATCGGCGGCGTCGGCCTGGCCCGCTACCTGGACGCGGCCAAGGACGCCGAGAAGTACGCCCCCCTGCCCTCCCTGAACTGGGAGCGCGCCTACCGCAGCGGCGACCTGGTCCGCGCCGAGCCCGAGGGCCTGCTCTTCATGGGCCGCGCCGACGAGCAGATCAAGCTCGGCGGCCGCCGCATCGAACTCGGCGAGATCGATGCCGCGCTCCAGGCGCTGCCCGAGGTCGCGGGCGCCGCGGCCGCCGTCCGCACCACCCGGGCCGGCAACCAGATCCTCGTCGGCTACGTCGCCGGCACCGACGCCTTCGACCAGACGGACGCGCTGGCCCGGCTGCGCGAGGCGCTGCCCGCCGCCCTCGTGCCGCTGATCGCCGTCGTCGACACGCTGCCGACCCGCACCTCCGGCAAGGTCGACCGCGACGCGCTGCCCTGGCCGCTGCCCGCGCTCGACGCCGCGGCGGCGCTGCCCGGCGACCTCACCGCGACCGAGACCTGGCTCGCCGAGCAGTGGGGCGAGATCCTCGGCGCGCCCGCCACCGGCCCCGACGCGGACTTCTTCGCGCTCGGCGGCGGCAGCCTCACCGCCGCCCGGCTGGTCTCGCAGCTGCGCAGCCGCGTCCCCAGCGCCTCGGTCAGCGACATCTACCAGAACCCCACGCTCGCCGGTCTCGCCGCCCGGCTGGACGAGGCCGACGCCCGCCGCACCGCGGCGCGCACCATCGCGCCGGTGCCCCGGCGCGCGGCCGCCGTGCAGCTCGCCCTGATGCTGCCGCTGCTCACCGTGGCCGGACTGCGCTGGGGTGTGGTGGCCGCCGCCGTCGGCAACGTGCTGACGCTGCTCGGCGCCCCCATCGGCGTGCCCGCGGTGTCCTGGTGGGGGATCGCCGCCGGGTGGGCGCTGCTCATCAGCCCGGCGGGCCGCCTGGCGATCTCCGCGGGCGGCGCCCGGCTGCTGCTGCGCGGCGTGCGCCCGGGAACGTACCCCCGCGGCGGAGGCGTGCACCTGCGGCTGTGGACGGCGGAACGCCTCGCCCACTTCAGCGGCGCCACCCAGCTGACCGGCGCCTGGCTGACCCACTACGCGCGGGCCCTGGGCGCCCGCATCGGCGACGGCGCCGACCTGCACTCCCTGCCGCCGCTGACCGGCCTGCTCAAGCTCGGCCGGGGCAGCGCCGTCGAACCCGAGGTGGATCTCGCCGGCCACTGGGTGGACGGCGACCTGCTGCACATCGGCAAGATCCGGATCGGTGCCGGGGCCACCGTGGGCTCGCGCTCCACGCTCTTCCCCGGGGCCCGGGTCGGCAAGCGCGCCGAGATCGCGCCGGGCTCCGGAGTGAAGGGCGCCGTCCCCGCCGGGCAGCGCTGGGCGGGCGTGCCCGCGACCCGCAGCGGCAAGGCGTCCCACCGCTGGCCCGACAGCCGGCCGCCGCGCAGGCGGCGCTGGGCGCTCGCCTACGAGCTGGCCTCGTTCGCGCTCGGTCTGCTGCCGACCGCGGCCGCGGTCCCCGCCGTGCTCGTCCTCGCCGCCTTCCTGCGCGGTGCCGGGCACGCCTCCCTGGGCGCCGCGCTCTCCGCCGTGCCGCTCGCCACGCTCGCCTGGCTGCTGACGTACGCGCTGCTGGTGCTGGGCGGCGTACGGCTGCTCGGCCTCGGGCTGCGCGAGGGGCACCACCCCGTGCACAGCCGGGTCGCCTGGCAGGCGTGGGCGACCGAACGCCTCATGGACATGGCCCGCGGGCACCTGTTCCCGTTCTACGCGAGCCTGTTCACGCCCGTGTGGCTGCGGGCGCTGGGCATGAAGGTCGGCAGCCGCGTCGAGGCCTCGACCGTGCTCGCGCTGCCCTCGATGACCACCGTCGGCGACGGCGCCTTCCTGGCCGACGACACCATGGTCGGCTCCTACGAGCTGGGCGGCGGCTGGATGCGCATCGCCGGTGCCCGGATCGGCAAGCGGGCCTTCCTCGGCAACTCCGGCATGACCGCCCCCGGCCGCTCGGTGCCCAAGAACGGCCTGGTCGGTGTGCTCTCGTCGACCCCCAAGGGCGCCAAGGCGGGCAGCTCCTACCTCGGCATGCCGCCGATGAAGCTGCCGCGCACCCCCGAGGCCGCCGACCAGAGCCGCACCTTCGCGCCGCCCCGGCACCTGGTGATCGCCCGCGGGGCCGTCGAGCTGTGCCGCGTCGTCCCGCTGATGTGCGCGGCCGCGCTGGCCGTGCTGCTGCTGGCCGGGTACGCCGTGCTGGCGAGCCGGTTCGGCGTCGTGGTGGCGCTGCTCGCCGGAGGGCTGCTGCTGACCGCCGCGGGCGCGGTGGCGTGCGCGGTGGCCATCGAGGCGAAGTGGCTGCTGGTCGGGCGGTTCCGGGCGGTCGAGCGGCCGCTGTGGAGCTCGTTCGTCTGGCGCAACGAACTGGCCGACACCTTCGTCGAGGTGCTGGCCGTGCCGTGGGCGGTCGGCGCGCTCGGCGGCACCCCGCTGATGAGCCTGTGGCTGCGGACCATGGGGGCCGGGATCGGGCGGGGCGTATGGTGCGAGACGTACTGGCTGCCGGAGGCCGACCTGGTCAGGGTCGGTGACGGCGCCACCGTCAACCGCGGCTGCGTCGTGCAGACGCACCTGTTCCACGATCGGATCATGCGCATGGACGAGGTCGTCCTGGAGCCGGGCGCCACGCTCGGCCCGCACGGCATCGTGCTGCCCGGGGCGACCGTCGGCGCGCGCACCACGATCGGCCCGGCCTCGCTGGTCATGCGCGGGGAGAGCGTTCCCGAGGACACCCGGTGGCTGGGCAACCCGATCTCCGCCTGGCACACAGAGGGGGCCCGCAGAGGGTGAGCAACGGCAAGCGCGTGCGTGGCGGGGAGGGCGTCCCCGCCACGCCGGGGGCGGACGTGTCCGCCGACTCCTACTTCCCCGAGCACGGCAACGGCGGCTACCAGGTCGCCCACTACGACCTCGAGCTCGACTACCGCCCGGCGGCCAACCGGCTGTCGGGCCGCGCGCGGATCTCGGCGGTCGCCACCCGCGCGCTGTCCGGGCTGAGCCTCGACCTCGGCCCGTTCCGACTGGACCGGGTCCTCGTCGACGGCCGGCCCTGCCGCTACAGCCACCGGGCGGGCAAGCTGCGGATCAAGCCGCTGAAGACGCTGCCGGCCGGCCCGTTCGAGATCGAGGTCCGCTACGTCGGCAACCCCCGGCCGGTGCGCACCCGCGACTGGGGCGACCTCGGCTGGGAGCAGCTGGAGGACGGCGCCCTCGTCGCCAGCCAGCCGATCGGCGCGCCCTCCTGGTTCCCCTGCAACGACCACCTCGGCGACAAGGCCAGCTACCGGATCACGGTGGCCGCGCCGTCGGCGTACGCGGTCGTGGCCAACGGCAGCCTGGAGTCGTACCGGGTCGGCGCCTCGAGCACGACCTGGGTGTACGAGCAGGCCGAGCCGATGCCGACGTACCTGGCGACCGTCCAGATCGGCGCGTACGAGCTGATCGACCACATCGGCGGCGAGGTGCCGCAGCCCGCCGCCGTCCCCGCGGCGCTGGTGGCGGACTTCGGCCACGACTTCGGCCGGCAGCCGGAGATGATGAGGGCCTTCACGGGGATGTTCGGTCCCTACCCGTTCGCCGAGTACGCGGTCGTGGTGGTCGACGAGGAGCTCGACGTCCCCGTCGAGGCGCAGGCGCTGTCCATCTTCGGCCGCAACCACGTCGACGGCCGGCGCGGCTTCGAGCGCCTCGTCGCCCACGAGCTCGCCCACCAGTGGTTCGGCAACAGCGTCAGCATCGCCGACTGGCAGCACATCTGGCTCAACGAGGGCTTCGCCGCCTATGCCGAGTGGCTCTGGTCGGAGGTCTCCGGCGGCATACCCGCCGCCCGCCACGCCGCCCGCACGCACGCCCGGCTCGCCTCCCTGCCGCAGGACCTGCGCCTGTCCGACCCCGGCGTACGGCGCATGTTCGACGACCGGGTGTACAAGCGCGGCGCGCTCACCCTGCACGCGCTGCGCACCGCCATGGGCGACGCCGCCTTCTTCGCGCTGGCACAGGACTGGACCAGGACGCACCGCCATGGCAGCGTGACCACCGACCAGTTCATCGCACTGGCCCACCGGCACAGCGACCGCGACCTGGACGCGCTGGTGTTCCAACCGTGGCTGCACGGTACGCGGCTGCCACGCCTGGCGAGCGGGGAAGCATGACCGGAGCGGAAACGCACGGCGACGACGGGGTCGTCGTGTACTGGCGGCCCGGCTGCCCCTACTGCATGCGGCTGCGGCTCTACTTGTTCGTGACCCGGCTGCGCCACTCCAAGGTCAACATCTGGCGGGACCCGGACGGCGCGGCCTTCGTCCGCTCCGTCGCCGGCGGCAACGAGACCGTGCCCACGGTGACCGTCGCCGGCCGCGCCATGGTCAACCCCTCCCCGCGCCAACTGCGCGACGCTGTGCGGACGCACGCCGCGCGACCGCAGTGAACGGCTGACGCCGGGGCTTCGCCTGCGGGCACGGCGGGACAGGACGCGGATCCGGAGGTCATGCGCTTCCTCGGGGCCGGCTCGGCCCGTACCCGGAAGTCGAGGTCCGCGGCGCGGATGAACTCGCGGGCAGGGCAGGGCCGGGCCGTGCTAACGGTGCCGGCCTTCCTGCCCGGGGTCCGTCCGGGGACGGGCCCGCCGGGGCCGCGGTCGCGCGACCGAAGCCGCCCGTCGGCAACGGAGTTCGCCTTCGCCGGGGTCGGGCCGGACCGGCTCGTGAGCATCTGCCATGTCGACCGCCACGCCTCCGCCCGCGTCATGGCCGAGCTCGGCATGGCCTTCGAGCGTACGGCGACGGCGCCCGCGCACGGGCAGCCGGTACGGGGCTCGGCGATCACGCGGGAGCAGTGCGCGGCGGCGTCGCACCGGGCGTGACGTCCGGCGCCCCGTCAAGGCCTCCGCACCGGGGACGGATTGGGACCGGGGCGACTGCCCATCGGCCGGGGAACTGCCATAGGGTCGGCGCGGACCGGCCCGTTCGGTCAGTTGCCTTACAGCACTGCGCAGTTCGGGTCAGTACAGGTCAGATCAGGTCACAGTCAGGCAGTCGGCCGACAGGCACGTGCAGGGGAGCACAGCGTGAGTCTCATCAAGAAGGCATTCGAGGTCATCGAGAAGGGCTTTGACGCGGGCGGTGACGCCATCCACGACTTCACCGTCAACCGCCGCACGGCCGAGCTCTTCCTGAAGCTGGGCGTCGCGGTCTACGCCGAGCAGCGCCTCGGCGGCTCGCACGAGCCGGTGGAGAGGATGTTCGAGGCCCTGGAGGGCCACGTCGCCGAGAACGGCGAGGTGGAGCTCGACCACCTCAAGGAGGCCAGCGAGGTCCTGGGCGAGGCGTTCGTGGCCAAGCACACCGCGGAGATCGAGGCCGAGGAGGCCGCCGAGGCCAAGGCCGTCGAGGAGGCCGCCGCCGCAGCGGCCGCCGCTGCGGCTGCCGCCGCCGTGGCTCCCGCCGTGCCTGCCGCGCCCGTTGCGGCCCCGGCGGCTCCCGTGGCCGCGCCGGCGGTTCCGGCCGAGGCCCCGGCCCCGGTCGCCGCCCCCGCGGCTCCCGTCGAGGCGCCCGCGCCGGTCGCGGCTCCGGCCCCCGTCGAGGCTGCCGCCCCCGCCGCTCCGGTCGAGGCTGCCGCCCCCGCCGCTCCGGCGGCCCCCGCCGAGGCGCCCGCCCCGGCTCCGGTGGAGTCCACCCCCGCCAACTGACCCACGCGCGAAGGCCCGGCCGACGTCGTAGCGACGTCGGCCGGGCCTTTCGCGTATCCGGGGGCTCAGGGCCAGACGAGGCAGTACAGCTGGTGCCCGCTCTCGTGGCAGCGCTGGGCGAAGTCCTGCCACTCGTGGAGCATCTTGTAGATCATGAAGGCGTCCCGCGGACCGCGCCGGTCGGGGACGGTGGACCAGATGAACGCGGCGGCGCCGAGGGCCTCCTCGTCGGCCTTGCGCAGCGGCTCCACGACGGAGACGGGCAGCTTGACGACGGCGTAGTCGGGGTGCAGGACGACGAGTTCCAGCGGCGGGACCTTGGCCGGGGGTATGCCCTCGATACCGGTGAGCACCATGGCGGCCATGGTCTCCGGCTTGACCTTGGTGTACATGCCCTGGCCCAGTTCGTCGCCGCCAAGCTCCTCCGGACGCATGGAGATGGGGACCCGCGCGGCGGTTGCACCGTCGGGTGCGCCGAAGTACTTGTAGGTCACCCCCACTCGGCCACCCCTGCTCCCGCGTTTCTCAACGGCCTTGTCGCGCTCTGTTGACGGCCGGCGTTGCCGGCCGGTGGTACGGGCGTGCTCGGGATCGGGGTCGTCGCCCCCGTCGTCCAGATCGCCACCGCGTTCGCCACCGCGCTGCATTCCACTACCCGACCATCCGCAGACCCAACCGCGCAACCCGATCATCGTCTCAGATGCACGGTCGATACCTCATCGCGCAACGCCCGGCATTTGAGAGCATGTGCTTGTGAGCTATCCGTACGCCTACGACGCGCCAGTTTCTCAGACCTTGTTCGATCGAGCAGCCGCCGTGACCCCTGGTGGGGTGAACAGCCCGGTTCGCGCCTTTCGCGCCGTGGGCGGTACGCCCCGATTCATGGTGTCCGGTTCCGGTCCCTACCTCAAGGACGCGGACGGCCGCGAATATGTGGATCTCGTGTGCTCGTGGGGACCGATGATTCTCGGCCACGCGCACCCCGACGTGATCGCCGCCGTGCAGGCCGCGGTCGCCCGCGGTACCTCCTTCGGCACCCCCGGTGAGGGCGAGGTGGAACTCGCCGAGGAGATCGTCGCGCGGGTCGCGCCGGTCGAGCAGGTGCGGCTGGTGTCGTCCGGCACCGAGGCCACCATGTCGGCGATCCGCCTGGCACGGGGATTCACCGGCCGGGCCAAGGTGATCAAGTTCGCGGGGTGCTACCACGGTCATGTGGACGCGCTGCTGGCCGCCGCGGGTTCCGGCGTTGCCACTTTCGGGTTGCCGGACACGCCGGGCGTGACGGGCGCGCAGGCCGGCGACACCCTGGTGCTGCCCTACAACGACCTCGACCAGGTGCGGGCCGCCTTCGCCGCGCACCCCGGTGAGATCGCCTGCGTGATCACCGAGGCCTCGCCGGGCAACATGGGCGTCGTGCCCCCGGCGGAGGGCTTCAACCAGGGGCTCGCGGACCTGTGCCGGGAGAACGGCGCGCTCTTCATCTCCGACGAGGTCATGACCGGCTTCCGTGTGTCGAGGGCCGGCTGGTACGGCATCGACGGCGTCCGCCCCGACCTGATGACCTTCGGCAAGGTCATGGGCGGCGGCTTCCCCGCCGCGGCCTTCGGTGGCCGTGCCGACGTCATGGCGCACCTGGCCCCGGCCGGCCCGGTCTACCAGGCGGGCACCCTGTCGGGGAACCCGGTGGCCACCGCCGCGGGCCTGGCGCAGCTGCGGCTGCTGGACGCCGCCGCGTACGCGACCGTGGACCGGGTCGCCGCCGAGGTGTCCGGCCTGGTGAGCGAGGCGCTGTCCAAGGAGGGCGTCGTGCACAGCCTGCAGACCGCGGGCAACATGTTCTCCGTGTTCTTCACGGAGGGTCGCGTGACCGACTACGACGGGGCGAAGCGGCAGGAGTCGCACCGCTTCACCGCCTTCTTCCACTCGATGCTGGCGCAGGGTGTCTACCTGCCGCCCTCGGCCTTCGAGTCCTGGTTCGTCTCGGCGGCGCACGACGACGCCGCCGTCGAGCGGATCGCCGCCGCCCTGCCGGCCGCCGCCCGCGCCGCCGCGGAGGCCGCCGCATGAGCGAGATCACGGTCGTCCACCTGATGCGGCACGGCGAGGTGGAGAACCCCAGCGGAGTCCTCTACGGGCGCCTGCCCGGCTACCACCTGTCCGACCTGGGGCGGAAGATGGCCGACCGGGTCGCGGAGCACCTGTCGGGGCGGGACATCACCTATGTGGTGGCCTCCCCGCTGGAGCGTGCCCAGGAGACGGCGGCGCCCATCGCCTCCGTGCTCGGTCTGGACGTCGCGCGCGACGAGCGCCTCATCGAGGCGGACAACGCCTTCCAGGGCAAGACCTTCGGCGTGGGCGACGGTGCCCTGCGGCGCCCGTCGAACTGGAAGCTCCTGGTCAACCCGTTCCGGCCGAGCTGGGGCGAGCCGTACGTCGACCAGGTCGTGCGGATGACGAGCGCGCTGGAGGCCGCCCGCGACGCCGCGCGCGGCCACGAGGCGGTCTGCGTCAGCCACCAGCTGCCGATCTGGACCGTGCGCAGTGCCGTGGAGCGGCGCCGGCTGTGGCACGACCCGCGCAAGCGGCAGTGCACCCTGGCCAGTCTGACCACGTTCACCTACGAGGACGACAAGATCGTCTCCGTCGGGTACACCGAACCCGCCCGCGATCTCGTCCCGGCCCACCTGCTGGCCGGCGCGAAGCCGGTCAAGGGCGGCAGCAAGGGCTTCGGGGCCTGAGCCCCCTCGGCGGGCGGCCGGTGCCCCCGGCCGCCCGCCGTCCCGAGCGCCCGCCGTCCGTCCCGTCCGGAGCGCGACCCGCGCACCGCCACCGTGGCCGAATCACTCCGCTTTCCCGGTGAATCCACCGCGCGACGGAGGAGCCCGCCCCCTCGCCATGGCACGAGTGCGAGGAGGCCGCTGCGCGCACGGGATTGGGGCGGAATGCGGGAGATCAGCCGACGTGGAGTGCTGGGCCTGGCGGCCGGTGCCGCCGCCGCGGGCCTGGCGGGGTGTGGCAGGGATCACACCCGGAGCCGCCGCGCGCCCGGCGGGGGGACGGGGCCGACCGGCACGGCGTACAGCGCCCATCCCATCGGCGACGGTTCCACTTCCGACACCGGCCCGCAGCCGCACCAGCCGGTTCCCGACCGGCTGGAGCCGGGGCAGCGGCCCCCGCAGTTCGTGGTGTTCTCCTGGGACGGCGCCGGCGAACTCGACGACGGGCTCTTCTCGCGCTTCCGGAAGGTCGCCGACGACCACGGCGCGAAGATGACGTTCTTCCTCTCGGGGATCTACCTGCTCCCGGAGTCCAGGAAGCACCTGTACCGGCCGCCGAACAACCCCGTCGGGGCCTCCGCCATCGGCTACCTCTCCGACACGCACGTGCGCGCCACCCTGGAACAGGTGCGGCTGGCCTGGCTGGAGGGGCACGAGATCGGCACGCACTTCAACGGCCACTTCTGCGCCGGCTCCGGCTCGGTGGGCCGCTGGACCCCGGCGGACTGGCGCAGCGAGATCGAGCAGGCGGTCTCCTTCGTGGAGAACTGGCGCACCAACACCGGCTTCGACGACCTGCCCGCCCTGCCCTTCGACTACCGCAGGGAGCTGACCGGCGGCCGCACCCCCTGTCTGCTCGGCCGCGGCGGGCTGCTGCCCACCGCCGCGCGGCTCGGCTGGCGGTACGACGCGAGCGCCCCGGGCGGCCTCCAGATGTGGCCGGGCAGGCTGCTGGGGATGTGGAACCTGCCGTTGCAGTCGGTGCCCTTCCCGGGGCACTCCTTCGAGGTCCTGTCGATGGACTACAACATGCTCGCCAACCAGTCGGCGAACTCCACCCGCGGCAATCCCGCCAACTACCCCGAGTGGGAACGGCAGGCGCGGGACGCCTACCTCTCCGGCTTCCTGCGCGCGTACGAGACCAACCGGGCGCCGCTGTTCATCGGCAACCACTTCGAGCGGTGGAACGGCGGCATCTACATGGACGCCGTGGAGGACGCGCTGCGGCGGATCGCCGATCACGACGAGGTCCGCATGGTGTCCTTCCGGCAGTTCGCGGACTGGCTGGACGTGCAGGACCCGGCGGTGCTGGCGAAGCTGCGCACCCTCGGGCCGGGCCTGCCGCCTCCCGGCGGCTGGCGGCGGTTTCTGGCGCAGGAACGTATCCCCACCCGCGGCGCGGGGTCTGTTTCGCCCGATCCGCTCGGGGAAGGCGATCCCCGGAACGGGGCGTTCCCGCCCGCCGGGACCGCCCCGATCCTCTCCTGAACCGTCGGCGAACGGCTCCTGACCCGCGACCAGGCACCGAAGGGGACCCCATGACCGCACCGCTGCAGGGCAGGAAGATCGCCTTCCTCGTCGCCGCCGAGGGCGTCGAGCAGATCGAACTGACCAGCCCGTGGCGGGCCGTGCGGGAGGCCGGCGGCACCCCGCGGCTCGTCTCCCGCGAACACGGCACCGTCCAGGCCTTCGACCACCTGGACAAGGCCGGCACCTTCCCCGTGGACGACACCCTCGAAGAGGTGGCCTCGGTGGACTTCGACGGCCTCGTGCTCCCCGGCGGGGTCGCGAACCCCGACCAGCTGCGCCTGGACCCCGACGCCGTCCGCTTCGCCAAGGACTTCTTCGACGAGGGCCGCCCGGTCGCCGCGATCTGCCACGCGCCGTGGCTGCTGATCGAGGCCGGCGCGGTGCGCGGACGCACCCTCACCTCGTGGCCCAGCCTGTGCACGGACATCACCAACGCGGGCGGCACCTGGCTCGACCAGGAGGTCGTGGTCGACCCCACCGGCCCGAACGTCCTGGTGACCAGCCGCAGGCCCGACGACCTCAAGGCCTTCGAGGAGGCGTTCACCGCGGCGTTCGCCGGACGGGCCCCGGACCGCGATTAGGCGCCGTTTATACGGGGCATTCGCCGCTTTCGGCAAAGGTGTCGGGGGTGCGCAAGATCGCTCGGGACCACATGCGAAACTTTTCACATGAGTCCTACGCGCGCCCTCCGACGCCGCTTGCTCCGCACCACCGCTGCGCTGGCCGGCGCGGCTGCGTTCGCGCTGGCCGTCACGGCCTGCTCGACCTCCTCGGCCTCCTCCAACGGCGCCGGCGGCAGCAACTACGTCGGCGGCACCGGCGAGATCACCACGATCGCGCAGGGGCACCGGACGGCCGCCCCCGAACTGAGCGGCAAGACCGTCGACGGCGCTCAGCTCAGCCTCGCCGACTACAAGGGCAAGGTCGTCGTCGTCAACGTCTGGGGTTCCTGGTGCCCGCCCTGCCGGGCCGAGGCGCCGCACCTGGCCGAGGTCGCGAAGCAGACCAAGCCCCAAGGCGTGGAGTTCGTCGGCATCAACACCCGGGACCTGCAGACCGCGCAGGCCAAGGCGTTCGAGAACGAGTTCGGCATCCCCTTCCCGAGCCTGTACGACCCCGCCGGCGACCTCCTGCTGCGCTTCCCCAAGGGCAGCCTCAACCCGCAGGCCATTCCATCCACCCTGATCCTGGACCGGCAGGGGAAGATCGCGGTGCGCGCCCTCAAGGAGCTGAGCGCGGGCGAACTGCACAAGGCACTCGACCCGGTGGTCGCGGAGAAGTGACGTGAGCACACTCGCTGTCGCCGCCAACCAGACCGTGCTCAACGGCGCTCTGCTCGCCGCCGTGCCGGTCGCGCTGCTCGGGGGACTGGTCTCCTTCTTCTCCCCCTGCGTACTGCCGCTGGTGCCCGGCTACCTGTCGTACGTGACCGGCGTCACCGGCACCGACCTCGCCGAGGCGCGGCGCGGGCGGATGCTCGCCGGGGCCTCGCTGTTCGTCATCGGCTTCACCGCCGTCTTCGTCTCCGGCGGCGCGCTGTTCGGCAACTTCGGCTGGACGCTGCAGGAGCACAAGACGGTCATCACCAAGGTGCTCGGCGCGCTCACCATCGTCCTCGGACTGGCCTTCATGGGCCTGGTCGGCGGCATCACCCAGCGCGAGTTCCGCTTCCACCGCAGGCCGACGATGGGTCTGGCGGGAGCACCGCTGCTCGGTGTGCTCTTCGGTATCGGCTGGACCCCCTGCATCGGCCCGACGCTCGCCGCCGTCAACGCGCTCGCGTTCAACGAGGCCAGCGCCGGCCGCGGCGCCCTGCTCACCGCCGTCTACTGCCTCGGTCTCGGGCTGCCGTTCATAGCGGCGGCCCTCGCCTTCCGCCGCGCCCTCGGGGCCTTCGGCTGGGTCAAGCGCCACTATGTGTGGGTGATGCGGATCGGCGGTGGCATGCTCGTCGCCGTCGGCGTCCTGCTCGTCACCGGCGTGTGGGACCACATCGTGTACCAGATGCAGATCTGGACGACCGGCTTCACCCCAGGGATCTGATCCATGAGCTCCAAGAACAGCGAGACGGCGGCCCCGGGCCGCCCCGCGGAGGCCGAAGCGGGCCCGGACGCGGACACGGGCGCCGACCTGGGGGCCGCCGGCGCCCAGCTGTCGACCGCGCCGGTGGAGGACCTGGGCGAGATCGTGCCCGGCTCCTTCGGCGGCGTGCGCAGGCCCGGCTTCACCGGCGGGCTCGCCTGGACCGTCCGCGAGGTGTGGGGCTGGCTGCGCTGGATGTGGCGGCAGCTGACCTCGATGCGGGTCGCGCTGGTGCTGCTCTTCCTGCTGTCGCTGGCCGCGATCCCCGGTTCCCTGGTCCCGCAGACCAGCGTCGACGCGGTCAAGGCGCAGGACTTCAAGGACGCGCACACCACGGTGGCGCCCCTGTACGAGAAGCTCGGCCTGTTCCACGTCTACAGCTCGGTGTGGTTCTCGGCGATCTACATCCTGCTCTTCGTCTCGCTCGCCGGCTGCATCGTGCCGCGCAGCTGGCAGTTCGTCGGCCAGCTGCGCGCCAAGCCGCCGCTGCCGCCGCGCAACCTCACCCGGCTCCCGGCGTACGCGACCTGGCGCACCGCGGCCGAACCGGACGAGGTGCTCGAAGCGGCACGGCGGGTGCTGCGCGGCCGCCGCTTCCGGACCCGTACGGCCGATTCAGCGGTCGCCTCCGAGAAGGGCTATCTGCGCGAGGCGGGCAACCTGCTCTTCCACGTGGCCCTGTTCGGCCTGTTGATCGCCTTCGCGGTGGGCGGCCTGTTCAAGGCCGAGGGAGGAAAGCTGATCGTCGAGGGCGACGGCTTCAACAACACCCTCACCCAGTACGACGACTTCAAGCCCGGCACCTTCTACAACGCCGACGACCTGGCGAGCTTCGGCTTCAAGCTGGACGGCTTCACCGCCTCGTACGCCCGCTCCGGTCCCGAGAAGGGCACCCCGCGCACCTTCCGCGCCCACATCCACTACTGGACGAGCGCGGACGGCAAGCGGACACCGTCGGCGATCGAGGTCAACAAGCCGCTGGAGATCGGCGGCTCGAAGGTCTACCTCATCGGCCACGGCTACGCGCCCTCGGTCACCGTCCGGGACGGCAAGGGCAATGTGGTCTTCGAGGGCCCGGTGCCCTTCCTGCCGCAGGACGGCAACCTCACCTCGTCCGGCGTGATCAAGGTGATGGACGCCCGCAACCACGCGGACAAGCGGATCCAGTACGGCTTCAGCGGCCTGTTCACCCCGACCTTCGGGCTCAACGCCACGCAGGGACCGCACTCCACGTTCCCCGCCCTGGACTACCCCGCGCTCGTCCTCACCGCCTACTACGGCGACCTGGGCGTGGACGCCGGCCTTCCGCAGAACGTGTACCAGCTCGACACGGCCAACATGAAGCAGTTCAAGGACGCCGGCGGAGAGATCCTCCGCAAGGCCATGAAGCAGGGCGACACGCTGACCCTGCCGAACGGCGACGGCACCCTCACCTTCGACGGCGTCAAGACCTGGGCCAGCTTCCAGGTCTCCCACCAGGTCGGCAACGGCTGGGCGCTGGTGAGCGCGGTGTCCGCGATCCTCGGCCTGGCCGGTTCGCTGTTCATCCAGCGCCGCCGCGTGTGGGTGCGGGCGGTGCGCGGCGCGGACGGTACCACCGTCGTCGAGCTCGCCGGTCTCGGCCGCAGCGAGTCGGTGCGGATCGCCGAAGAACTCGGCGACCTCGCCGCAGACCTCACGTCCACGGCACCGCTGCTGCCCGCGGCGGACCCGGAATCCTCAGAACACCCCCTGCCCGATGACGAAGGAGCGCGCGCGTGACCAGTGCTGCCGCGGTCAACGAGAACGTCGCCCATATCAGCAACTACCTGATCTACTCGGCGATGGCGGTCTACACGCTGGCCTTCCTCGCCTACATCGCGGAGTGGGTCTTCGGCAGCCGCAGCAAGGTCGCCAGGACCTCCGCCGCGCTCGCCGCCGAACCCGCCGCGGACCGGCCCGCGGTGACCGTCACCGTCAAGGGCGGCGGCACCGCCACCCTGCAGCGGCCCACGGTCGTCACCCGTGCCTCCAGCAGCGACCGGGGCTTCGCGGACGGACCCGGCGCCGCCGGCGGCGACCGGCAGGGGGACACCTACGGCCGGATGGCGATCTCCCTCACCGCGCTGGCCTGGGCGATGCACGTGGGCAGTGTCGTCGCCCGCGCGGTCTCGGTGCAGCGCGCGCCGTGGGGCAACATGTACGAGTTCTCGACGACCTTCGGCGCCGTCGCGGTCACCGCGTACCTCGTGCTGCTCGCCCTGGGCAAGAAGGTCCGCTGGATCGGGCTCATCCTGACCACGACGGTCCTGCTCGACCTGGGTCTTGCCGTCTCCGTCCTCTACACCGACAGCGACCAGCTGGTTCCCGCCCTGCACTCGTACTGGCTGTGGATCCACGTCTCCTGCGCGATCATCTCCGGAGCGGTGTTCTACCTGGGCGCGGTCGCCACGCTGCTCTACCTCCTCCGCGACCACTACGAGACCGCCCTCGCCGCGTCGGGCAAGGCCGAGGGCACCTGGGCGGGCATCATGTACCGCCTGCCGGCCGCCGCGAGCCTGGACAAGTTCGCGTACCGGGTCAACGCCATGGTCTTCCCGCTGTGGACGTTCACGATCATCGCGGGCGCGATCTGGGCCGAGGCGGCCTGGGGCCGCTACTGGGGCTGGGACCCCAAGGAGACCTGGTCCTTCATCACCTGGGTCGTCTACGCCTGCTACCTGCACGCCCGCGCCACCGCCGGCTGGAAGGGCCGCAAGGCCGCCTACCTGGCGCTGCTCGCCTTCGCGTGCTTCCTGTTCAACTACTACGGCGTGAACATCTTCATCACCGGCAAGCACTCCTACGCGGGCGTCTGAGCCCGCGCGGGGATCACTCAGTCCACGCTGATCGCGTCCAGCTTGGCCCTCAGGTACGTGTGCGAGTCCACCGGCTCGTACGCGACCCGGCCGACGGGCGCGGGCAGCGGCACGACGCGGGTGCCCGGGTCGCACTCGAAGAACCAGACCAGCGACATCAGCTCCTCCGCCGGCGCGTCGGCCGGCGGGGGCAGCACCTGGTGCCGTCCGGAGCGCCAGCGGTCGCCGGTCCAGCGGGCCATCAGATCGCCGATGTTGACGGTGAACGCGTCCGGGTGCCAGGGGGCGTCCTGCCAGCCGCCGGCATCGGTGTGGACCTGGAGGCCGCCCTTGCCCTGCTGGCGGTCGAGCACGGTGACGGTGCCGAAGTCGGTGTGCGGGCCGATCCGGAACTGGCCCGGCGCGGGCTCCCCGACGACCTCGGTGCCGGGGTACCAGTTGAGGTTCAGGCCCCAGGTGGGATGTCCCGTGTGCCGGGTGAAGAAGTCCGGCGCCACGCCCAGCGCGGCGGCGAGCAGTTCCAGCAGGCGGTCCGACAGCTCGCGCATCCGCGCGATGTACTCCGTCACCAGCGGCCGCAGCCCGGGCACCTGGGACGGCCAGACGTTGGGCAGGAACCACTCGGCGTCCACGGCCGGATCGCCGGTGGGTCGCTCGGCCGCGAACGACCAGGATTCCTTCAGGTCCGGCGGGGTGGGCGTGCCCTCCGCGGAGGCATTGGCCTCCGCGCCCGGGCCCAGCCAGCCGCGGCCGCCGACCCGCACCGCGTACGGCTGCTTGGCGTCGGTGGGCAGCAGGAAGAAGCGGCGGGCGGCCTCCCGGATCGCCGCGCGCAGGCCCGGATCGACCCCGTGCCCGGTGACCAGCAGGAAGCCCGCCGCGCACAGGGCTTCGTCGACGGTGGTGGCGACGCGGGCCCGGGCGGCGGCGTCGCCGGAGAGCCAGGGGCCGAGGTCGATGGTGGGGATCATGCGCCGATGTCCTCGTTCCACAGGTCCGGGCGGGCCCCGATGAAGTCCGTCATCATCGCCACGCACTCCGGGTCGTCCAGCAGCACGATCTCCACCCCGTGCTCCGCCAGCCAGTCGTGGCCGCCCCGGAAGGTGCGGGCCTCGCCGATGACCACCCGGGAGATCCCGAACTGCCGCACCAGGCCGCTGCAGTACCAGCACGGCGACAGCGTGGTCACCATCGTCGTGCCGCGGTAGGTGCGCTGCCGGCCGGCCGCGCGGAAGGCGGCCGTCTCGCCGTGCGCCGACGGGTCGCCGTCCTGGACGCGGCGGTTGTGGCCGCGGCCCAGGACCGTGCTGCCGTCCGCGGCATAGAGGGCCGCGCCGATGGGGATGCCGCCCTCCGCGAGGCCCGCGCGGGCCTCGGCGACGGCCGTCGTGAGCATCGCCTGTGCGGTGTCCATGACGGCCAGTGTCCCGCAGGGATCAGCCGCGGGGCGGTGTTTCGTCCTGCGTGCCGCCGGAACCGCTCTCGCGGCGCCGCAGTTCCTCCTCGCGGCGGCGCAGGTCGGCCTCCCAACTCTTCAGCAGCTGCTCGTCGCGCTTGTTCTCCTCGCGGAGCGAGTGCAGGAACTGCGGGTTGTCGTCGGGGGCGACCCACTGCGTGCGATGGTTGCGGTGCCACTCCGCGGGCGTGCTGCCGCCGGCCGGCGCGCCGCGGTGCCTGCCCGCGACCAGCCAGACGATCGGGCCGACCAGGATCTCGCCGAAGAGCAGGATGATGATGAGCCACACGACCTTGGGGAGACCGCGGACCTGCTCCTCGGGAGTGTTGAGGCAGTCGATGAAGGCGTAGATCATCAACGCCAGCACCAGCAGGAACGGAAGAAGCCGGATCATCGCGGAAGTGCCCCCCAGGCAGCGACGGCGGGGCATGACAGGGCCCCGGTGACGGGTCAAGAGTAGTGCGTACCGGATACTGGACAGCATGGCTTACGACGATCTTCGCTCGCTGCTGAGGGCCCTGGAGAAGGACGGCGACCTCAAGCGCGTCACCGCCGAGGTCGACCCGTACCTGGAGGTCGGGGAGATCGTCGACCGCGTGAACAAGGCGGGCGGCCCGGCGCTGCTGTTCGAGAACGTCAAGGGCTCCTCGATGCCCCTGGCGATGAACGTGTACGGCACCGACCGGCGGCTGCTGAAGTCGCTGGGCCTGACGTCCTACGCCGACATCGGCGACCGCATCGCCGGGCTGCTCAAGCCGGAACTGCCGCACGGATTCGTCGGGGTGCGCGAGGCCTTCGGCAAGCTCGCCGGGATGACCCACGTCCCGCCGAGGAAGGTGAAGGACGCGCCCGTCCAGGAGGTCGTCCTCACCGGCGACGACGTGGACCTCGACGCGCTGCCCGCGCTGTTCACCTGGCCCGAGGACGGCGGCTCCTTCTTCAACCTGGGCCTGACGCACACCAAGGACCCCGAGACCGGGGTGCGCAACCTCGGCCTGTACCGGCTCCAGCGCCACGACCGCCGCACCATCGGCATGCACTGGCAGATCCACAAGGACAGCCGCAACCACTACCAGGTGGCCCTGCGGCGCGGCGAGCGGCTGCCGGTCGCCATCGCCTTCGGCTGCCCGCCGGCCGTGACGTACGCCTCCACCGCCCCGCTCCCCGGCGACATCGACGAGTACCTTTTCGCGGGCTTCGTCGGGGGCAAGCGGGTGGAGATGGTCGACTGCAAGACGGTGCCGCTCCAGGTCCCCGCCCATGCCGAGGTGGTGCTGGAGGGCTGGCTGGAGCCCGGGAAGACGCTGCCCGAGGGGCCGTTCGGCGACCACACCGGCTTCTACACCCCGCAGGAGCCCTTCCCGGCGCTGACCATCGACTGCGTGACGATGCGCAAGCGCCCGCTGCTGCAGTCCATCGTCGTCGGCCGGCCGCCGACCGAGGACGGCCCGCTGGGCCGGGCCACCGAGCGGTTCTTCCTGCCGCTGCTGAAGATCATCGTGCCGGACATCGTGGACTACCACCTGCCCGAGGCCGGCGGCTTCCACAACTGCGCGATCGTCTCGATCGACAAGAAGTACCCCAAGCACGCCCAGAAGGTGATGCACGCCGTCTGGGGCGCCCACATGATGTCGCTGACCAAGCTGATCGTCGTGGTCGACGCCGACTGCGACGTGCACGACCTGCACGAGGTCGCCTGGCGGGCGCTGGGCAACACCGACTACGCCCGCGACCTGTCGGTCGTCGAGGGACCCGTGGACCATCTCGACCACGCCTCCTACCAGCAGTTCTGGGGCGGCAAGGCGGGCATCGACGCGACCCGGAAGCTGCCCGAGGAGGGCTACACCCGCGACGGCGGCTGGCCCGAGATGGTGGTCTCCGACCCGGAGACCGCCGCGAAGGTCGACCGCCGCTGGAAGGAGTACAACCTGTGAGCGCGGAATCCGCGACCCCGGACCTTTTCGGCCCCTCGCCCCGGCCCGACGGCAAAGTCCGCGCGTTCCTGCGGCTGGTGCTGATCGAGCACTCGGTCTTCGCGCTGCCCTTCGCCTACATCGCCGCGCTCAGCGCGATGTTCGCCGAGGACCGGAGCGTGCACTGGTGGCAGCTCTTCCTGATCACGGTCGCCATGGTGGGCCTGCGCACCTTCGCGATGGCCTGCAACCGGATCATCGACCGCGAGATCGACGCCCGCAATCCGCGCACGGCCGGGCGTGAACTGGTCACCGGCGCCGTCTCGGTGCGCTCGGCGTGGACCGGCGCGCTGATCGCCGTGGCGTTGTTCCTCGGCGCGGCCGCCCTGCTCAACCCGCTCTGCCTGGCGCTCGCGCCGGTCGCGGTGGTGCCGATGGTGGTCTACCCGTACGGCAAGCGGTTCACCGACTACCCGCACGCGATCCTCGGACTCGCCCAGGCCATGGGCCCGGTGGGTGCCTGGCTCGCGGTCAGCGGGACCTGGTCGTGGGACGCGGTGATCCTCGGTCTCGCGGTCGGTGTGTGGATCGGCGGTTTCGACCTGATCTTCGCCTGCCAGGACGTCGCCGCCGACCGCGCCCACGGCGTGCGTTCCGTGCCCGCCCGCTTCGGCATCGACGGCGCGCTGTACGGCGCGCGCGTCAGCCACGTGGTGACCACCGTGCTGCTCGTCTGGTACGGACTGGCCGTGGGCGCCGGTGCCTTCTGGTGGATCGGCATGCTGATCGTCGGCGGCGCGTTCGTCTACGAGCACAGCATCGTCAAGCCGGGCGACCTCAGCCGGCTCAACCGCGCCTTCTTCACGGTCAACGGCTTCATCGGCATGGCGCTGTTCGTGTGCGCGCTGCTCGACCTGATGGTCCGGGGGCTCGGCGTCTGAGCGCCGCCCGCCCCCGGCCCCCGGGCCGGCGAGCTTTCGCTCAGCCCTGCTCGGACTTGACGAACGGCAGCGCGACGAGCCGCGGATAGCGCCACCACTGGCCGCTGTTGGCCTTGGTGGCGGCGATGGCGCAGAAGATGATCCCGAGCAGCATGTGGAGCGCGCACAGCGCGAGCAGGCCGAAGCCGACGATGGCCAGGACGATCGGGCCGTTGTCCTCGCCGTGCCAGATCGCGCCGCCGATGCCGAGGCCGTAGCCCACGCCGCCCAGCAGGACGGTCATGGCGGCGGTGATGCCGAAGTTCATCGCCTGCGCGGAGTGGTGGCGGATGAACGGGTCGTACTTGTTCTGCTCGTTGTTGCGGATGATCAGCGGCGGGATCCAGCCCAGCGCCCAGCCGAGGCAGCAGATGCTGGAGCCCACGAGGACCGTGATCAGGGCGCTCAGGTGCGCCCACATCGCCGGCCCGGTCGGCGGCCGCATCGGCGGCTGCGGGAACGGCGGCGGATAACCCGGGGCGCCCGCCCAGCCGGGGCCCGGGCCGCCGGGCTGCCCGGGGTGTCCGTACGGCGGGGGCGGCGGGGGGAACGGACCGGCCCCGGGGGCGGCGTACGGGCCGGGTCCGGGCGGCGGCGGGCCCTGCGGGGGTCCCTGCGGCGGCCCTTGAGGCGGGCCCTGAGGTGCCATGTCCTGCGGCGGTGTGCTCTCGTGCTTGCTGAAATCGGTCATGCGCGACCGCCCCCCCGTGATCGTGTTGTCCGGGATCCTACGGCCTCACCGGATCAGCCCGTCGACGGGGCGGTCACGGAACAGGAACGCCGCGGCCACCCCGCCCGCCAGGCCGAAGAGATGGCCCTGCCAGGACACCCCCTGCGCGGTGGGCAGAACCCCCCACAGGATGGAGCCGTACAGCACCGCGACGACCAGGCCGACCGCGATGTCGATCAGCCGCCGGTCCACGAAGCCGCGCACCAGCAGATAGCCGAAGAGGCCGAAGACCAGCCCCGAGGCGCCCGCGGTGTTGGTGTGCGGCGGCGCGACCAGCCAGACCCCCAGGCCGCTGCACAGGATGATCACAAAGGCCACGCTCAGGAAGCGGCGGGTGCCGCGCAGCGCCGCCAGGAACCCCAGCACCAGCAGCGGCAGGCTGTTGGCGGCGACGTGGTCGAAGCCGAAGTGGATGAAGGCCGCCGGGACGATGTCCCGCAACTCCCCTGCCTCGCGCGGCACGATGCCGAAGGTGTCGAGCGCGTGGCCGGTCATGGCGTCGACCGACTCGATCAGCCAGAGCAGGCCCACCCAGCCGAGCATGAGCGCACCGGCCGTACGGGCCCGGACGCCCGGGCCCGGCACGGCGCCGCTGCGGGCGCCGTGCCGGGCGTCACCGGCGTCGTGGCCGGCGATGGGTTCGTACGCCACAGGATCCCCCCTCGTGGTGGTCCACCGTCCGTGCGTCCGTCCGGGTGTCCCCCCGGACTTTCCACGGTAGACAACGACTTGGGCGTACGTGGCGGTTCCGCGCCTTACGCGGCCATTCCGCCCGCCATGAGCTGCATCACGGCGCCCATGATGTCCTGGGGGTTGAGCGGGGTGGCGCCGGCCGGGGCGGCGACGGGCTGCGCGTCGGGCGCGAAGCCGACGGTCAGCGGCAGCGCGCCCTGGATCTCGTTGCCGGTGTCGAACTGGTCGAGGTCCAGGGTGATCCCCGACAGGGCCCCGTCCTTGACGGCCACGTCGACGCTGACGTCCTTGTCCGGCACCGACTGCAGGTCGGCGGTCGAGAACCCGTCCGGCAGCTGGTCCGCCACGGGCTTGAGCGCCTCGGCGAGGGCGTCGGCCGTCTTCCCGGCCGGCAGGGTCACCTTGACGTGGTCGGCGCCGTCCTTGCTGCCGGCGTCGGTGAACTTCGCGTTGTGCTCGACGGCCTCGCGCAGCGCCTTGGTGACCTGCTCCGCCGTCTTGGGGTCCAGGGCCGAGGTGTCCGGCAGCGGCGAACCGCCCTCCTTGGCCATGCTCTTGGAGAACTCCTCGAAGGACTTGACGTCGACGGAGACCCACTTGCCGCCGACCGCGTCCTTCACGGACTTCAGCGAGGAGGGCAGCTTGTCGGCCGCGTCGAGCATCTGCCGGAACTGCTGCAGATCGGCCTTGTCCTCCTTGGTGGCGAGACCGTCGGCGAGCGTCAGGAACTGGCGCAGGTCGGCGCGGAGGTAGACCTGCTTCCCCGCCAGGCTGCGGACCTCCAGCAGGTCCTTGCCCTGGCCGAGCGAGACCCGCAGCGCGACCGAGGCGGGGTCGGTCTTGGTGTCCTTGATGTCCTTGAGCGGCTTGTCGGCGCTCACGGACATCGAGACGTCGAAATCGGCGAGCAGTTTCGCGTAGTCCTGGGTGAAGCCGTCCGAGCCCTTGAGCGCGGTCCAGATCTGCTGCTGGTTCCCGTCGAAGCCCACGGACAGCGTGACGGACTTCTGCTCGCCGAGCCCGTCCAGCGCCTGCTGGACCTTGGCGCCGGCGCTCAGGCTCGTGGTGGTGCCGCACGCGGCGGCGGTGGTGAGTACGAAGGCGGCGCAGCCGGCGGCGGCGATGCCCTTCCGCATGGCGATGATGGTTCTCTCCCCAACCCCTTGGTTGTTACATGAACACCTCATTGACGCATGAGCTGGGCGGAAGGTTGTACGAGGGGCCGGATAGGCTCGCCCCATGGACGAGCGCGGGCGCGGGACGCCCTGGGTGGTCGGGGTCTCCGGGGCCTCCGGGACGCCGTACGCGGCCGCCGTGATCCGGGCGCTGCTGCACGCGGGCGAGGCCGTCGACCTGGTGGTCAGCCGGGCCGCCCGCCTCACGGTGCTGGACGAGACCGGGGCGCCCTTCCGTGACGGCCACTGGCGCGAGGACCTGTCCCGCTGGCTGGCCCGCGGCGCCGACGGCACCCCGGACCGCTTCACGGCCGACGTCACCCGGGTGCGCCACTGGGCCGCCGGGGATCTGGCGGCCGGGCCGAGTTCGGGCTCGTACCCCGTCAAGGGCATGCTGATCGTCCCGGCGAGCACCGCCTGCGTGGCCGGGGTCGCGCTGGGACTCTCCAAGGACCTGCTCCAGCGCGCCGCGAGTGTCACCCTGAAGGAGCGGCGGCCGCTGGTGGTGGCCGTACGGGAGACACCGCTCGGCGGGCAGACCCTCCGGCACCTGGTCGCCCTGGACGAGGCGGGTGCCGTGGTGCTTCCCGCGTCGCCGGCGTTCTACGCGGGCGCCCGGCACATCCAGGACCTCGTCGACTTCGTGGCCGGCCGGGTGCTGGACGCCGCCGGGGTGCCGCACAAGCTCTACCACCGCTGGGAGGGCGAGCTGGGGGCCGCGCGGGCGGCCGCCGGGACTGCTGGGACCACCGGGTTCCCCGGGCCTGCCGGGACTGCTGAGGCGGATGACGGCGGATGAGGCCCCTGCCGCTCGATGCGCAAGGCACATGCCCGCTGATGCCTTAGATTCTTGTCCCGACAGCGCAATCACGGCACGAATGAAGGGGTCCAGTCTGATGGACGCGGTGGACAGGCAGCTCATTCAGGCCCTCCGTGAGAACGGCCGGGCCTCGTACGCCGAGCTGGGCCGGCTGGTGGGCCTGTCCGGCCCCAGCGTCACCGACCGGATCAACCGCCTGGAGCAGGCCGGCGTGATCACCGGCTACCGGGCCACCATCCACCCCGCCGCGCTCGGCCTCGGCGTCACGGCCCTGGTCGGTCTGCAGCTGAGCGACGCCGCCGACCACGAGGACGTCGCCACGCGGCTGCGCGATCTCGACGAGATCGAGGACTGCTGGTTCATCGCCGGCGACGACTCCTACATGCTCAAGGTCCGCGTCCCCGACGTGGACGGCCTGGAGCACACCATCCGCCGGCTGTCCGGCACCAAGGGCGTCGCCCGCACCCGCACCACCATCGTGCTGTCCACCAAGTGGGAGAACCGGGTCGGGGAGCTGCCCGAGTCCGTGTAGGCGTAAGGTCGAGCGGGTTGTCCGCCGGCCGACGGCCGGTCGAGGAAGGTGTGGAGGCGAGGCGAGGCATGGACGCTGGGCTCAAGCGGGAGCTGGAGGAGAAGGTCTACGCGGGTGAGCGGCTGACCCGTGAGGACGGCATCGCCCTCTACGCGTCCGACGACCTCGCCTGGCTGGGCGGCCTCGCCCACCACGTGCGGACGGTGAAGAACGGCGACGTCGTCCACTTCAACGTCAACCGCCACCTCAACATGACCAACGTGTGCACGGCCTCCTGCGCCTACTGCTCCTTCCAGCGCAAGCCGGGGGAGAAGGACGCGTACACGATGCGCATCGAGGAGGCCGTGCGGCTGGCGAAGGAGATGGAGGGGGAGAACCTCACCGAGCTCCACATCGTCAACGGCCTGCACCCCACGCTCCCGTGGCGCTACTACCCGCGCTCGCTCAAGGCGCTCAAGGAGGCGCTGCCGAACGTCTCCCTCAAGGCGTTCACCGCCACCGAGATCCACCACTTCGAGACGATCTCCGGGCTGAGCGCGAGCGAGATCCTGGACGAGCTGATCGAGGCCGGCCTGGAGTCGCTGACCGGCGGCGGCGCCGAGATCTTCGACTGGGAGGTGCGGCAGCACATCGTCGACCACCGCACCCACTGGGAGGACTGGTCGCGCATCCACCGCCTGGCGCACGAGAAGGGTCTGAAGACCCCGTGCACCATGCTGTACGGGCACGTCGAGGAGCCCCGGCACCGGGTGGACCACGTGCTGCGCCTGCGCGAGCTCCAGGACGAGACCGGCGGCTTCCAGGTCTTCATCCCGCTGCGCTACCAGCACGACTTCGTCGACCTCAAGGACGGCAAGGTCCGCAACACCCTCCAGGCCCGCACCACCATGGCCTCCGGCGCCGACGCGCTGAAGACCTTCGCGGTCTCCCGGCTGCTCTTCGACAACGTCCCGCACGTGAAGGTCTTCTGGGTCATGCACGGCGTCCAGACCGCGCAGCTGGCGCTCCAGCACGGCGCGGACGACATGGACGGCTCGGTCGTCGAGTACAAGATCACCCACGACGCCGACAACTACGGCACGCCCAACAAGCTCACCCGTGACGACCTGCTGGAGCTCATCACGGACGCGGGCTTCCGCCCGGTCGAGCGCAACACGCGCTACGAGATCATCCGCGAGTACCCGGGCCCGGACGCCGCGCGCCGCGAGGCGCCGCAGCCGATGCGCTTCTGACCCGTACCGTGCACCGCACGTGGAGCGCGGGCCCCGGCGACCCCGGGCCCGCGCTTCACGTGAATGTCGCCCGGAGTCCGGACCGCCTTCAGGGCCCGTCAGTGGGCGTCCCTAAAGTTGCGCCATGGCACTGCGCTTCACCCTCGACCCCGAGCTCACCGCCGACCTGCGGAGCCAGCTCGTCACCCTCTGGACGGACGTCACCAACGCCGGCGGCGCCGTCGGCTTCGTGGCCCCCGTCACCGCCGCGGACGTGGCCCCGCAGGCGGAGGGCCGCTGCGAGGCGATATCCGGGGGCCGGGCGCATCTGATCGCCGGATTCGAGGACGGGCGCCTGGCCGCGACGGCCTTCCTGACCCTCAACACCCACCGCCTGATGGGGCATTGGGCCTGGCTCTACACCGTCATGGTCGACCCCGCCCACCAGGGGCGCGGGCACGGCGCGGACCTGCTGCGGGAGGCCGAGCGCGCGGCGCGCGAGCTGGGCCTGGAGGGGCTGCGGCTCACCTGCCGCAGCGGCATGGGCCTGGACCGCTTCTACGCCTCCGTCGGCTACAAGGAGGTCGGCAGGACGCCCGGGGCGATCCGCATCGCCGCAGGTGACGACCGGGACGAAATCACGATGTGGCTCCCGCTGCTCTGAGCGTCGCGGCCCCGTGCTTCACTGGTGGGCGAGTACGTCCGGTACGTCCCGTGGGCCGGACCGCCGAACACACCGAAGGAAGTGGCATCGCCGTGAGCTGGAAGCCGAGTCCCATGCTGCGCTACTCCCTGATGCGCCTTGGCCTCTTCGCGGCCTGCTTCCTCGTCATCTGGGGTCTGGTCTACGTCCACGTCCTGCCGGCCGGGCTCGGCGACTCCAACCTGCTGTGGGTCATGCTGCTCGCGCTGGTGATCAGCGCGCCGCTCAGCTTCGTCGTGCTGCGCGGTCTGCGCGAGCAGGCCTCCGTGCAGGTCTCGGCCCGTGTGGAGCGCACCCGGGCCAACCTCGCCGCCAGTGCCGCCCAGGAGGACGAGGCGGACGACGCCTCGCGCGCGGCGACCCGGGGCTGAACCCGGGGGCCGGCTACCCGGTCGCCGGCCGCGGCAGGTTCCGCCGGCACCGCTGCGCGGTGTTCCCGGCCGCATTCACGGAGTAATCCGGCCGTCCCGCACCGGGGAAAAGGCAGGAGCCCCGCACGCTGTGCGGGGCTCCTTGGGTACTGCTTATCGGGTACTACTACACGCTGTCTCCGCAATTAGGCGGGGACGACGTTCTCCGCCTGCGGGCCCTTCGGACCCTGGGTGACGTCGAAGGTCACCGCCTGGTTCTCCTCCAGCGAGCGGAAGCCGCTGGCGTTGATCGCGGAGTAGTGGACGAAGACATCGGGGCCGCCGCCGTCCTGGGCGATGAAGCCGAAGCCCTTCTCGGCGTTGAACCACTTGACGGTTCCGGTAGCCATAAGCCCTCCTTGGGCCAAAGGGTTGCCCTGCTCCAGAACCTGCCCTGCTAACCGCAAGAAGTCTGAAAACTACAAAAGCCCGCGGTCACATGCTCCGCAGGCTTTGTACTGCAAGGGAAACCAAACTGCAACTTGCGACGACAGTAGCACGGAGCATCCTCACCGGGGAAGAGCGGCAAGATCCCCATTCACCCGGACCGCCTAAAGAGCGAACGCACGGTGAACCCCTGGCCTCTGGACGGTGCCCGGGACGACACCGCCGAAGGGCCCCGCCGAAAGATCACCGGAGCGGGGGTCTAGCCTCCTGATGTGGACAAAGCTGCGCCTCTTCCCTCCGCCGGTGGTGAGCGCCGGACCCGGCCTCGCGTCGGGCACATCCAGTTCCTGAATTGCGTCCCTCTTTACTGGGGGTTGGCCCGAACGGGTGCCCTGCTGGACCTGGAGCTCACCAAGGACACCCCCGAGAAGCTGAGCGCCCAGCTCGTCTCCGGCGACCTCGACGTGGGCCCGATCACGCTCATGGAGTACCTGCGCCACTCCGACGAGCTCGTCGCCCTCCCGGACATCGCCGTCGGCTGCGACGGCCCGGTCATGTCCTGCGTCATCGTGAGCCAGGTCCCGCTGGGCAGCCTGGACGGCGCCCGGGTCGCCCTCGGCTCCACCAGCCGTACGTCCGTACGACTCGCGGAGCTGCTGCTCGCCGAGCAGTACAAGGTCGCGCCCGACTACTACACGTGCCCGCCGGACCTGTCGCTGATGATGCAGGAGGCGCAGGCCGCCGTGCTGATCGGCGACGCCGCGCTGCGCGCCTCGCTGCACGACGCGCCGCGGCTGGGCCTGGAGGTGCACGACCTCGGCCTGATGTGGAAGGAGTGGACCGGGCTGCCCTTCGTCTTCGCCGTGTGGGCCGCCCGCCGCGACTACCTGGCCGCCCACCCCGAGGCCGTGCACGAGGTGCACCGGGCCTTCCTCGCCTCCCGCGACCTGAGCATGGAGGAGGTGGAGAAGGTCGCCGAACAGGCCGCCCGCTGGGAGTCCTTCGACGCGGACACGCTGCAGCGCTACTTCACCACGCTGGACTTCTCCCTCGGACAGGACCAGTTGACCGGGATCGCCGAGTTCGCCCGCCGCGTGGGGTTCCCGCCCCGGGCACGGGTACACCTTCTCTGATTTCACGGGCTTCCCGTAGGTTGCCCGGCGTATGCGGGGAACTCCCGTTGTTCTTCGACCTTCCGCACCGCGAGAGGCGCGCAGATGCAACCGCTACAGGCGAACGACCCCACGGCGATCGGTCCCTACCGCCTGCTCGGCCGGCTCGGGGCCGGCGGCATGGGCCGGGTCTACCTCGGACGCAGCCCGGGCGGCCGCACCGTGGCCGTGAAGGTGGTGCGCTCGGAGCTCGCCGACGACCCGGAGTTCCGCACCCGCTTCGAGCGCGAGGTGGAGGCGGCGCGCCGGGTCGGCGGCACGTGGAGCGCCCCGGTGCTCGACGCGGACACCGACTCGCCGGTGCCCTGGGTGGCCACCCGCTACGTCGCGGGCCCGGCGCTGTCCGACGCCGTGAAGACCTTCGGGCCGCTGCCCGAGAACGGCGTACGGGCGCTGGCCGCCGGGCTCGCCGAGGCGCTGGAGCAGGTGCACGGGCGGGGCCTGGTGCACCGCGACATCAAGCCGTCCAACGTGCTGCTGTCACTGGACGGCCCGGTACTGATCGACTTCGGCATCGCCCGGGCCATGGACGCCACCGCGGCGCTCACCAGCAAGGGCGTGGTCGTCGGCTCGCCCGGCTACATGGCCCCCGAGCAGGTCACCGGCCGGCCGACCGGGCCCGCCGCCGACATCTTCGCGCTCGGCGCGGTGATCGTCTACGCCGCGACCGGGCAGGGACCGTTCGCCGGCGACAGCGCGGCCGTGCTGCTGTACAAGGTCGCCCACGAGGAGCCCGAGTTCGACGGCATGCCCGCGGGACTGCGCCGGGTCGCCGAGTCCTGCCTGGCCAAGGACCCCGCGGAGCGCCCCACCCCCCGCCGGCTCGCCGAGCTGCTCGCGCCGGACGGCGGGGCCGCGTCCCTGGTGCGCGGCGGCTGGCTGCCCGCGGCGCTGACAGAGGGGCTCGGCCGCCAGGCGGTCGAGCTGCTGGACCTGGAGCCGACACCGCCGCCGGGCGCGCTCGGAGGCGGTGCGGCAACTCCCGGCGTTGACACGGCCGGCACCGGCTCGCTGTACGGCTCGTACGGCACTTTCGGCCCGCCGCCGTCGCTGACCGGGCAGCCGCAGGACGCGGTGCCGTCCGCGTTCGCCGCCACGCCGCCGCCGGCCGCCCCTCCCGCCGTGCCCCGCGGCGGTGCCCGACGCGCGGTGTCGCTGGCGGGCGCGGGCGCCGTGCTGGTCGCGGCGGCGGTGACGCTCGGGCTCGTGCTGCACCGGGGCGGGGGCGACGACCAGGGCAAGGGCGGCGGCGATCCGACGTCCTCCCGGTCCACCGACTCGGCGCCCGCGACACCCTCGCGCGGCGCCGCGACCCCCTCCGCGCCGCGGCTGGCGGCGCTGCCCGCGGCCTTCGCCGGCACGTGGAAGGGCGACACGGTCACCGCCCACGGTCTGCCCGGCACCTTCGAGATCACGATCACCGAGGGCAAGGTCGGCGCGGTGGTGGGACGCGACAAGAGCGTGCTGTCGCTGCTCGGGGAGACCTACGACTGCAGCGGCCAGTGGAAGCTCGCCACGGCCACCGAGCGGTGGATCGTCCTGGACACCAGCGGCGGCACCAACCCGCATCCCGGGGTCTGTTCGGACGGTTCGGCCGACGAGCGCTTCACTCTCAACGACGACGGCTCGCTGCACTACCGGTCGGGCGACTCCCTGGCCGGGAACCCCGAGGGCGACCTCGCCAAACAGGGCGGCTGACGCCCTGGCGTAGGCTGAGCCAGTCCGTCACAACCCCTCGGAAGGGATGCCCGGTGAGCGAGAACGCCGATCTGCAATCCGTCCTCGACCGTGCCGCCGACGGTGGCCGCATCACCCCCGAGGAGGCGCTCGACCTCTACCGCTCCGCACCCCTGCACGCACTGGGCGCCGCCGCGGACGCGGTGCGCCGCCGCCGCTACGTGGGCGTCGAGCACATCGCGACGTACATCATCGAGCGCAACATCAACTACACCAACGTGTGCGTGACGGCCTGCAAGTTCTGCGCCTTCTACGCCGCGCCCAAGGACACCGCCAAGGGCTGGACCCGCGACCTGGACGACATCCTGCGCCGCTGCGCGGAGACCGTCGAACTCGGCGGCACCCAGATCATGTTCCAGGGCGGCCACCACCCGGACTTCGGCGTCGAGTACTACGAGAAGCACTTCAGCGCGATCAAGCAGGCCTACCCCCAGCTGGTCATCCACTCCCTGGGGGCCTCCGAGGTCGAGCACATGGCCCGGATCTCCGAGGTGCCGGTGGAGGAGGCCATCACCCGCATCCACGCGGCGGGCCTCGACTCCTTCGCGGGCGCCGGTGCCGAACTGCTGCCGGCGCGGCCGCGCAAGGTGATCGCCCCCCTGAAGGAGAGCGGCGAGCGCTGGCTGGAGATCATGGAGACCGCGCACAACCTGGGCGTGGAGTCCACCTCCACGATGCTCATGGGCACCGGCGAGACCAACGCCGAGCGCATCGAGCACCTGCGGATGATCCGCGACGTCCAGGACCGTACGGGCGGCTTCCGCGCCTTCATCCCGTACACGTACCAGCCCGAGAACAACCACTTGAAGGGCCGCACGCAGGCCACGCTCTTCGAGTACCTGCGGATCATCGCCGTAGCGCGGCTCTTCCTGGACAACGTCGCCCACATCCAGGGCTCCTGGCTCACCACCGGCAAGGAGGTCGGCCAGCTGTCGCTGCACTACGGCGCCGACGACCTCGGTTCGGTGATGCTGGAGGAGAACGTCGTCTCCTCGGCCGGGGCCAAGCACCGCTCCAACCGCATGGAGCTGATCCACCTGATCCGCGCCGCGGGCCGGGTGCCCGCCCAGCGCGCCACCACCTACGAGCACCTGGTGGTCCACGACGACCCGGCGAACGACCCGGTCGACGACCACGTGGTCTCCCACCTGTCGTCGACCGCCATCGAGGGCGGCACGGCGCACCCCGAGCTCAAGCTCATCAGCACCTCCTGACCGGCGCCCGCGGTCCGCGATGCTGACGATCCACGCGGGCGCGGACGGCGCGGCCCTGATGGTCGACGGCGGCACCATCGCCGCCGCCGGCCCGGTCGACCACCTGCGCGCGAGCCGTCCCGGCGCCCGGGTCCGGTCCTGGCCCGGCACGCTGCGGCCCGGGCTGACCCACCAGGGCGAGCTGCCCGCCGCACCCAGTCCGCGCGAGCGGGTGCACGCCCTGCTCAGCAGCGGCGTCACGGCCGTGGCGACCGTTCCCGACGACCCCGCGCTGCGGTCCGCGCTGGACCGCAGCGGCCTGCTGCCCGCGCGCCGGGCACCGGAGCCGGCCCCGGGGGCCCGGGCGGACTTCGCTGTCGTCGACGGGAGCGGCGCCTGCCTGGCCACGGTCGTCGGGGGACGGCTGCTGTACCGCAGGGCGTGAGCCGGTCACCCGGCCGCCGTGCACCGGTGGCCGGCTGACAGCCCGTCGCTTAGGTTCCGGTCATGCCGGACATATCCGTTCCCCGTGCCCTCCCCGGCGGCCTCGCGGCCCCGGTGGTCGCCGTGCTCACGGCGATCGCCCTCGTGGCGCTCCCCGCGACCGCCATCGGCGAGGTGCCCTCCGCGGGGGCGTCGCTCTGCTTCGGCCGCGTGCCGACGATCACCGGCTCCGGCGGCATCCAGGGCACCCCCGGCGACGACGTCATCGTCGGCTCCGCCGGGCCCGACCGCATCGACGGCGGGGGCGGCGACGACCGCATCTGCTCCCTCGCCGGGAACGACCGGGTCAGCGGCGGCCCCGGGAACGACAGCATCGCCACCGGCGCCGGCGACGACCTGGCGGCCGGCGATCTCTTCATCGACCGCGGCGACGCCGTCGGCCAGGGCGACGACCTGCTGATCCTGGGGGAGGGCGACGACCGCGCCGCGGGCGACAACAGCGCCACCGCGGGCGACGCGTTCGGCGGCGGCGACGACCGCATGGACGGCGGTCCCGGCGACGACCTGATGACCGGCGACTCCGCCGCCGACACCGGCAACGCCTTCGGAGCGGGCGACGACGTCCTCAAGGGCGGGGCCGGCGCCGACCGCCTGGTCGGCGACAGCTTCGCCCTCCTCAACGCCGTCGGCAGCGGCGGCGACGACCTCCTCGACCTCGGCGCGGACGGCGGGTTCGCGGCCGTCGGCGACAACTACTCCGTCAGCCGGGGCCGCACCGCGGCGGGTTCCGGGGACGACCGGATCATCGGCGGCGCGGCCGACGAGACCCTGATCGGGGACAACTCCGGCGACCACGTCACCACGGCCGGCAACGACGTGATCACCGGGCACCGCGGCCGTGACACGATCTTCGGGGACAACACCGACGTGGCCCGCGCCGCGAGCAACGGCACGGCCGGCGGCCGCGACCTGCTCGTGGCCGGTCCCGGCGACGACGTAGTCCGCGCGGGCCCGGGCGACGACCGGATCGACGGCGGCGCGGACCGCGACCTGTGCGACGGCGAGGCCGGCACCCGCGACCGCGCCGAGCGGTGCGAGACCTCACCCGGCATCCCGTGACCGCTCGCCCGGGCCCCTGCGCGGGACCCGGGACCGCCGGGTGAACAATGGGGGCGTGACCCGAGCCTCCCTGGACAAGCAGCCGCACGAAGTCGCCGCGATGTTCGACGACGTCGCGGCCAACTACGACCTGACCAACGACGTGCTCTCGCTCGGGCAGGACCGGCGCTGGCGCAGGACCGTCGCGCAGGCCCTGGACGTGCGCCCCGGCGAGCGGGTGCTGGACCTCGGCGCCGGCACGGGCACCTCCTCGCTCCCCTTCGTGCAGGCCGGTGCGGACGTCGTGCCCTGCGACTTCTCGCTCGGCATGCTGCGCGAGGGCAAGCGCCGCCACCCCTCGCTGCCGCTCACCGCGGGCGACGCGACGCGACTGCCGTTCGCCGACGGGGTCTTCGACGCCGTCACCATCTCCTTCGCGCTGCGCAACGTCCACGACACCGACGCGGCGCTGCGCGAGATGCTGCGCGTCACCCGGCCCGGCGGGCGTGTGGTCATCTGCGAGTTCAGCCACCCCACGTGGGCGCCGTTCCGCACCGTCTACACCGAGTACCTGATGCGGGCGCTGCCGCCGGTGGCCCGCGCGGTCAGCAGCAACCCCGACGCGTACGTGTACCTCGCCGAGTCGATCCGCTCCTGGCCCGACCAGCCCGCGCTGGCCGCACGGCTGCAGAAGGCCGGCTGGCAGCGGGTCGCGTGGCGCAACCTGTCCGCCGGGATCGTCGCACTGCACCGGGCGGTGCGCTGACCCGGGGCACCGCCTCATAGACTCTCCACGCCCCTTCCCCACACCGACGGGAGACCCCGACCGTGACTGACACGACCGTCGCCTCCGAGCGCAGTGCCGATGTGATCGTCGTCGGGGCCGGTCCCGCCGGTTCGACGACCGCGTACTACCTGGCGAAGTCCGGTCTGGACGTGCTGCTGCTGGAGAAGACCGCGTTCCCCCGCGAGAAGGTGTGCGGCGACGGTCTCACGCCGCGGGCGACCAAGCAGCTCGTCGCGATGGGCATCGACGTCTCCGAAGAGGCGGGCTGGCTGCGCAACAAGGGCCTGCGCATCATCGGCGGCGGCGTCCGCCTCCAGCTCGACTGGCCGGACCTGGCCTCCTTCCCCGACTACGGACTCGTCCGCAAGCGCGAGGACTTCGACGAAGTGCTGGCCCGCCAGGCCGAGAAGGCCGGCGCGCGGCTGTACGAGCGCTGCAACGTCTCCGGTCCGATCCGCGACGAGCGCACCGGCCGCATCATCGGTGTCGAGGCGAAGCTCGGCGAGGAGAAGACCCCGGTCACCTTCCACGCCCCGCTGGTCGTGGCCGCCGACGGCAACTCCACCCGGCTCTCGCTGGGGATGGGCCTGCACCGCCGCGAGGACCGTCCGATGGGCGTCGCGGTCCGCACGTACTTCACCTCGCCCCGCCACGACGACGACTACCTGGAGTCCTGGCTGGAGCTGTGGGACCGGCGCGTTCCCGGCGACCCCCGCATGCTGCCCGGCTACGGCTGGATCTTCGGCATGGGCGACGGGACGTCCAACGTCGGCCTCGGTGTGCTCAACACCTCCGCCTCCTTCAAGGAGCTGGACTGGCGCGAGATCCTCAAGGCCTGGTGCGCGTCCATGCCGGAGGACTGGGGCTACACCCCCGAGAACATGACCGGCCCCATCCGCGGCGCCGCGCTCCCCATGGCCTTCAACCGCCAGCCGCACTACACCCGCGGACTGCTGCTGGTCGGCGACGCGGGCGGCCTGGTCAACCCGTTCAACGGCGAGGGCATCGCCTACGCGATGGAATCCGGCCGGATCGCCGCCGACGTCATCGTCCAGGCGCACGCCCGCGGCACCGCGGCGCAGCGGGAGCTGGCGCTGCACCACTACCCGCGCATCCTGAAGGACACCTACGGCGGCTACTACACGCTCGGCCGCGCCTTCGTGAAGCTGATCGGCAACCCGAAGGTGATGAAGCTGGCGTCGCAGCGCGGACTCAGCCACCCGGTGCTGATGCGCTTCACGCTCAAGCTGCTGGCGAACCTCACCGACCCGACCGGCGGCGACGCGATGGACCGCGTCATCAACGGCCTGTCGAAGGTGGCCCCGCGGTCGTGACACCGCCCCGCTGAACCCGGCGTGGCCGCCCTCCTCGGGGCGGCCACGCTTCTTTTTTGCTGCCCCTCACTCCACAACGGTGATGCACTCAACCTTCCCTTTCTTTACGTATGAAGGGTAGGATGCGTAAATATGGAGCAGGATTGGTACTCGGTGGAGCAGGTGGCCGAGCGGCTCGGACTGCATGTGCGGACCGTGCGCGGCTACATCCGCGACGGGCGGCTGAAGGCCGTGCGCATCGGCAAGCAGTACCGCGTCGCCGCCGCCGGCCTCGACGCGCTCACCGGCCGGCCGGCCCCCGCACCGCCTCCCCGGCGGGCCGAGGTCTCCGCCATCGTCGAACTCGAGGGCATCGGGGCGGCGGCCGCCGACCGCCTGACCACCCTGCTCTCCGCCGGGGCCCGGATGCCGCGCGACGACGCGGAGCCGTTGCGCATCCAGACCGTGCACGACGGGCCGCGGGCCCGGCTCAAAGTGGTCGTCCTGGGCGGACTCGCCCCCACGGCGGACGTCCTCGCCACCATCGACGGCATTCTCGGAGCGGAGAACGGCATGTTCCAAGGCGATCCCGAAGGCGGGCCGCAGTGACTGACGTGGTGACCGAACGCGCCGGGGTGCCCGTGCTGGTCGTCGGCGAGGACGGCCCCGGCATCGCCGGCCCGCAGGACGCGCTCGACCTGATCGGCGCCGCCTTCTCCCGCGCGGAGGTGGTGGCCGTGCCCGCCTCCCGGTTCGACGAGCGCTTCTTCGCGCTGCGGACCGGGGTGGCCGGCGAGATCCTGCAGAAGTTCGTCAACTACCGGCTGCGGCTGGTGGTCGTCGGCGACATCTCCGCCCGCACCGGGGCCAGTACGGCGCTGCGCGACCTGGTGCGCGAGTCCAACC
The DNA here is from genome assembly GCF_044751185.1 of Streptomyces sp. NPDC088733. Classification (NCBI taxonomy): domain Bacteria; kingdom Bacillati; phylum Actinomycetota; class Actinomycetes; order Kitasatosporales; family Streptomycetaceae; genus Streptomyces; species Streptomyces sp. NPDC088733. The sequence goes on from NZ_JBIVLH010000032.1 coordinate 36,489, forward strand.
GGGGCAACCAGGTGTGGTTCGTGTCCGATCTGGCAGAACTCGACGCCCGGTTGGCGGGTTGACGGGGACGTCTGACATCGATGTCACCTGTGGCGAGGGGGCGTTGGGGGTGCAAGCCCGAAATGCGTCATTCGCGATGGTGTGCCCATACTTTTGCACACCCCACCGGGGACACCGTCAACGGGAGGAAGGCGCATCATGAACCTCTTCACGAAGTCCCTTGTCACCGCCGCCGTCACTGTTCTGCTTGCGGGCGGCGGGATGATCGCTACCACCGCCGCCTCCGCCGCCCCCTCGGGGCACGGCAAGAGGCTCCACTGCACCTGGCACAAGGGGTACTGGACGTTCCGCCACGCCTCGGGCCGCAACGACCACGGCGACCACGGCGGCCGGGACGACCGCGACCGCCGCGGCGGACACGCCGGTTCGTCCCACGGCTCCCTGCGCTGGGAGCGGGTCTGGCACCCGGCCCACAAGGTCTGCGTGCGCCGCTGACCCCCGTTCACGCCCCCGTAACCGCCTCTTCCCGAGCCCGGCCCACCGCCACTGCGGCGGGGCCGGGCTCGGCCTCGTACGGGCGCGTGAGCGCCTTCACGAGCGCGGGCGCCGCGCGGTACGGCACCGCGGACCTGCCGACCCGTGGGGACGGGGTCGCGGGATCAGGCCACGCGGACGGCGGAGGTGGGCATGTAATAGGCCATCTGCTGGATGACGACACCCTTGCTGGGGTTGGCCGCGTCCAGGTACTGGCCGTCGCCGACGTAGACGGCGACGTGGTAGGCGGAGCCGACGCCGCCCCAGAACAGCAGGTCGCCCGGCTGGACCTCGCTCACGGGGACCGGGGTGCCGACGGTCGACTGGGCCTGGGAGGTGCGCGGCAGCTCGACGCCGATGGTCCGGAAAGCGGCCTGGGTGAGGCCGGAGCAGTCGTACGCGCTGGGGCCCGTGGCGCCGTACACGTAGGCCTTGCCGACCTGTGCCTTGAGGAAGCTGAGCACAGAAGCGACGCTGCCGCTCGCGGCCGACGTCGACACCGACTGGGCCGAGGGCGCGGAGGCGGACGTGGCCAGCGCGGTGCGCCCGGCCGAGCGGGACGCCGTGGCGGACTCCCGGGCCTCGGCGGCCTTGGCGGTGGCGGCCCTGCGGGCGTCGGCGGCGGCCTTCTTCTTGGCGGCGGCCTTCATCGCCTGGTGGCGGGCCTCGTCGCGGGCCGCGTCCAGTTGCTGCTCGACGACGGTCTCGTCGAGGGCGGCGGCGGCCTGCGCGGCGGCCGCCTCGGTGGAGAGGGCGGGGATGACCGGGATGCTTCCGGTGGTCGCCGGGTCGGCGGCCGTCGGTTCGGCGTTCGCCGGGGCGGACATTCCAGTGAGGGCGAGCGTTCCGATGACGCCGCCGGCGACTCCAGCGCGGCGCACCCAGTTGGTGCTCTGCGTGGCGCGTCGCCGGCGGCGTATATGCGAGATCTGAAGGGGCATGCGCTCTTGGGTATCAGGCGGAATCGGTTCCGTTCAACAAAAGTGTGATGCGCCACAGTTGGCGCCACCCCAGTGCTATTGTCCCTTTTTTGATCTTCCTTTTTCGGGATGAATCGGATATCCAAGTCCATTTCCTCGTGCGCGCGTTCACGTGGCTCCGGCGGTCGTCAGCACGGACTTTCCAGGCTCACCCGGACGGGCGGCGGTGCGCTATCACGAGGTCCGGGGGAGCTCCAATTTGCTTTGAGCCGCGATGGCCTGATAGTGGGCCACCCCCTCTGGCCAGCGATAACGCGAGCAAATATGACTTCTGGTGATCATTAGAGATACCTGCGTGAGAAGATCACGCCTCATCCGGAACGGTCACCCTCGGCCGGGTGGTGTAGATCACAAAGTCCAGTGGGAACCCCGTGTCGCAGATCACAGACCAGGAGGCATAAGATGCGGGCAGTTCGGGCTTGTGAACTGCCTCACATAGAGAGGATCTAGGTGGCGTGGCGCATATGCCCGGGCACGGTCCGTCATCAGTCACCGTCGACTGGAAGGAGCGGGGACGTGAATGCCTACGCGCCCATCCTCGTGCTGGGCGGCCTCGCGGCCGGCTTCGCGATCTTCTCCGTGGTCATGGCCTCAATTATCGGCCCAAAACGGTACAACAGGGCTAAATTGGAGGCGTATGAGTGCGGCATTGAGCCGACTCCGCATCCGGCCGGTGGTGGCCGTTTCCCGATCAAGTACTACCTGACGGCGATGCTTTTCATCGTCTTCGACATCGAGATCGTCTTCCTCTACCCCTGGGCTGTCTCGTTCGACTCCCTGGGGATCTTCGGGCTCGTCGAGATGCTCCTCTTCGTGCTCACCGTCTTCGTCGCGTACGCCTACGTCTGGCGTCGCGGCGGTCTGGAATGGGACTAGGGGCGGAGAAAAGCCATGGGTATTGAAGAGAAGCTGCCGAGCGGATTCCTGCTGACGTCGGTCGAGACCGCCGCGGGATGGGTGCGGAAGGCGTCGGTCTTCCCCGCCACCTTCGGTCTGGCCTGCTGCGCCATCGAGATGATGACCACCGGTGCCGGGCGGTACGACCTGGCCCGATTCGGGATGGAGGTCTTCCGCGGTTCCCCGCGGCAGGCGGACCTGATGATCGTGGCCGGCCGGGTGAGCCAGAAGATGGCGCCCGTCCTGCGCCAGGTCTACGACCAGATGCCCAACCCCAAGTGGGTCATCTCCATGGGCGTCTGCGCATCCAGCGGCGGAATGTTCAACAACTACGCAATTGTGCAGGGTGTTGACCATGTGGTGCCTGTTGACATTTATCTTCCCGGATGTCCGCCCCGTCCCGAAATGCTGATGGACGCCATTCTCAAGCTCCACCACAAGATCCAGCACAGCAAGCTCGGCGTGAACCAGGAACAGGCCGCGCGCGAGGCGGAGGAGGCGGCGCTGAAGGCGCTGCCGACGATTGAGATGAAGGGGCTTCTCCGATGACGGATTCCCCGGACACCCCGAACCCGGACAAGGACGCGCAGGCGAGCGGTCTGCCCGGTCAGCGCGGGGACCACGGCGAGGCGATCCGCGTCCAGCACGGCATGTTCGGCGCCAACAACGGCGGCGACACCTCCGGGTACGGCCGGCTGGTGCGCACCGTGCGCCTGCCGGGAGCCTCCAACCGGCCCTACGGCGGCTGGTTCGACGAGGTCGCCGACGAGCTGGAGGGCGCCCTGGAGGAGCAGGGCCTCGTCCCCGCCAACGCGATCGAGAAGGTCGTCGTCGACCGCGGCGAGATCACCTTCCACGTCGCGCGCGAGCACCTGCTCCTGATCGCCCGGACGCTGCGCGACGACCCCGCGCTGCGCTTCGAGCTCTGCACCGGGGTGAGCGGCGTCCACTTCCCCGAGGACAAGGGCCGCGAGCTGCACGCCGTCTACCACCTGCGCTCGATCACCCACAACCGGCTGATCCGGCTGGAGGTGAGCGTCTCCGACGCCGACCGGCACGTGCCGTCGCTGGTCGAGGTCTACCCGACCAACGACTGGCACGAGCGCGAGACGTACGACTTCTTCGGCATCGTCTTCGACGGCCACCCCGCCCTGATGCGGATCATGATGCCGGACGACTGGCAGGGCCATCCGCAGCGCAAGGACTACCCCCTCGGCGGCATCCCCGTCGAGTACAAGGGCGCCCAGATCCCGGCTCCGGACCAGCGGAGGTCGTACTCGTGAGCACGCACGGCACATCGCACGCCGCACCCCGGCAGGCCGCGGAGCGGGACACCACCGAGGGCCGGGTCTTCACCGTCACCGGCGGCGACTGGGACGAACTGTCCGAGACCGTCGGCAAGGCCGACGACGAGCGCATCGTCGTCAACATGGGTCCGCAGCACCCGTCCACCCACGGAGTGCTCCGGCTGATCCTGGAGATCGACGGCGAGACGGTCACCGAGGCCCGCTGCGGCATCGGCTACCTGCACACCGGCATCGAGAAGAACATGGAGTTCCGGACCTGGACCCAGGGGTCCACGTTCGTGACGCGCATGGACTACCTGACGCCGTTCTTCAACGAGACGGCGTACTGCCTGGCGGTGGAGAAGCTGCTCGGCGTCACCGAGGAGGTCCCCGACCGGGCCTCCGTCATCCGCGTGATGCTGATGGAGCTGAACCGCATCTCCTCGCACCTGGTGGCCATCGCCACCGGCGGCATGGAGCTCGGCGCCACCACGATCATGATCTACGGTTTCCGCGACCGCGAGATGATCCTGGACATCTACGAGCTGATCACCGGCCTGCGGATGAACCACGCGTACATCCGCCCCGGCGGCCTCGCCCAGGACCTGCCGCCCGGCGCCGTGGACCAGATCCGCGAGTTCGTGAAGAAGTTCCGCAAGAACCTCCCCGAGTACGACAAGCTCGCCACCGGCAACCCGATCTTCAAGGCCCGGATGCAGGACGTGGGCTACCTGGACCTGGCCGGCTGCATGGCGCTCGGCGCCACCGGCCCGATCCTGCGCTCCACGGGCCTGCCGCACGACCTGCGCAAGTCGCAGCCGTACTGCGGTTACGAGAACTACGAGTTCGAGGTCCCGACCGTCGACACGTGCGACTCCTACGGCCGCTTCCTCATCCGCCTGGACGAGATGCGCGAGTCGCTGAAGATCGTCGAGCAGTGCCTGGACCGGCTGCAGCCCGGCCCGGTCATGGTCGCCGACAAGAAGATCGCCTGGCCCGCGCAGCTGGCGCTCGGCCCGGACGGGCTCGGCAACTCGCTGGACCACATCAAGAAGATCATGGGCACCTCCATGGAGGCCCTGATCCACCACTTCAAGCTGGTGACCGAGGGCTTCCGGGTGCCGCCCGGCCAGGCGTACGTCGCCGTCGAGTCGTCCAAGGGCGAACTCGGGGTCCACGTGGTCAGCGACGGGGGCACCCGCCCCTTCCGCGTCCACTTCCGGGACCCGTCCTTCACCAATCTGCAGACCATGGCGGCGATGTGCGAGGGCGGCCAGGTCGCCGACGTCATCGTCGCGGTGGCGTCCATCGACCCCGTGATGGGAGGCGTCGACCGGTGACTGAGGTATCACTCGGCATCCCCGCGATGCCCGCGCCGGACTACCCGGCCGACGTACGGCAGCGCCTGGAGACGGACGCGCGCGAGATCATCGCGCGCTACCCCAGCAGCCGCAGCGCCCTGCTTCCGCTGCTGCACCTGGTGCAGGCGGAGGAGAGCCATGTCTCCCGTACCGGGGTCCGCTTCTGCGCCGAGATGCTCGGGCTGACCACGGCCGAGGTGACGGCGGTGTCGACCTTCTACACCATGTACCGCCGGGCGCCGTCCGGCGAGTACCAGGTCGGGGTCTGCACCAACACCCTGTGCGCGGTGCTCGGCGGGGACGCGATCTTCGAGGAGCTCAAGGAGCACCTCGGCGTCGAGAACGGCGGCACCACCGAGGACGGCAAGGTCACGCTGGAGCACATCGAGTGCAACGCGGCCTGCGACTTCGCCCCCGTAGTGATGGTCAACTGGGAGTTCTTCGACAACCAGGACCCGCAGTCGGCCAAGCGGCTCGTCGACGACCTGAGGGCCGGCCGGACCGTCGAGCCCACCCGGGGCGCTCCGTTGTGCACGTACAAGGAGACGTCCCGGATCCTCGCCGGGTTCCCCGACGAGCGCCCCGGCGCAGTCGAGGCGAGCGGCGGCGCCGGCCCGGCCTCGCTGGCCGGGCTGCGGCTCTCCCGCGGCGAGGCCCTGCCGGGGTCCGGCGGCGGCGTGCCGCGGCAGACCTCCGCCCCGCCGCGCGACGAGGTGCCGCCGGCGCACACCAGCTCCCACGACGCCCCGCAGGAGTCCGCGGTCTCCGACCCGGACCACCCCGCCGGGCCCGTCACCGAGCAGCGCACGAACGAAGGCGAGGGGGAGCAGTGACGATGGTTGACTCGGCGGAGAAGGTGCTCGCACCCGTTCTGTCGGCCTTCTGGGACGACCCGCAGTCCTGGACACTCGGCACGTACCGCCGGCACGAGGGCTACGAGGGCCTGCGCAAGGCGCTCGCGATGCCCCCGGACGACGTGATCGCCTTCGTCAAGGACGCGGGTCTGCGCGGCCGCGGCGGCGCCGGCTTCCCCACCGGGATGAAGTGGCAGTTCATCCCGCAGGGCGACGGCAAGCCGCACTACCTCGTCGTCAACGCCGACGAGTCGGAGCCGGGCACCTGCAAGGACATCCCGCTGCTCTTCGCCAACCCGCACTCGCTGATCGAGGGCATGGTGATCGCCTGCCACGCGATCCGCTCCAACCACGCCTTCATCTACCTGCGCGGCGAGGTCGTCCCCGTGCTGCGGCGGCTGCACCACGCGGTCGCCGAGGCGTACGAGGCGGGCTACCTCGGCAAGAACATCCTCGGCAGCGGCTTCGACCTGGAGCTGACCGTGCACGCCGGAGCCGGCGCGTACATCTGCGGCGAGGAGACGGCGCTGCTCGACTCGCTGGAGGGCCGGCGCGGCCAGCCCCGGCTGCGGCCGCCCTTCCCGGCGGTCGAGGGCCTGTACGCCTGCCCGACGGTGGTCAACAACGTGGAGTCCATCGCCTCGGTGCCGGCGATCCTGCACAAGGGCAAGGAGTGGTTCCGCTCCATGGGCAGCGAGAAGTCCCCGGGCTTCACGCTGTACTCGCTCAGCGGCCACGTCGCCAACCCCGGCCAGTACGAGGCCCCGCTCGGGGTGACCCTGCGCCAGCTGCTCAGCCTCAGCGGCGGCATGCGCCCGGGCCACAAGCTCAAGTTCTGGACGCCGGGCGGCTCTTCGACCCCGATGTTCACCGACGAGCACCTCGACGTCCCGCTGGACTACGAGGGCGTCGGCGCCGCCGGCTCGATGCTCGGCACCAAGGCGCTGCAGTGCTTCGACGAGACCACCTGCGTGGTGCGCGCCGTCACCCGCTGGACCGAGTTCTACGCCCACGAGTCCTGCGGCAAGTGCACCCCCTGCCGCGAGGGCACGTACTGGCTCGTCCAGTTGCTGCGGGACATCGAGGCGGGCAAGGGGAGCCTGGCGGACCTCGACAAGCTCGCCGACATCGCGGACAACATCAACGGCAAGTCCTTCTGCGCCCTCGGCGACGGAGCGGCCAGCCCGATCTTCTCCTCCCTCAAGTACTTCCGCGACGAGTACGTGGAGCACCTGGAGGGCCGCGGCTGCCCCTTCGACCCGTCCAGGTCCACGGTCTGGGCCGACAAGTCTCACCTGGAGGTGAACGCGTGACCGTCACCACGAACGCCGCTTCCGGAGAGGCAGCGGTGCCGCCCGAGGACCTGGTGTCCGTCACCATCGACGGCGTCGAACTGTCCGTGCCCAAGGGCACGCTGGTGATCCGGGCCGCCGAACTGATCGGGATCGAGATCCCGCGCTTCTGCGACCACCCGCTCCTGGACCCGGTCGGCGCCTGCCGGCAGTGCATCGTCGAGGTCGAGGGCCAGCGCAAGCCCATGGCGTCCTGCACGATCACCTGCACCGACGGAATGGTCGTGCGGACCCAGCTCACCTCCGGTGTCGCGGAGAAGGCCCAGCGCGGGGTGATGGAGCTGCTGCTCATCAACCACCCGCTGGACTGCCCCGTCTGCGACAAGGGCGGCGAGTGCCCGCTGCAGAACCAGGCGATGTCCGCCGGCCAGGCCGACACCCGCTTCGAGGGACGCAAGCGGACCTACGCCAAGCCCATGCCGATCTCCACCCAGATCCTGCTGGACCGCGAGCGGTGCGTGCTGTGCGCGCGCTGCACCCGCTTCTCCGAGCAGGTCGCGGGCGACCCGATGATCGAACTGCTGGAGCGCGGGGCGCTGGAGCAGGTCGGCACGGGGGAGGGCGACCCCTTCCAGTCGTACTTCTCCGGCAACACCATCCAGATCTGCCCGGTCGGCGCGCTGACCTCGGCGGCCTACCGCTTCCGCTCCCGCCCCTTCGACCTGGTGTCCTCGCCGAGCGTGTGCGAGCACTGCGCCGGGGGCTGCGCCACCCGCACCGACCACCGGCGCGGCAAGGTCATGCGGCGGCTCGCGCAGGACGACCCCGAGGTCAATGAGGAGTGGATCTGCGACAAGGGCCGCTTCGGCTTCCGCTACGCGCAGCGCCCCGAGCGGCTGACCACGCCGCTGGTGCGCAACGCCGACAGCGGTGAACTGGAGCCGGCGAGCTGGCCCGAGGCGCTGGAGGCGGCGGCCCGCGGGCTCGCCGCGGCCGGCGGCCGCACCGGCGTACTGCCCGGCGGCCGGCTCACCGTCGAGGACGCGTACGCGTACGCCAAGTTCGCCCGCGTCGCCCTGGACACCAACGACGTCGACTTCCGGGCCCGCGCGCACTCCGCCGAGGAGGCCGACTTCCTGGCCGCCGCCGTGGCGGGCCGCGGACGGGACCTGTCGGGCGACGGCGTCACCTACCGCCTGCTGGAGAGCGCCCCCGCGGTGCTGCTGGCCGGGCTGGAGGCCGAGGAGGAGGCGCCCGGCGTCTTCCTGCGGCTGCGCAAGGCCTGGCGCAAGCACGGGCAGAAGACCTTCGCGCTCGCGCCCTTCGCCACCCGCGGACTGGGCAAGGCCGGCGGCACGCTGCTGCCCGCCGCGCCCGGCACCGAGACCGAGTGGCTGGACGCGCTCGCCGGCGGCGTCGGCCTGGACGCCAACGGCCGCGCGGCGCACGAGGCGCTGCGCGCCGAGGGCGCGGTCGTCCTGGTCGGCGAGCGGCTGGCGGCCGTGCCCGGCGCGCTGACCGCGGTGCTCCGGCTGGCCGGTGCCACCGGCGCCCGCCTGGCGTGGATCCCGCGCCGGGCCGGTGAGCGCGGCGCGGTCGAGGCCGGCGCCCTGCCGGGGCTGCTGCCCGGCGGCCGCCCGGTCGCGGACCCCCGCGCCCGCGACGAGGTCGCCTCGGTCTGGGGCGTGGCCACGCTCCCGTCCCGCTTCGGCCGCGACACCACCGCGATCCTGGAGGCGGCGGCGGCCGGCGAACTCGGCGCGCTGCTCGTGGGCGGCGTGGAGGTCGCCGACCTGCCCGACCCGGCCATGGCCCGCGCGGCCCTGGACGCGGTCGGCTTCGTGGTCAGCCTGGAGCAGCGGCCGAGCGAGGTCACCGGGCGGGCGGACGTCGTCCTGCCGGTGGCCGCGGTCGCCGAGAAGGCCGGCACCTTCCTCAACTGGGAAGGCAGGGCACGCCCGTTCGAGACCGCGATCAAGCCCGCCCAGCAGGTCCAGCGCCACCAGTTCCCGGACGCCCGGGTGCTGACGATGCTGGCCGACGCGCTCGACGTCCCCCTCGGCCTCGCCGATGTGAAGGCGGCGCGCGCGGAACTCACCCGGCTCGCCCCGGTGGACGGTCCGCGGGCCGCCGCGCCGCGCGAGACCGGCCGCCCGATCCCCAAGCCGGGCGTCGGCGAGGCCGTTCTCGCCGGCCACCGGCTGCTGCTCGACCAGGGCCTGCTCCAGCAGGGCGACGACGCCCTCGCCGGCACCCGCCACCCGGCGGTCGCCCGCCTGTCGGCGGCCACGGCGGAGGAGATCGGCCTCACCGACGGCGCCGAGGCCGAGATCTCCGGCCCCGCGGGCGCCGTACGGCTCCCGCTCCAGGTGACCGAGATGCCCGACCGCGTCGTGTGGCTGCCGCTGAACTCCGTGGGCGGCGGTCTCGCCTCGGACACCGGCGCCCTGCCCGGCCAGGTCGTCACGGTGGCCGCGCCCACGAAGGAGGTGGCCCAGTGACGACCCTGTCCGTCGAGGACCTGTCCATGTTCGGGCGGGACCCGTGGTGGCTGATCGCGATCAAGGCGGTCTTCTGCTTCGCGTTCCTGATGCTGACCGTGCTGTTCTCCATCGTGTGGGAGCGCAAGGTCGTCGCCTGGATGCAGCTGCGCATCGGCCCCAACCGGCACGGCCCCTGGGGCATGCTCCAGTCGCTCGCCGACGGCGTGAAGCTGATGCTCAAGGAAGACCTGATCGTCAAGAAGGCCGACGCGGTCGTCTACGTGCTGGCCCCGATCGTCGCGGCCATCCCGGCCTTCATGGCGATCGCGGTGATCCCCTTCGGGCCTGCCGACAACGAGGTCTCGATCTTCGGCACCCGCACGCCGATGCAGCTCACCGACCTGCCGATCGGCATCCTGTTCATCCTGGCCACCGCGTCCGTCGGCATCTACGGCATCGTGCTGGCCGGCTGGTCGTCCGGTTCGACGTACCCGCTGCTCGGAGGCCTGCGCTCCTGCGCGCAGATGATCTCGTACGAGATCGCGATGGGCGTCGCCTTCGCCTCGGTGTTCCTCTACTCCGGCTCGATGTCGACCTCGCAGATCGTCGCCCAGCAGCACGACCGCTGGTACATCGTGCTGCTGCCGGTCTCCTTCATCATCTACATCGGCACGATGATCGGCGAGACCAACCGGGCCCCCTTCGACATGCCCGAGTCCGAGGGCGACCTGGTCGGCGGCTTCAACACCGAGTACTCCTCGATCAAGTTCGCGCTCTTCATGCTCGCCGAGTACGTGAACATGGTGACCGTCTCGGCGGTCGCGACCACGCTCTTCCTGGGCGGCTGGCGGGCCCCGTGGCCGATCAGCACCTTCTGGGAGGGCGCCAACCACGGCTGGTGGCCGCTGCTGTGGTTCGTGGTCAAGGTCCAGTTGCTGCTCTTCCTCTTCATCTGGCTGCGCGGCACGCTGCCCCGCGTGCGCTACGACCAGCTGATGAAGCTGGGCTGGAAGGTGCTCATCCCGGTCTCCGTGGTGTGGCTGATGCTCGTCGCCACCGTCCGGGCACTGCGCAACGCGAACTACGACTTCCAGTCGATCGTGCTCTACGTCGGCGGAGCCGTCGTCCTGCTGCTCCTGGTCTCCCTCGCCTTCGACGTCCTGCGGGACCGCGGCGAGAAGGAGAAGGAGGCGGCCGCCGCGGCGGGGCCGCCCGAGCAGTTCGACCCCATGGCGAGCGGGTACCCCGTGCCGCCGCTGCCCGGCCAGGAGCTGCCGCCCGTCCCGCGGCGGCCGTCCCGTGCGGAGCGTCAACTCGTAGGCAAGGAGGCCGACGATGCCTGAGTTCCTGGGCCCGGTCGCGGGCTTCGGCGTGACCTTCAAGGCCATGTTCAAGAAGCGGCTGACCGAGCAGTACCCCGAGGAGAAGAAGCCGACCGCGCCGCGGTTCCACGGCCGCCACCAGCTCAACCGGCACCCGGACGGGCTGGAGAAGTGCGTCGGCTGCGAGCTGTGCGCATGGGCCTGTCCGGCCGACGCGATCTACGTGGAGGGCGCCGACAACACCGACGAGGAGCGCTACTCGCCGGGCGAGCGCTACGGCCGCGTCTACCAGATCAACTACGCCCGCTGCATCCTGTGCGGGCTGTGCATCGAGGCCTGCCCGACACGGGCGCTGACGATGACCAACGAGTACGAACTCGCCGACAGCAGCCGCGAGTCGCTGATCTTCACCAAGGAGCAGCTGCTCGCCGGCCTGGACGAGGGCATGGTCGAGGCACCGCACTCGATCTTCCCCGGCATGGACGAGGGCGACTACTACCGCGGCGCGGTCACGCACGCGGCCCCCGGCACCGTCCGGCAGGTCGCGGTCTCCAAGGGCGAGAAGCCCGACGAGACGGTCCAGGGCGAGCCGGCCGTGGACGTTCCCGCGACGGGCGGTACCACTCCCGCCGGAACCGGAGGCGAGGCATGAACGGGCTGAGCACGCTGACCACCGCGGCGGCGTACACCACCTCCACCGGGGAGGCGGTCCAGTTCTGGGTGCTGGGCACTGTCGCGGTGCTCGGCGCACTGGCGACCGTGCTGATGAAGAAGGCCGTGCACAGCGCACTGTCGCTCGCCGGGACGATGATCGTCCTGGCGGTCTTCTATCTGGCCCAGGGCGCCTACTTCCTCGGCGTCGTCCAGATCGTCGTCTACACCGGCGCGATCATGATGCTCTTCCTCTTCGTCGTCATGCTGGTCGGCATCACCGCCGCCGACTCGCTCAAGGAGACGCTGAAGGGGCAGCGCTGGCTCGCCGCCGCGGCCGGTATCGGCTTCGGCGTCCTGCTGATCGCGGGCATCGCGAGCGCCTCGCTCAAGCAGTTCACCGGGCTCGGCCAGGCCAACGCCGGCGGCAACGTCGAGGGACTGGCCTCGCTGATCTTCACCAAGTACGTGTGGGCCTTCGAGATCACCGGCGCGCTGCTGATCACCGCGGCCGTCGGCGCGATGGTCCTCACCCACCGCGAGCGCACCGAGGCCCGCGCCACCCAGCGCGAACTGGCCGAGCAGCGGGTGCGCGAGGGCAAGCAGCTCCCCCCGCTCCCCGCGCCGGGCGTCTACGCCCGCAACAACGCGGTCGACGTCCCCGGCCTGCTGCCGGACGGCACGGTCTCGGAGCTCAGCGTCAGCCCGACGCTGCGCGCCCGCGGCCAGTACCGCGACATCTCCGCCGAGGCGGTCGCCAAGGTCGCCGAGCTGGAGCAGCGCACTGAGGAGGCGTCGAAGTGAACCCGGTCAACTACCTGTACCTGGCGGCGCTGCTGTTCACCATCGGCGCGGCCGGGGTGCTGATCCGGCGCAACGCGATCATCGTCTTCATGTGCATCGAGCTGATGCTGAACGCCTCCAACCTGGCGTTTGTCACCTTCTCCCGTATGCACGGCAACCTCGACGGCCAGATCATCGCCTTCTTCACGATGGTCGTCGCCGCCGCGGAGGTGGTCGTGGGACTCGCGATCATCGTGACGATCTTCCGCTCCCGCCACTCGGCCTCGGTCGACGACGCCAGCCTGATGAAGCTCTAAGGGGTAGCGACAGTGGACTACTTGATCGGATGGCTCGTCCTCCTGCCGCTGCTGGGCGCCGGTGTGCTGCTCACCGCCGGCCGGAGGCTGGACCGTACGGGCCACTGGATCGGCACCGTGCTCGCGGCCGGCTCCTTCGCCGTCGCGGCGGTGCTCTTCTTCGACATGCTCGGCCGCAGCGGCGAGCAGCGCGCGCTGCACTCGACCGCCTTCACCTGGATCTCGGTCGGCGGCTTCCACGCCGACGTCGCCTTCCAGCTCGACCAGCTGTCGATGACCTTCGCGCTGCTGATCACGGGTGTGGGCACGCTGATCCACATCTACTCGATCGGCTACATGGAGCACGACGAGCGGCGCCGCCGCTTCTTCGGCTACCTCAACCTCTTCCTCGCGGCGATGCTCCTGCTGGTCCTCGCCGACAACTACCTGCTGCTGTACGTCGGCTGGGAGGGCGTGGGCCTGGCCTCGTACCTGCTGATCGGCTTCTGGCAGCACAAGCCCAGCGCGGCGACGGCGGCCAAGAAGGCGTTCATCGTCAACCGCGTCGGTGACGTCGGCCTGTCCATCGCGATCATGCTGATGTTCACCACCTTCGGCACCTTCTCCTTCGAGCCGCTCTTCGGCCAGGTGGACAAGGCGGGCCAGGGCATCCTCACCGGCATCGGCCTGATGCTGCTGCTCGCCGCCTGCGGCAAGTCGGCCCAGGTCCCGCTCCAGTCCTGGCTCGGCGACGCGATGGAGGGCCCGACCCCGGTCTCGGCCCTGATCCACGCGGCGACCATGGTGACCGCGGGCGTCTACCTGATCACCCGCTCCGGCGTGATCTTCGACGCCGCGCCCACCGCCCAGGTGGCCGTGGTCACGGTCGGCGCGGTCACGCTGCTCTTCGGTGCGATCGTCGGTTGCGCGAAGGACGACATCAAGAAGGCGCTGGCCGGCTCGACGATGTCGCAGATCGGCTACATGGTGCTGGCCGCGGGCCTCGGCCCGATCGGCTACGTCTTCGCGATCATGCACCTGGTCACCCACGGCTTCTTCAAGGCGGGGCTCTTCCTCGGCGCCGGATCGGTCATGCACGGCATGAACGACGAGGTGGACATGCGCAAGTACGGCGCCCTGCGGAAGTACATGCCGATCACCTTCGTCACCTTCGGCCTCGGCTACCTCGCCATCATCGGCTTCCCGGGACTGTCCGGCTTCTTCTCCAAGGACAAGATCATCGAGGCCGCCTTCGCCAAGGGCGGCACCGAGGGCTGGATCCTCGGCGGCGCGGCCCTGCTGGGCGCGGCGATCACCGCGTTCTACATGACCCGCGTGATGCTGATGACCTTCTTCGGCGAGAAGCGCTGGCAGCCCGACGCGGACGGCCACGAGCCGCACCCGCACGAGTCGCCGAAGTCGATGACCATCCCCATGATCGTCCTGGCCTTCGGCTCGGTCTTCGCCGGCGGGCTGTTCAGCTGGAACGAGTCCTTCGTGAAGTGGCTGGAACCCGTCACCGGTCACGAGGAGGGCCACCCGCCGATCGGCGCGGGCGCGGTCACCGGCGCCACGATGGCGGTCATGGTGCTCGGCGTCGCCCTCGCCTGGGCCGTGTACGGGCGCCGCCCGGTCCCGGCCGTCGCCCCGCGCGGCAACCTGCTCACCCGCGCCGCCCGGCGCGACCTGCTCCAGGACGACTTCAACCATGTCGCCCTGGTCCTGCCCGGCGAGTACCTCACCCGCGGCCTGGTCTACGTCGACCACAAGGGTGTGGACGGCGTCGTGAACGGCACGGCGGCCGCCGTCGGCGGCCTCTCCGGCCGGATGCGCCGTCTCCAGAACGGCTATGTGCGCAGCTACGCCGTGTCGATGCTGGCCGGCACCGCGGTGCTGGTGGCGGCGACGCTGCTGATGCGGGGGGTGGCGTGATGCGGCTCCACCGGCCCGGCACGGCAGCCGTACCCGTCCTCCCGGCCGCCCAGCGGCTCCCGCTCATGAGGGGTGTTGTCTGATGTCCTTCCCCCTGCTCACCGTGACCGCCGGGCTCCCGGCGCTCGGGGCGATCGCCACGGCCGCCGTCCCGGCGGCCCGGCGAGGGGCCGCGAAGTGGCTCGCGCTGGGCGTGTCCCTGGCCACGTTCGTGCTCGCCGCGCTCGTTGTCGCCCGGTTCGAGCCGGGCGGCGCGCGCTACCAGCTGACCGAGTCGCACCCCTGGATCGCCAGCTTCGGCGTCCGCTACGAACTGGGCGTCGACGGCATCGCGGTCGCGCTCATCGGGCTCACCGCGCTGCTCATCCCGTTCGTCATCGCGGCCGGCTGGCACGACGCCGACCCGCTGGAGGAGAAGAACCCCAACCGCCGCTGGCGGCCGACGCAGGGCTTCTTCGCGCTGATCCTGCTGGTCGAGGCGATGGTGATCATCTCCTTCGAGGCCACCGACGTCTTCCTCTTCTACATCTTCTTCGAGGCCATGCTCATCCCGATGTACTTCCTCATCGGCGGCTTCGGGGACCGTGCCCACGAGCACGGCGAGGAGGAGGCGGCCCGCCAGCGCTCGTACGCGGCCGTGAAGTTCCTGCTCTACAACCTGGTCGGCGGACTCATCATGCTCGCCGCCGTCATCGGGCTGTACGCGGTCACCGCCGACCAGCTCGGCCAGGGCACCTTCTCCCTCCAGGAGATCCTCAACGCGCGGGCGGCGGGCAAGCTGGACATGTCGGCGACCGCCGAACGCGCCCTGTTCCTCGGCTTCTTCTTCGCCTTCGCCGTCAAGGCCCCGCTGTGGCCGCTGCACACCTGGCTGCCCAACGCGATGGGGGAGTCCACGGCGCCGGTCGCCGTGCTCATCACCGCGGTCGTCGACAAGGTCGGCACCTTCGCGATGCTCCGCTTCTGCCTCCAGCTCTTCCCGGAGGCCAGCAGGTGGGCGACGCCGGTGATCCTGGTGCTGGCGGTGATCAGCATCATCTACGGTGCCCTGCTCGCCATCGGCCAGCGGGACATCAAGCGGCTGGTCGCCTACGCGTCGATCTCGCACTTCGGCTTCATCGTCCTCGGCATCTTCGCGATGACCACCCAGGGCCAGAGCGGGTCGACGCTCTACATGGTCAACCACGGCATCTCCACCGCCGCGCTGATGCTGGTCGCGGGCTTCCTCATCTCGCGCCGCGGCTCCCGGCTCATCTCCGCCTACGGCGGGGTGCAGAAGGTGGCCCCGGTCCTGGCCGGCACCTTCCTGATCGGCGGTCTGGCCACCCTCTCGCTGCCGGGGCTCGCGCCCTTCGTCAGCGAATTCCTCGTCCTGGTGGGCACGTTCAGCCGCTACCCGGCGCTCGGCATCATCGCCACCGTCGGCATCGTGCTGGCCGCGCTGTACGTCCTGGTGCTCTACCAGCGCACGATGACCGGCCCGGTGAAGGCCGAGGTCGAGGGCATGCCCGACCTCAAGGTCCGCGAGATCGCCGTCGTGGCCCCGCTGATCCTGCTGCTGGTCTTCCTGGGCGTCTACCCCAAGCCGGTGACCGACATCGTCAACCCGGCGGTCCAGCAGACGCTGTCCGACGTGCACAAGACCGACCCCAAGCCGGCGCTGGAGGCCTCCAAGTGAGCAGCACAGTTGCTGTCCACAGCCTGTGGACAACGGCGGCCCCGCTCGCCGCCGACAAGATCACCGCGCCGAAGATCGAGTACGCCCAGCTGGCGCCGGTGCTGATCGTCTTCGGCGCCGCCGTGCTCGGCATCGTCGTCGAGGCCTTCCTGCCCCGCCGGGCGCGCTACACCGCCCAGGTCGGGCTCGCCGTCATCGGCATGGCCGCCGCCTTCGCCGCGGTCGTGGCCCTCGCGGCGGGCGGCTACGCGACCACGAAGGCGCACATCGCCGCCATGGGCGCCGTCGCCGTCGACGGTCCCGCGCTCTTCCTCCAGGGCACCATCCTGCTCGTGGGCCTGGTCGGGGTGTTCACCTTCGCCGAGCGCCGCCTCGACCCCAAGGCGCACGGCCGGCACGTGGACTCCTTCGCCGCGCAGGGCTCCGCCGTACCCGGCAGCGACCAGGAGAAGGACGCCGTCCGGGCGGGCTTCACCACCACCGAGGTCTTCCCGCTGCTGCTGTTCGCCGTCGGCGGCATGCTGGTCTTCCCGGCCGCCAACGACCTGCTGACGCTCTTCGTGGCGCTGGAGGTCTTCTCCCTGCCGCTGTACCTGCTCTGCGCCCTGGCGCGGCGCCGGCGCCTGATGTCGCAGGAGGCCGCGGTCAAGTACTTCCTGCTGGGCGCCTTCTCCTCCGCCTTCCTGCTGTTCGGCATCGCCCTGCTGTACGGCTACGCGGGCACCGTCTCGTACTCCGGCATCGCCTCGGTCGTGGACGGCACCGCCAAGCTCACCCCGGCGCTCGCCGGCTCCTCCGGCAACGACGCGCTGCTGCTGATCGGCTCCGCGCTCGTCGGCATGGGCCTGCTGTTCAAGGTCGGTGCCGTGCCCTTCCACATGTGGACGCCGGACGTCTACGAGGGCGCCCCGACCCCGGTCACCGGCTTCATGGCGGCGGCCACCAAGGTCGCCGCCTTCGGCGCGCTCCTGCGGCTGCTGTACGTCGTCCTGCCCGAACTGCGCTGGGACTGGCGGCCGGTGCTGTGGGGCGTCGCGATCCTCACGATGCTGGTCGGCGCGATCGTGGCCGTCACCCAGACGGACGTGAAGCGCCTGCTGGCGTACTCCTCCATCGCCCACGCCGGCTTCATCCTCGCCGGCGTCATCTCCACCTCGCAGGAGGGCGTCTCGTCGGTGCTCTTCTACCTGGCGGCCTACTCGTTCGTCACGCTGGGCGCCTTCGCGGTCGTCACGCTGGTGCGCGACGCGGGCGGCGAGGCCACGCACCTGTCGCGCTGGGCGGGCCTGGGGCGGCGCTCCCCGCTGGTCGCCGCGGTCTTCGCGGTCTTCCTGCTGGCCTTCGCGGGCATCCCGCTGACCTCGGGATTCGCGGGGAAGTTCGCGGTCTTCAAGGCCGCCGCGCAGGGCGGCGCGGTGCCGCTGGTGATCGTGGGTGTCCTGTCGTCGGCGATCGCGGCCTTCTTCTACATCCGCGTGATCGTGCTGATGTTCTTCAGCGAGCCCAAGGCGGACGGCCCCTCGGTCGCGGTGCCCTCGCCGCTCACGTCGACCGCGATCGCCATCGGCGTCGCCGTCACGGTGGTCCTGGGTGTGGCACCCCAGTACTTCCTGGATCTGGCCAACCAGGCGGGCACCTTCATCCGCTGACCCCCGTACGGTCCCGTACCGTCCCGAAGCGCCCCGGAGCCCGGCAGGCTCCGGGGCGCTTCGGCGTCCGCGGGGCCCCGGGCACCGCCGGGAGCGCGGCGGGCCTCCGCGCGCCCCTCCGGGCCGGTCCGCGCGGCACCC
The DNA here is from genome assembly GCF_044751185.1 of Streptomyces sp. NPDC088733. Taxonomy (NCBI): domain Bacteria; kingdom Bacillati; phylum Actinomycetota; class Actinomycetes; order Kitasatosporales; family Streptomycetaceae; genus Streptomyces; species Streptomyces sp. NPDC088733. The sequence goes on from NZ_JBIVLH010000032.1 coordinate 54,628, forward strand.
CTGTGACCTGCGGCGGAGCGGCGCCGAGCGGACCGCCGGGCGTTGCCTAAAGAGTTCGCAATGTCCGGAAAAGTCTTGCCGACGCGGTCAATTCGGGCTTAGCTTCCTTTCAGGTCACGGTCGGGGTGGGCCGATGAAACCGTGATCATTGGGGGGATTACGTGGTGAGGTCCGCGTTCGCGATCGATCCTGCCGTGCCCGGATTGATCGTGAAAATCGGCAACTATCCGCTGCACCACGGCGGGGTGGGAGCGATCCGGAGTCTGGGGAGGCTCGGCGTCCCCATGTACGCCATCACCGAGGACCGGCGGACTCCTGCCGCCGCCTCGCGGTACCTGCGCGACCGATTCGTCTGGCCGACCACCGGACTGGAGCCCGCGGAACGGCTGGTGGAGGGCTTACGCCGCATCGGCCGCCGGATCGGGCGCCCGACGGTGCTGTTACCGACCGACGAGGAGGCGGCCGTGCTCATCGCCGAGCACGCCGACGAACTCGCCGAGTTCTTCCTGTTCCCGCGCACCGAGGACCCGCGGCTGTCGCGCCGGCTGGCGAGCAAGCAGGGGCTGCACGAACTCTGCGTCCAGTACGGCGTGCCGTCGCCGCAGGCGTCCTTCCCGGACTCCTACGAGGACGTGGAGAAGTTCGCGGCCACCGCGCGCTTCCCCGTCGTCGCCAAGAACCGGGAGGCCTTCGTACGGCGGCGAGCACCCGCCGTACCCGGCACGACCCGGATCGAGGGCCCGCGGCAGCTGCTGGAACTGGCCCGCGGCTGGGGGCCGAAGCCCGGCGTCATCCTCCAGGAGTACCTGCCGCGCGAGGAGGCCGAGGACTGGATCGTGCACGCGTACTTCGGCGCGGGCGAACCGGTGCTGTTCACCGGGGTCAAGGTCCGTTCCTGGCCACCGCACGCGGGGATGACCGCCTGCGCCTATGTCGTCGCCAACCCCGAACTCGCCGCGCTGGCGGCCCAGTTCTGCAAGAGCGTCGGCTTCCAGGGGATCGCCGACCTGGACTGGCGCTACGACCGCCGCGACGGCCGCTACAAACTGCTCGACTTCAACCCGCGCATGGGCGCCCAGTTCCGGCTCTTCGAGTCCGCGGCCGGGATCGATGTCGTCCGGGCCCAGCACCTGGACCTCACCGGCCGCGAGATCCCGCGCGCCGGCCAGCTGGAGGGCCGCCGCTTCGTCGTGGAGAACATCGACCTGCCCGCGCTGCTCGCCTACCGGCGCAGCGGCTACACCACACCCCACGCACCCGCCCGCGCCAGCGGCACGGAGCTGGCATGGCTGGCCTCCGACGACCTCAAGCCCTTCGTCACCATGCTCGCCCGCTTCGTCCGCCCGGGCGCGCGGCACCTGATCCAGATGTACCGGTCACGACGTCGAACCGCGCTGCGAAAGGACCCCTCATGACGACGCCCGTAGCCGTGATCGGAGCCGGGCCGTACGGCCTGTCCATCGCCTCCCACCTGCGTGAACGCGGTGTGCCCGTACGCACCTTCGGTGATCCGATGGTCAGCTGGCGGGAGAACATGCCGGCCGGCATGGTCCTCAAGTCCACGCCGCCCGCCTCCAACATCTCCACCGGCCGCAAGGGGTTCACCCTGGCCGACTTCGGCCGGGAGATGGGGGAGCGGCCGCTGGTCACCGACTGGGACCTGATTCCCTCCGAGACCTTCGTCCGGTACGGGCAGTGGTTCCAGCAGCAGCTGGTCCCGGACCTGGAGCAGGTGCGCGTGGTCTCCGTCGACCGGCGGCCCGGCGGCGGCTTCGACCTCAAGCTGGACTCCGGGGAGCAGTTCCAGGCGCGGGCCGTCGTCGTCGCCAGCGGTCTGCTCGGCTTCGCCCACACCCCCGACCTGCTGCGCGGCCTGGCGCCGGACGGGCCCTCGGCCACCGGGCCGGTCTCGCACAGCTCCCAGCACACCGACCTCGCCCGGTTCGCCGGACGTGAGGTGACCGTCGTCGGCGCCGGCCAGTCCGCGCTGGAGAGCGCGGCCCTGCTGGCGGAGGCGGGTGCGACCGTGCGCCTGCTGGCCCGCGGACGGCGCGCGGTCGGCTTCGGCGACCCGCCGGACCGCCAGCCGCGGCTGCGGCCCGAGTCGCCCTTCGGGCGGGCCTGGTCGCTGTACGCCTTCTCGTACCACGCCCAGTACTTCCGCCCGCTGCCCGCGTCGCTGCGGCTGTACCTGGTGCGGCGCGTACTGGGGCCGCTCGGGGCGTGGTGGCTGCGCGAGCGCTTCGAGGGGAAGGTCGCGGTCAGCGAGGGGCACGCGCTGCGCAGCGCCCGCCTGGACGGCGAGGGCAAGGTCGTGCTGTCCACCGCGGCGCCCGGCGGACGCGCCGCCGAGTTCGCGGCCGACCACGTCATCGCCGCCACCGGCTACCGCGTGGACCTGGACGCCCTCGACTTCCTCGCCCCTGAGCTGCGTGCCGCGCTGGCCCGCACGGGCGGGTCCCCGCGGCTGGGCGCCGACTTCGGCTCCTCGGTGCCGGGGCTCTACTTCACGGGGCTGCCCGCGGCGGCCACCTTCGGGCCGGTGCTGCGCTTCGTGTGCGGCACGGAGTGGGCATCACCGCGACTGGCCCGGGCGGTGACGGCGGCGCACGGGCGCTGATCGGCGTTCTCCGCGCGGCGGGCCGGGTCAGGACTCCTGACCCGGCCCGCCGTCGTTCCGGGTGCGGCCGCCCCCGCGTACGTGCCTGCCAGGGCGCACCAGGACGCCCGCTGCCGCCCTCCGGTCATCCGGGTGGCCCAGTGTGCCCGCCCGTCCGGCGTCGGGCCTCCCCGCGGCTCCGGGGCGCACCGGTGACCACGCATGCGCAGCGCCGTGCCGGGGAAGGCGGGAGAGCGGTGGCAGATGCCGCCGGGAGGCGCCGGCCGGCGTTCCGAGGCCGGGACCGGGCACCGGCGAGGGCCGCCCTCCGGGGCCGGGCGACCCGAACAGCCGGGCAAAACCGGCTGTAGTGGCCCGAGGGGGCCATGCCCCCGCAGTGATCGAGAGGGGACCGGTTACGCTGCCGGTGTAGTGCTGCGCCACGCCACACGCCGCAGAAGTGATCTCAGCGACAGGAGAATCCCAGGTGACGACCGTCGTCGGGCCCTTCGGGCTGAGCGTTATGGACGAGGTACTCGAGGCCGATGTCCGGGCCGGGCTGTCGGCCGTGGAGGAAGGCATCCTCGAGGCGACGAAGAGCGATGTGCCCTTCATCACAGAGGCGGCGCGGCATTTGGTGCATGCCGGCGGAAAGCGGTTCCGGCCGCTGCTGGCGATGCTGGCCGCGCAGTTCGGTGACCCGCACGCGCCCAAGATCGTGCCGGCGGCCGTGGTGGTCGAGCTGACCCACTTGGCGACGCTCTACCACGACGACGTGATGGACGAGGCCGCGGTGCGGCGCGGCGTGCCGAGCGCCAACGCCCGCTGGGACAACTCGGTTGCCGTACTCACCGGCGACTTCCTCTTCTCCAAGGCCTCCCACATACTGGCCGACCTCGGGCCGGAGGCCGTACGCATCCAGGCCGAGGCCTTCGAGCGGCTGGTCACCGGGCAGATTCTGGAGACCGTCGGCCCGCGCGACGGGCGGGACCCCATCGAGCACTACCTGGAAGTCATCGCCGGCAAGACCAGCTCCCTGATCGCCGTCTCCTGCCGCTTCGGCGCGATGATGTCGGGCGCCGGCGAGGCGGTCGTCGACATCCTCACCCAGTACGGGGAGCGGGTCGGTACCGCCTTCCAGCTCGCCGACGACGTCCTGGACATCGCCAGCGACTCGCACGAGTCCGGCAAGACCCCGGGCACGGACCTGCGCGAGGGCGTGGCGACCCTGCCGGTGCTGCACCTGCGTGCGGCCGTGGCCAACGCCGGCGGCTACGCGCCGTCCGACGACCGCCGGCTGTGCGAACTGCTCGACGGGGACCTCACGGACGACCTCCGGCACGCCGAGGCGCTCGCCCTGATGCGGGCCCACCCCGCACTGCAGCAGGCCCGGCGGGACACCGTCCGGTACGCGGACGAGGCGCGGGCGCTGCTGGCCCCGCTGCCGGACTGCGCCGCCAAGCAGGCCCTGGAGGGGCTCTGCGACGCGGTGGTGCACCGCGCGGGCTGACCGGCGCCCGTCCCTCCCCGTCCGGACGCGAGGTCCGCGCACCGCGCCCTGAGCCGCCCTCAGGGGCCTCCTCCCAGAGGTGTACGCCGAGTTGATCCCGCCGGGTGATGTGCCCGGCCGGCCGGATTGATGGGATGGGAAGCACCCACCACACGGCGGATCGGGTGACAATGGCCCAATAGGTGGACGAGTGCGACCGAGTGCGACGCTGACGACAACCCGCCGTTGACAACGGAGGTAGGGACGTAATGGCACCGACTCAGCCCATGGACGACGACCGGGACCGCCGGCGCCGGACCAAGGCGATACGTTACGCGGTTCCGGTCCTGGCGGCCGGTGCCGCCGCGGCCACCATAGGGCTCGTACCGGCGCTGGCCAGCGCGGGCAGCCCGGAGCTGCCGAAGATCACCGCCGAGGAGCTGATCGCCAAGATCGCGGCCTCGGACACCCAAACGGTCTCCGGCTCCGTCCGGATCACGACCGATTTCGGGCTCCCGTCCTTCCTGTCCGGATCCGGCGGCCCGTCCGGCCTCTTCGGCGGCGGTGGACGGGACGAGAGCCGCGGTGGGGACCCTTCTTCCTCCGCCGCACCCGAGGAGCAGCTGACGCAGCTCCTCGCCGGCTCCCACACGCTGCACATCGCGGCCGACGGTCCCGCCCGGCAGAAGGTCTCCATCGTGGAGGACGCCGCCGAGTACAGCCTCATCCACAACGGTGACGAGGTCTGGGCCTACGACAGCGCCACCAACTCCGCCTACCACCTGACCGATGTGCCGCAGGAGTCCGGCGCCGCCAAGGACAAGGGCGAGCACAAGCTGCCCGAGGGCTGGCCCACGAGCCTGCAGCAGGCGGCCAAGCAGCTCCTCGACGCGGTGGACGGCACCACCACCGTGTCGGTGGACGGCACGGCGCGTGTCGCGGGCCGCAGCGCCTACCAGCTCGTGGTCACGCCCAAGGCCAAGGACTCGACGGTCGGCTCCGTCCGGATCGCCGTCGACTCCGCGACCGGCGTGCCCCTGAAGTTCACGCTGGCCCCCCACGGCGGCGGCAAGGCCATCGTCGATGTCGCCTTCACCAAGGTGGACTTCGCCAAGCCCTCGGCCGCCACCTTCGAGTTCACCCCGCCCAAGGGCGCCAAGGTGACGACGGAGAAGGCGGGCGAGCACGCCGCGGACGGCGCGCACGGCACCCACCCGGCGCCCGGTGAGCTCTCCGGGCTCGACGGCATCGGCGTGCTCGGCAAGGGCTGGGACTCGATCGCCGAGCTCCAGCTGCCGAAGGACGCCCTGAACCAGGGCCCCGGCAAGGCCGAGGGCCAGGACCTCGGGGGCCCGTCGCTGCTCGGCTCCTTCGGCAAGGACGTCAAGGGCGACTTCGGCACCGGCACGGTCGTCGGCACCCGCCTGGTCAACGCCCTGATCACCGACAGCGGCAAGGTCTACGTGGGCACCGTGAACCAGGACGCCCTGATCAGGGCCGCCAACGCCGGGGCCCGGTAGGGCCCTTGCGGCCGACGGGCCGACGCGACGGGGCACGAGCAGGTCAGCGAGAAAGGGAGCGCCGATGGGGGAGCCGTCCGCCGACGCCCGTGAGGAAGCGATCTCCACGAGCGGCCTCACCAAGCGGTACCGCGGCGGGCAACTCGCCGTCGACGGACTCGACCTGACCGTTCCGCGGGGCAGTGTGTTCGGCTTCCTGGGGCCCAACGGCTCCGGTAAGACGACCACCATCCGCATGCTGATGGGTCTCATCGAGCCGACCTCCGGCACGGCGCGGGTCCTGGGCGAGCCCATGCCCCGCGCCGTGCGCGGCGTGCTGCCCCGGGTCGGCGCGCTGATCGAGGGCCCCGCCCTGTACGGCTTCCTGTCCGGCCGGGACAACCTGCTGCGCTTTGACTCCGCCGACCCGACCGCCGACCCGCGCACCCGCAAGGCCCGGGTCGGCGAGGCGCTCGAACGCGTCGGGCTGTCCGCGGCGGCGGGCAAGAAGGCACGCGCGTACTCGCTCGGCATGAAGCAGCGGCTCGGACTGGCCTCGGCCCTGCTGCGGCCGCGCGAGCTGCTGGTGCTGGACGAACCGACCAACGGCCTGGACCCGCAGGGCATGCGGGAGATCAGGGCGCTGGTCCGCGAACTGGCGGCGGACGGCACCACGGTCTTCCTCTCCTCCCATCTCCTCGACGAGATCGAACAGGTCTGCACGCACGCCGCCGTGATGTCCCGCGGCCGGCTGCTCACCCAGGGCCCGGTCGAGGCACTGTCCTCCGGCGGCCGGCTGGTGGTCAGCACGCCCGACCCCGCCGACGCCGTACGCGTCCTGAAGGAGCAGGGCGTGACCGGCCTGGCCGCCGACGGTGAACGGGTCACCGGCGACCTGCCGGCCGACCCGGCAGCGCTGCCGGATCTCGCCGACCTCAACGCGGCACTCGTCGGGGCCGGCGTACGGGTACGCGGCTTCGGCGTCGAACGCGCCTCACTGGAGGACGCGTTCGTCGCCCTGACCGGAGAGGGATTCGATGTCGCAGGCTGACACCGCCACCGGGCCCGCGGGGCGGCCGCTGTGGTCGCTCGGGCTGCTCCGCAACGAGCTGGTCACCGTGCTGCGCCGCTGGCGCACCCTCGCGCTGCTGGCGGTCCTCGCCGGGGTACCGGTCCTGATCGGCATCGCGGTGAAGATCGAGACCGGCGACGGCGGCAGCGCGGGCGGCGGAGGCGGCGGCCCCGCCTTCATCGCGCTGATCACCAACAACGGCCTGTTCCTGGTCTTCACCTCACTCGCGGCGACACTGCCCTTCTTCCTCCCGATGGCGATCGGGGTCGTCGCGGGCGACGCCATCGCCGGCGAGGCCAATGCGGGCACCCTGCGCTACCTGCTGGTCGCCCCGGCCGGGCGCACCCGGCTCCTGTTGTCCAAATACGCCTCCGTTCTCGCCTTCTGCCTGCTGGCGACCCTTGTCGTGGCGGCCTCGGCGCTGATCACCGGCGCGCTGCTGTTCCCCCTCGGCGATGTGACGCTGCTGTCCGGCACCAGCATCTCCTTCTCCGAGGGCCTGCTGCGCGCGCTGCTGGTCGCCCTCGCCGTAGCCGCCTCGCTCACGGGGATCGCGGCCCTCGGCCTGTTCATCTCCACGCTCACCAGCAGCGGCATCGCCGCCATGGCGACCACCGTCGGTCTGCTGATCACCGTGCAGATCGTGGATACGATCCCCCAGCTGCACACGATCCAGCCCTACCTCTTCCCGCACTACTGGCTGAGCTTCGCCGACCTCGTCCGCGACCCGGTCTACTGGGACGACCTCCGCCGCAACTTCGAGCTCCAGGCCCTGTACGTCGCGGTGTTCGGCTCCGCGGCCTGGGCCCGTTTCGCCGCCCGCGACGTCACCGCCTGACGCGGCGGACGGCCCGGGGCGTCACGCGAAGAAGGATTTCGCCCGGCTCAGCGCCGCGGTGTCCCGCAGCACGTCCCCCGGTCGCGTCCCGTTGCCGAGCAGCGCTCCGCCCCAGCGCATCCCCGCGTACGCGGCGGTGTGGCGCAGCGTGCCCACCAGGGGCGCCGCCGTCGCCGGGTCCTGACCGCCGTGCACGGTCACCGACCACAGGGTCTTGCCGCGCATCCGCTCCAGGAAGTCCAGGCCCGGTACGCGCATCCAGCCCGACCAGTGGTCGAGATAGAGCTTGACGCTGGTCGACACGGTGTACCAGTGCAGCGGTGACACGATCACCAGGTCCGTCGCGCGCAAGGTGGCGTCGAGCAGTTCCGCGGCGTGCCCGGTCGGCGCCGGGTAGCTCCCGTCCCCGTCGTGCCGGTGGTCCTCGAAGAGCGGGAGCGGCAGATCCCTCAGGTGCATCCACCGCCGGTCCACCGAGGCAGGCAGTTGCTCGGCGGCCCGCCGCGCCAGCGTCTCGGTGTTCCCCTCGGCGCGAGTGCTGCCCACCAGGAACAGGAACGTGCGCTCTGTCTCCGACAACCCGTCATCTCCTTGCGCGTGCATAAATTGCGTACGCATGAAGACTTTTCCATTGCGGCCGTCCCGTCGTCAAGGCGGGCTGCTCACGCCGTCCGTCCGCCCGGGACCGCGCCGGCCGCCCGGCCGCTCGGTCGCCCGTTACGCGACGTCGAACTCGTTGCCCTCCGGGTCGGCCATCGTGACCCACTCCCCGGAGGGCTCCTTTATCCGCCGCAGCACGGTCGCTCCCAGCCCCTCCAGCCGCACGACCTCCGCGTCCCTGCGGTCCGGCCCGGGGTGCAGGTCGAGGTGCAGCCGGTTCTTCGCCGTCTTGGCCTCGGGCACGCGCTGGAAGAGGATGCGCCGCCCCCGGCCCGTGCCGCTCTCCTCCTCGTACGGGTCCTCGGGGTGGCGCACCGCCGCGAGATCGCGCCAGGCCTTCCGGCCGCCGGTCTCGGCCAGGAGCTCCGGCGTCACCGCGCCGATCCCCAGCAGCCGCTCGATGAGCGCGCTGTGGTCCTCGTTCTCGTACTCGAGCGCCGCCGCCCAGAAAGCGGCCTGCCCGTGCGGGTCCGCCGCGTCGATCACGAGCTTCCAGTGCACCGCCATGATTCGCTCCCCTGTTCGATGTGGAACCAGTTGTATGGGTTCCCCGTCGGGGCGCGCAATGGGACCGGACCCTCATTCACCCGAAGGTGTTGTGCACCGCTACCGGCGATGCGGCGGCGGTGCGGCTCAGCTCGCGACCGCCCCGCGCGGCGCGGCCTCGTCGGCCGGTACGGCAGTGTCGCGCAGCGCGATCCGCCCCCGGCGGGCGTTGCGCAGCGCGTCCCAGGTGAGCAGGGCGAGGGCCAGCCACACGAGGGCGAAGCCCGCCCAGCGCTCGGGCGGCATCTCCTCGTGGAACCAGAGCAGGCCGAGCAGGAACTGGAAGACCGGAGCGAGGTACTGCAGGAGGCCGATCATGCTCAGCGGGATGCGGATCGCGGACGCGCCGAAGAGGATCAGCGGCACGGCGGTCACGATCCCGCAGAGCGCCAGCAGGGAGGCGTGGCCCGCCCCGTGCGAGCCGAAGGTGGCCTCGCCCCGGTTGCCCAGCCAGAGGAGGAAGCCCATCGCGGGCACGAACTGCATGGCGGTCTCGGCGGCCAGCGACTCCAGGCCGCCCATGCCCACCTTCTTCTTCACGAAGCCGTACGTGGCGAAGGAGCAGGCCAGTGTCAGCGCGATCCACGGCAGCCGGCCGTAGCCGATGGCCAGCACCAGCACGGCCGCGGCGCCGATGCCCACCGCGGCCCACTGCGCCGGCCGCAGCCGCTCGTGCAGCACCACGACGCCGAGCCCGATGGTGACCAGGGGGTTGATGAAGTAGCCGAGCGAGGTCTCGACGACGTGGCCGCTGTTGACGCCCCAGATGTACAGGCCCCAGTTGACGGAGATGACCGCCGCCGCCAGGGCGAGCAGGGCGAGTTTGCGCGGTTGGCGCAGCAGTTCGGGTATCCAGGCCCAGCGGCGCGTCGCGAGCAGGATCAGTGAGACGACGGCCAGCGACCAGACCATGCGGTGGGCGAGGATCTCGCCCGCGCCCGCGGGTTCCAGGAGCGGCCAGTAGAGCGGGAAGAGTCCCCACAGGCCGTAGGCGGCGAATCCGTACAGCAGTCCCGCGCGCTGTTCACTCACTCGATTCCTCCCCTGGGCGCCGTCCGACTGTTGCGAAGGTAGCGCGGGGGGACTTCATTCGTCATCTGCGTATCGCATGACGGTCATGACAGGCAGATGTCGTGCCGGTGCGGGTGCCGGTGGTGCCGGTGGTGCCTACGGGGCGTGGGCCCCGCGGCCGGAGGGGAAGCCGCCGCGGGGCCCGCCGGTACCGCCGGTTCAGCCCTCCGTCAGCCCTTGAGCGCCTCCGCGACGGTGTCCGCCAGCGGAGTGGTCGGGCGGCCGATCAGCCGGCTCAGGTCGCCGCTGCCGCCCTCCAGCAGGCCGAGGGCGATGCCGTGCGCGTCGCAGTCGGCGTAGATCGCGGCGACGGGGGCGGGCAGGCCGGCGCCGACGAGGACCTCCGCGAACGCCGCCTCCGGCAGGTCGGTGTAGGCGACCGTCCGGCCGGACTGCCGGGACAGCTCGGCCGCGTACTCCGCGAGCGTCCAGGCGTGGTCGCCGCTGAGCTCGTAGGCCTGGTTCTCGTGGCCCTCGCCGGTCAGGACCGCGGCCGCCGCGGCGGCGAAGTCGCGGCGCGGCGCGGTGCCCAGCCGGCCCTCGCCCGCGCTGCCGAAGACGCCGTGCTCCAGCTGGACGGGGATCTGGGCGGTGTAGTTCTCGGTGTACCAGCCGTTGCGCAGCAGGGTGTACGTCAGCCCGGAGTCGAGCAGCACCCGCTCGGTGGCCTTGTGCTCGTCGCCGAGCGTGAAGTCGGCGGCCGGGCCGCCCAGGATGCCGGTGTAGACCAGGCGCGCGACGCCCGCCTCCTTGGCGGCGTCGATCACGGCGGTGTGCTGCGCGACCCGCTGCCCGACCTCGCTGCCGGAGATCAGCAGGACGACGTCGCCCTCCTGGAAGGCGCCCTTGAGGGTGGCGGGGGCGCTGTAGTCGGCGACCCGCAGCTCCACGCCGCGCGCGGCGATGTCCGAGGCCTTCTCCGTGTCGCGCACGACGGCGACGACCCCGTCGGCCGGGACCTCGGCCAGCAGCTCGTCGATGACGAGACGGCCCAGGTGTCCGGTGGCTCCGGTGACGACGATGCTCATGAGGGGTTCACTCCAGTCGGGCGGGTTCATTGCGTGCGAATGCGAAGCTCACCCTAGGTGGGGTACTAACTCAGCGAAAGTACCCACTTCTGGGTAAGGTAGTGGCATGGACGTAAGGGAAGAGCTCGCAGCCGTAGTGGGGACGCCGGACGTGAATGCCCGCACCTGCCCCTCGCGCGTGATCCTGGAGCACGTCACCAGCAGGTGGGGCGTCCTCGTGCTGGCCGCGCTGATCGACGGCACCCGGCGCTTCAGCGAGCTGCGGCGCACGGTCGGGGGCGTCAGCGAGAAGATGCTCGCGCAGACCCTTCAGACCCTGGAGCGCGACGGCTTCGTGCACCGCGAGGCGTACCCGGTGATCCCGCCGCGCGTCGAGTACACGCTCACCCCGCTCGGCCAGGAGGCCGCCGAACAGGTGTGGGGGCTGGCCCGGTGGGCGGAGAGCCGCACCGAGCAGGTCGCGGTGGCCCGCGAGGCATACGACGGGGCCCGGGCCTGATCGACAGGCCCGGGCCCCGGAGTGGAGCGGGGACGGCGTGTCAGCCGACGACCGTCCAGGTGTCGCCGCCGGCCAGCAGCGAGGACAGGTCGCCCTTGCCCCGCTGCTCGACGGACCGTTCCAGTTGCTCCGACATCAGGTCGTCGTAGACCGGCCTGACAACGCTGCGGAGCACGCCGATCGGCGTGTGGTGCAGTGTGTCGGGGTCCGCGAGCCGGGACAGGGCGAAGGCGGTGGTGGGCGAGGCCGCGTGCGCGTCGTGCACCAGGAGGTCGCCCTCATTGGCCTCGGTCACCTCGACCACCTTCAGGTCCCCGGTGGCCCTGTCGCGCACGACGCCCTTGGCGCCCCCGGCGCCGAAGCGCACCGGCTGACCGTGCTCCAGCCGGATCACCGCCTCCTCGGCCGTGGCCCGGTCCTTGAGCGCCTCGAAGGCGCCGTCGTTGAAGATGTTGCAGTTCTGGTAGATCTCCACGATCGCGGTGCCCGGGTGCGCCGCCGCCTCGCGCAGCACGCCCGTGAGGTGCTTGCGGTCCGAGTCGATGGTGCGGGCGACGAAGGAGGCCTCCGCGCCGAGCGCCAGCGACACCGGGTTGAAGGGCGCGTCCAGCGAGCCCATCGGCGTCGACTTGGTGATCTTCCCGAGCTCGGACGTCGGGCTGTACTGCCCCTTGGTGAGGCCGTAGATCCGGTTGTTGAAGAGCAGGATCTTCAGGTTCACATTGCGCCGCAGCGCGTGGATCAGGTGGTTGCCGCCGATCGACAGCCCGTCGCCGTCACCGGTGACGACCCACACCGACAGGTCGCGCCGCGAGGCGGCGAGCCCGGTCGCGATGGCCGGGGCGCGGCCGTGGATGGAGTGCATCCCGTAGGTGTTCATGTAGTACGGGAAGCGGGAGGAGCAGCCGATCCCGGAGACGAAGACGATGTTCTCCCTGGCCAGGCCCAGTTCGGGCATGAAGCCCTGTACGGCGGCGAGGATCGCGTAGTCGCCGCACCCGGGGCACCAGCGCACTTCCTGGTCCGACTTGAAGTCCTTCATGGACTGCTTGGTGTCGGACTTGGGCACCAGCGACAGCGCTGACTGCGCCGGCGCCCCCGGTCCCGGATGGTCGACGGCTGGAGCCTCAGACATCTGCGCTCTCCTCCTGGATGGCGGCAGCGAGCTGCTCGGCCTTGAACGGCAGGCCGGTGACCTGGGTGTGGGAGCGGGCGTCGACCAGGTACTTCGCCCGCAGCAGGTGGGCGAGCTGGCCGAGGTTCATCTCCGGCACCACCACCTTGTCGTAACGCTTCAGAACCTCTCCGAGATTCCCCGGGAAGGGGTTCAGATGGCGCAGATGGGCCTGGGCCACCGCGCCCCCTGCGCCCCTGATGCGCCGTACGGCCGCCGTGATCGGCCCGTAGGTCGAGCCCCAGCCGACGACCAGGGTGCGCGCGGCGCCACCGGGGTCGTCCACGGTCACGTCCGGCACCTTGATGCCGTCGATCTTGGCCTGCCGGGTGCGCACCATGTGGTCGTGGTTGGCCGGGTCGTACGAGATGTGGCCCGTGCCGTCCTGCTTCTCGATGCCGCCGATCCGGTGCTCCAGCCCCGGTGTGCCCGGCACCGCCCAGGGGCGGGCCAGGGTTTCCGGGTCGCGCTGGTAGGGCCAGAACTCCTCGGTGCCGTCCTCGGCCACATGGTTGGGGGTGGTGGCGAACTGCACCCGCAGATCCGGCAGTTCGTCCAGCTCGGGCACGCGCCACGGCTCGGAGCCGTTGGCCAGGTAGCCGTCGGAGAGCAGCAGCACCGGCGTCCGGTAGGTGAGCGCGATCCTGGCCGCCTCCATGGCGGCGTCGAAGCAGTCGCCGGGAGTGCTGGGCGCCACGATGGGCACCGGGGCCTCGCCGTTGCGGCCGTACATCGCCTGCAGCAGGTCGGCCTGCTCGGTCTTGGTCGGCAGGCCCGTCGAGGGACCCCCGCGCTGGATGTCGATCACCAGCAGCGGCAGTTCCAGCGACACCGCGAGGCCGATCGTCTCCGACTTCAGGGCCACGCCGGGGCCGGACGTCGTGGTGACGGCCAGCGAGCCGCCGAAGGCCGCGCCGAGCGCCGCGCCGATGCCGGCGATCTCGTCCTCCGCCTGGAAGGTGCGCACGCCGAAGTTCTTGTGCTTGCTCAGCTCGTGCAGGATGTCCGAGGCCGGGGTGATCGGGTACGAGCCCAGGAACAGCGGCAGGTCAGCCTGGCGGCTCGCGGCGACCAGGCCGTAGGACAGCGCCAGGTTCCCCGAGATGTTGCGGTAGGTGCCCGCCGGGAAGGCCTGCTGCGCCGGGGCCACCTCGTAGCTGACGGCGAAGTCCTCGGTGGTCTCGCCGAAGTTCCAGCCCGCGCGGAAGGCGGTCACGTTCGCCTCCGCGAGCTCGGGCTTCTTCGCGAACTTCTTGCGCAGGAAGTCCTCGGTGCCCTCGGTGGGCCGGTGGTACATCCAGGAGAGCAGCCCGAGCGCGAACATGTTCTTGCTGCGCTCCGCCTCCTTGCGGCTGAGCGGGAAGTCCTTGAGCGCCTCCACCGTGAGGGTGGTCAGCGGCACCGGGTGGACCGCGTAGGCCGACAGCGAGTCGTCCTCCAGGGGGGAGGCGGCGTAGCCGACCTTCGTCATCGCACGGGTGGTGAATTCGTCGGTGTTGACGATGATCTCGGCACCGCGCGGCAGATCGCCGATGTTCGCCTTCAGCGCCGCCGGGTTCATCGCGACCAGGACGTTGGGGGCGTCACCCGGGGTGAGGATGTCGTGGTCGGCGAAGTGCAGCTGGAAACTCGAGACGCCCGGCAGGGTGCCTGCCGGCGCCCGGATCTCGGCGGGGAAGTTCGGCAGCGTCGACAGATCGTTGCCGAACGACGCCGTTTCCGAGGTGAACCGATCTCCCGTGAGCTGCATGCCGTCGCCGGAGTCCCCTGCGAAACGGATGACGACCCGGTCGAGTTTCCTGGTCTCCTTGGCCGGTTTCCGCTGCTCGCCCAGAACGGGCTGATCGGTGCCTGACGCGCTGCTGACCTGGCTGGTCACTGAATCGGACCTCCTTCGAGGCGGCGGCACACGGCCGGGGCCGCGACCTTTTGTCCCACGGGGCCATCGTACGTGGGTAAGGGTCGCCTTCCCGGGTGTTCCCACAGGGTGGGACCCGCGTGGGACACGAAGCCCCACGCCCGTGGACGCCTGTCGTCCTCCCCGCAGTTCCGCAGGCCCGCGACCAAATCTGACAATATGTCAGAGGCTACGAGTTCAGGTACGTCAGCACGGCCAGCACACGCCGGTGGTCCCCGACGCTGGGCGCCAGCCCCAGCTTCAGGAAGATGTTGCTGACGTGCTTCTCCACCGCGCCGTCGCTCACCACGAGCTGCTTGGCGATCGCCGAGTTCGTCCGCCCCTCCGCCATCAGCCCCAGGACCTCGCGCTCGCGCGGCGTCAGCCCCGTCAGCACGTCCTGCTTGCGGCTGCGGCCCAGCAGCTGGGCCACCACCTCGGGGTCCAGCGCGGTGCCGCCCCCGGCCACCCGGACCACGGCGTCGACGAACTCCCGGACATCGGCCACCCGGTCCTTGAGCAGGTAGCCGACACCGCGGCTGCTGCCCGCCAGGAGCTCGGTGGCGTACTGCTCCTCCACGTACTGCGACAGGACGAGCACACCCAGCCCCGGGTGGTCGCGGCGCAGGCGCACCGCCGCGCGCACGCCCTCGTCGGTGTGCGTGGGGGGCATCCGCACGTCGGCGACGACGACATCGGGCAGGGCGTCCTCCGCCGCGAGCTCCGCGATCACCTTCAGCAACGCCTCGGCGTCGCCCACTCCCGCCACCACGTCGTGCCCCCGGTCGGTGAGCAGCCGGGTCAGCCCCTCCCGCAGCAGCACCGAGTCCTCGGCGATGACCACGCGCACTCTGTCCTCCACGACTTACGGCCCCCATGTCGACGTCGACGTGTCCCTCCCCAGCATCCCAGTTTCCGGCGGAAGGCACACGGCCTTGCCGCGCCGGGGAGGGCGGGGGGCCGGTTCGTCGCTCAGGTGCGCCAGGGCAGTTCCGCCGCGACGGTCGTCGGGCCGCCGGCCGGGGAGTCCACCGCCAGCACACCGTCCACCGCGCCCAGCCGCTCGGCGAGCCCGGCCAGACCGCTGCCCTTCGCCGTGCTCGCCCCGCCCCTGCCGTTGTCGACGACGTGGATCATCAGCCGGTCGCCGGAGCGCCACAGGTCGACGCTCGCCCGCGAGGCACCACTGTGCTTGCTGATGTTCTGGAGCAGTTCGGAGACGGTGAAGTAGGCGATGCCCTCGATCGCCGGGACCGGGCGGGCCGGCAGGTCCACGCTCACCTGCACGGGCACGGTGCAGCGTGCGGCCACCGAGGACAGGGCCGCGTCCAGGCCGCGGTCGGTGAGGACCGCCGGGTGGATGCCGCGGGCCAGGTCGCGCAGCTCCTGGAGGGCGAGCTTCACCTCGCCGTGCGCCTCCTCGACCATGGTCGCGGCGGCCTCCGGGTCCTCCAGCAGCTTCTCCTTGGCCAGGCCCAGGTCCATGGCCAGGGCCACCAGGCGGGCCTGCGCGCCGTCGTGCAGGTCGCGCTCGATGCGCCGCAGGTCCGCGGCGGCGGTGTCCACGACCACCCCGCGGTCGCTCTCCAGCTCCGTGACCCGGCTCGCCAGCCGGGACGGGCCGAGCAACCCGGAGACCAGCCCCCGGTCGACGTACGCCATGCCGCGGATCAGCCACGGCGTGACCAGCACCAGCAGCAGCCCCACCGCGGAGGTGGCCGCCAGCTCGAAGGGGGAGTCCAGGTACCAGCCGCGGCCGTGCCCGTCCCCGTACAGCTGCAGGCCCGGCTGGTCGGTGTACGCCGGGAAGACCCACCGCCACAGCGGGTAGGTGAGCATGCCCCACCCGTAGGTGAAGAAGGAGATCGCCACGGAGAAGGTGAAGACACCCCACGGGAAGTGCACGAAGCAGTAGAGGACGTGCCGCCAGGACGTGCCGTTGCTGAGCTGGCCGCCCAGCCACGCCAGGAAGCCCTGCCCGGGCTTCCGCCGCGGCCACGCCGGCTCGGCCACGTCCAGGTGCAGGCACTTGCGGGCCCGCTCGCGCTCCACCACGCCGAGGCCGCGGCACCCGGCCAGCGCCACCGCGAGGACCGGCAGGCCCAGGAAGGTCACCAGCAGACCGGCGCCCAGGGACAGCATGGTCACGGCGAAGACGAAGCCGATGATCCCCATCGGCAGGTTGAGCAGCAGATACAGGAGCTCACGCCAGGTGCGCGCCTCGATCGGCGCTCGCAGCGCCGCGGGCAGCCGGTGCTGGTGCTCTCGCGGCTCCGGGAAACCGTATGCCATGGTCACGTCGTTCCTCTCCCTGTGCCTGTGGTGCCCTCGTGCCACTGTTCTGTGCACGCTTCCAGCCTCGCCGCCCGGGACCGCCCGCCCCATGGTGCCGATCGGCCTCTTCCACCTGGGGAAAACCCCACCCCGGCCCTGGGGGCGCCACCGGTCCCGCGGTCAGCCGCGGTCGCGCCAGGGCAGCTCGGCGGTCACCGTCGTGGGGCCGCCCTGAGGGGAGTCGACGACCAGCAGGCCGTCCACGGAGCCCAGCCGCTCGGCGAGCCCGGCCAGACCGCTGCCGCTCGCCGTGCTCGCCCCGCCCCTGCCGTTGTCCCGCACCTGGATCATCAGGCGTCCGTCGGACCGCCACAGCTCCACCGCGGCACGCTCCGCACCACTGTGCTTGCTGATGTTCTGGAGCAGTTCGGAGACGGTGAAGTAGGCGATGCCCTCGATGGCGGGCGCCGGGCGGGCCTGCAGGTCCACGCTCACCTGCACGGGCACGGTGCAGCGTGCGGCCACCGAGGACAGGGCCGCGTCCAGGCCGCGGTCGGTGAGGACCGCCGGGTGGATGCCGCGGGCCAGGTCGCGCAGTTCCTGGAGGGCGAGCTTCACCTCTCCGTGGGCGTCGCCGACCATCCTGGCGGCGGCCTCCGGGTCCTCCAGCAGCTTCTCCTTGGCCAGGCCCAGGTCCATGGCCAGGGCCACCAGGCGGGCCTGCGCGCCGTCGTGCAGGTCGCGCTCGATGCGCCGCAGGTCGGCGGCGGCGGTGTCCACCACGGTGCCCCGGTCCGACTCCAGCTCGGCGATACGGCGCTCCAGCTCGTCCGAGGGCGACAGCAGCCCGCGCACCATCGCCCGGTCCGCGTTCGCCAGCCCCCGCGCGATGAACGGCAGCACAGGCCACGCCACGAACAGCGAGGTCAACGTGATGGCGAAGGTCGCGATGCCCCACGGCAGCCGGGCGAGGAAGTACAGCGCGTGCCGCCACGCCACCGGGTCCTTCAGCGACGTCCACAGCCATGGGAAGAAGCCCATCCGCCCCGGCCGCAGCCGGCGCGGCTCGTCCACCGCCACCCCGAGCAGCCCGCGCGCCCGGATCCGCTCCAGCCACCCCAGCAGCCGGCAGCCGGCCAGGCCCAGCGCCAGCAGCGGCAGGCCGACCACCGTGACCGACAGGCCGATACCCAGGGACAGCACGACGACGACGTAGACGAAGCCCGCGATGTCGACCGCCAGATTCGTCAGGAGGTACGCGATCTCCTTCCACGTCGCCGGGTCGAAGGCCAGCCGCGCCGGCGGGAGCGGGGTGTCCCCGCGCTGGGAGTTGGTGGTCATGGCGCCAAGCCTGCCGGTGGGCGGGGGGTTGCCGCCATGGGGTGCGCCCGCGGGACAAGGTGGGGTTATCCGCACCCCGTCCTGGAGGGGTGCCTGCGGCGCCTGGGGCAGGGCCTAGACTCCGTTCGTACAGATCGTCTAAAGATCCACCGGGATCGCTGGACAACGCGTGAACGACGAGAGACGAGGGGCGGACGGACGTGGACTACTTCCACGGCTACTCGGTCGTCGGCCTGGTCGCGGTGCTCGGGGTGCTCTTCGTGGCCGTGGCCTTCGGGGCCGGCCGTCTGCTGCGGCCGGTCGTGCCCACGCAGGAGAAGATGCTCACGTACGAGTGCGGCGTCGACCCGGTCGGCGAGGGCTGGGCGCACACCCAGATCCGCTACTACGTCTACTCCTTCCTGTACGTGATCTTCGCGGTCGACGCGGTCTTCCTCTTCCCGTGGGCGACGGTCTACGCGGCCCCGGGGTACGGCGGCACGACGCTGGTGGAGATGTTCGTCTTCCTCGGCTTCCTCGCCGTCGGCCTGCTCTACGCATGGAAGAAGGGGGTCCTGGAATGGACGTGACCACCCCCGAGCCCCAGTACCTGCC
The DNA here is from genome assembly GCF_044751185.1 of Streptomyces sp. NPDC088733. NCBI lineage: Bacteria > Bacillati > Actinomycetota > Actinomycetes > Kitasatosporales > Streptomycetaceae > Streptomyces > Streptomyces sp. NPDC088733. Next base: position 73,209 of record NZ_JBIVLH010000032.1, read on the forward strand.
CGAGCCGCGCCGGCTCGGCACACTGGCCCGCCTCGCACCCGAACCCATGAAGGTGGTCCTCAACTGGGGCCGCCGCTACAGCCTGTGGGTCTTCAACTTCGGCCTCGCCTGCTGCGCCATCGAGTTCATCGCCGCCTCCATGGCCCGGCACGACTTCATCCGGCTCGGCGTGATCCCCTTCGCGCCCGGCCCGCGCCAGGCCGACCTCATGATCGTGTCGGGCACGGTGACCGACAAGATGGCGCCCGCCGTCAAGCGGCTGTACGAGCAGATGCCCGAACCGAAGTACGTCATCTCCTTTGGAGCCTGCTCCAACTGCGGCGGGCCCTACTGGGACTCGTACGCCGTCACCAAGGGCGTCGACCAGATCATCCCCGTCGACGTCTACGTGCCCGGCTGCCCGCCGCGGCCCGAGGCGCTGCTCCAGGGCATCCTCAAGCTCCAGGAGAAGATCGCCCGCGAGTCGCTGGGCGAGCGGTACGGCGAGGGCGGCACCCCGCAGCCCTCCGCCCGCGCGCTGCGCAGCGGCCTGGTGCAGGCACCGCCGCCGCCCGGGGAGGCCGCGCAGTGACCACCCCCTTCGACCGGCTGCCCGACCCGGCCGCCGTCGCCGAGGTCTTCGGCCCGGAGGCCACGGCGGAGGAGACGTACGGCCTGCTCACCGTGGACGTGCCCGCCGGAGCCTGGACCGGCGCCCTGCGGGCCGCCCGCTCCGTGCTCGGCTGCACCTTCTTCGACTGGCTCAGCGCGGTCGACGAGCCCGGCACCGGCTTCCGGGTCTGCGCCCATGTCGTGGCGCCGTCGCCCGGATCGGTGCGGCGGCTGCTGATCCGCACCACCGTCCCGCACGAGGCGCCGGTGCTGCCGACCGCCACCGAGGTCTGGGCGGGCGCCGCCTGGCACGAGCGCGAGACCCACGAGATGTTCGGGATCGGCTTCACCGGCCACCCGCACCTGGCGCCGCTGCTGCTGCCCGACGGATTCGAGGGGCACCCGCTGCGCAAGGACTTCGTGCTGGCGGCGCGCGTCGCCAAGGCCTGGCCGGGAGCGAAGGAGCCGGGGGAGCCCTCGGCGGGAGCGGCGCACGGCGGGCCCAAGCGCCGCCAGATGCTGCCCCCGGGCGTGCCCGACCCCAACGACTGGGGTCCGCTGAAGGGCCAGCTCCCGCCCGCCCCTGCCCGGCCCGCCCGTACCCCGCGGGCCGCCGGCGCCGGTGCGGCCGGTGCGGCCGCTCCGGCCGAGCGCCCCGCGCGGCGCACCCGCAGCGTCAGCGAGGGCTCCACGAGCCAGGGCGCCGCGGCCCCGGCCGCGCCCCCGCGCCGCACCCGCTCTGCGGACGACGGCCCCGTCAGCCGGACCGGCGCCGCCGGGACCCCGGAGGCGCCCGCGGCTCCTGCCGCCGAGCCCCCCGCGACGCCCCGCAAGCGCACCCCGGACGCCCCCTGGGACGTCCCCCGTGACACGCCCACCACGGTCCCGGCGCCGGAAGCGGCCCCGCAGGAACCCGCGGCGGCCGAGCCCCCCGCGGACTCGCCGGCCGCGGAAGGGCAGCCCGATGCGAACGGGCAGCCCGGCACCGCCGGCAGCCCCGGCCAGGACGACGCAGAAGGAGGCGGCACCCCGTGAGCGACGCACTCGACGTGATCCTCCGGCTGCTCGCCGTCCTCGTCGTCTTCCTTGTGCTGCCTCTCGTCGTCGGCCAGACCGAGCACAAGGTGATGGCCCACATGCAGGGCCGGCTCGGCCCGATGTACGCGGGCGGGTTCCACGGCTGGGCGCAACTCGTCGCCGACGGCGTGAAGTTCGCGCAGAAGGAGGACGTGGTCCCGGCCGACGCCGACCGCAAGGTCTTCCAGATGGCGCCGGCCGTCGCGCTGCTGCCCTACCTCCTCGTGCTCGCCGCGATCCCGCTCGGGCCGAACGGCCTCGTGGGCCAGACCATCGACGCGGGCCTGTTCTTCGTGCTGGCCGTGATGGGCGTCGGCGTGCTCGGCTCGCTCATGGCGGGCTGGGCCTCGGCCAACAAGTTCTCCCTGCTCGGCGGCCTGCGGACCGCCGCGCAGCTGATGTCGTACGAGCTGCCGATGCTGCTGGCCGCCGCGTCCGTCGCGATGGCCGCCGGGACGCTCTCGCTGCCCGGCATCGTGGAGGCGTACCAGTGGTGGTGGACGCCGTGGCAGCTCATCGGCGCCGTCGTCTTCTTCACCGCGGGCCTGGCGGAGCTCCAGCGGCCGCCGTTCGACATGCCGGTGGCCGACTCGGAGATCATCTTCGGGGCGTACACGGAGTACACGGGCCTGCGCTTCGCCCTGTTCCTGCTCGCCGAGTACGCGGGCATCGTCGTGCTGTGCGGGCTGACCGCCGTCCTCTTCCTGGGCGGCTGGCACGGCCCGTGGTCCGGCAGCCTCGGCTGGTTGTGGACGCTGGTCAAGACCGGACTGCTGGCCTTCGTCGTCATCTGGCTGCGGGTCACCTACCCCCGCATGCGCGAGGACCAGTTGCAGCGCTTCGCCTGGACCTTCCTCATCCCGCTCGCCCTCGCCCAGATCGCGCTCACCGGCGTGGTGAAGGTGGTGATCTCCTGATGGGCATCCCCGGTACCGGCCTCGCCAAGGGCCTGGCCGTCACCCTCCGCACGATGACGCGGCGCTCGCACACCGCGCAGTACCCGGAGGCGCAGCCCGAACTCCCGCCGCGCAGCCGCGGCGTGATCGCGCTGTTCGAGGAGAACTGCACGGTCTGCATGCTGTGCGCGCGCGAGTGCCCCGACTGGTGCATCTACATCGACTCCCACAAGGAGACGATGCCGGCCGCCGTGCCCGGCGGCCGCGAGCGCAGCCGCAATGTGCTCGACCGCTTCGCCATCGACTTCTCGCTCTGCATGTACTGCGGCATCTGCATCGAGGTGTGCCCCTTCGACGCGCTGTTCTGGTCGCCGGAGTTCGAGTACGCGGAGACCGACATCCTCGACCTCACCCACGAGCGCGACAAGTTGCGCGACTGGATGTGGACCGTGCCCGCCCCGCCACCGCTCGACCCCGCCGCCGAGGAGCCCAAGGAGCTCGGCGCGGCGCGCAAGGCCGCCGAGAAGGCCGCGGCCGCCGCCGAGCAGGCGGAGGGCGACGCGTGAACCTCCGTGAGAACCTCGCCGCCGGGGCCCACCCGGGCTTCCTGTCCCCGACGGGCGTCGAGATCGTCTTTGTGCTCGTCGGCATCGCCACGCTCGCCGCGGCGGTGGTGAGCGTCACCACCAAGCACCTGGTGCACGCCGCCCTGTGGCTGGTCGTCGCGCTCGGCGGCGTCGCCGTCGAATACCTCCTGCTCACCGCCGAGTTCATCGCCTGGGTGCAGGTGCTGATCTACGTCGGCTCCGTCGTCGTCCTGGTCCTGTTCGGCCTGATGCTCACCAAGGCGCCCACCGGCGCCTCGCCCGACGCCGACTCGGGCAACCGGATCGCCGCGCTGACCGTCGGCATCGCGTCCGCGGGCACCTTGGTGTGGCTGGTCGTCGACGCCTTCCGGGCCACCTGGATCGACGTGGACCGCGGAGTGCAGGGCTCCACCAAGGTCACCGGCCAGATCCTCTTCCGGCACTGGGTGCTGCCGTTCGAGGCGCTGTCCGTGCTTCTGCTGGCCGCGCTCGTCGGCGCCGTCGTGCTGTCCCGCAAGCCGTCCCGTCAGCAGCCCGGGGAGCGCTGATGCATCTCGCCTATCCCGCGGTCCTGGCCGTCCTCCTGTTCTCCGTCGGCCTGTACGGCGTCCTCGCCCGGCGCAACGCGATCCTCGTCCTGATGTCGGTCGAGCTGATGCTGAACGCGGTCAACCTCAATCTGGTCGCCTTCGACGTGTGGCTGCGCGACACCCTGCACGCGGGGCAGGCGCTGACGCTCTTCGTGATCGTCATCGCCGCCGCCGAGATCGGCATCGGGCTCGCCATCGTCCTGCTCGTGTACCGCAACCGGGGCACCTCGGACATCGACCGGCTCACCGAACTCGCCGCAGGGGACGGCGAGGACGATGGGGGCGTGTCCACCGCCGCACCCGAGACGCCCGAGAAGAACGCCGAGGCCGCCGCGTGACCCTGACGACCCTCGCCGTCCTCGTCCCCCTGCTTCCCTTCCTCGGCGCCGCCGGCGCCCTGCTGCTCGGCCGTACCGCGCCCGGTTTCGTCCGGCCGCTGGCCGTCCTGCCGACGGCGACCGCCTTCGTGCTCGCCGTGATCGTCGCCACGCGCCAGGGCAGCGGCGCGGCCACCGACGCGGCCACCCGGCTGACGCCGACCGGTTCGGTCCCCATCGACCTCGCCCTGCACCTCGACGGCTTCTCGGTGCTGATCGCCGTGCTCGTCGGCCTCGTCGCGACCTGCGTCCAGCTGTACTCGACGGCCTACCTGCGCGACGACCCGCGCTACGCCTCCTACTCCGCGCTGGTCTCCCTCTTCACCGCCGCCATGTTCCTGGTCGTCTACACCGGCGACCTGATGGTGCTGCTGGTGGGCTGGGAGATCATGGGCATCTGCTCGTACTTCCTGGTCGGCCACTACTGGGAGACCGAGGTCGCCCGCGCCGCCTCCCTCAAGGCGTTCCTGATCACCAAGCTCGGCGACGTCCCCTTCCTGATCGGCGTCTTCGCGCTGGCCGCCGACGCCGGGACGTTCCGGATCAACGGCATCCTCACCGCGGCGACCCACGGCGGACTCGGCCACCCGACCGTGATCGGCCTGCTGCTGCTCGCCGGTGTGGCGGGCAAGTCCGCGCAGTTCCCGCTGCACACCTGGCTGCCGGACGCCATGGCCGGCCCGACGCCGGTGTCCGCGCTGATCCACGCCGCCACCATGGTCGCCGCCGGCATCTACCTCGTCGCCCGGCTGCTGCCGGTCTTCGAGGCGTCCGCCGCGGTGCTCGCGGTACTCGGGGCGATGGCCGCCGTCACCATGGTCGGCTCGGGGCTCGCGGCGTTCGCCCAGGACGACATCAAGCGCGTCCTGGCGTACTCCACGATCGGCCAGCTCGGCTACATGGCCGGCGCCCTGGCCGTCGGCGACCGCGGCGCCGCCGTCTTCCACCTCCTGTCGCACGGCGCCTTCAAGGCCCTGCTCTTCCTCGCCGCGGGCGTGGTCATCCACGCCGCCGGCACCAACTCGCTCGCCGCCATGTCCCGCATGGGCGACGTCGCCAAGCGCGCCCCCGACGCCATGTGGACCATGGGCATCGCCCTGGCGGCCCTGGCCGCGATCCCTCCCTTCTCCGGCTTCTTCTCCAAGGAGTCCGTGCTGCGCGCCGCCGAGCACGCCTCCTCCGGTCACGCCGAGGGCGTCCCGGCGGCGGTCGGCTGGCTGGTCCTGGTCGCCGCCCTGGTCACCGCCGTACTGACCGCGGGCTACGCCACCCGGCTCTTCCTGCTCGCCTTCCGCGGCCACGGGCCCGCCGCCCCCGAGGCCCACGCCAAGGAACCGGCCGTGATGAACGCCGTGCTGTGGGTGCTGGCGGTCCCCACCCTCGCCTTCGGCGCTGTCTCCCTGGTGCCCTCCCTCCTCGACCTGCCCGCCTGGTTCGACGGACGTGAACTCGCCCCCACCCTCGTGACCTCGATCCTCGGCGTCGGCCTCTCCCTCGTCGGAGTGATCGCCACCTATGGCGCCTGGCAGGCGATGTCCGCCCGCCGCCGCGCACCGCTCGGCGCGGTCGTGACCGCCGAGGCGGCCGAGGCGGAGCCCGCCCTCACCGAGGCCGCCGCACTGCAGACGCACGAGCAGGTCTACGGGGACGTCGCCGCCGCGCACGACCCCGCCGACCCCGGACGCCTGCTGCTCGGCCCGCTCTTCGGCCCCGCCTCGCGCGGCTTCCACCTCGACGCCGTCTACTCGGCGCTGTTCGTCCGCCCGACGCTGGCCGCGGCGGGCCTGGTGCGCTTCCTCGACCGGGAGGTCGTGGAGACGTACGTGCGCGGCGCGGGCGGCCTGCCCCGGCTGCTCGGCGCGGCCGTGCGCCGCGCCCAGACGGGCAATGTGCAGACCTATGTCAGCGTGCTGCTGGCCGGCTCCGTGATCCTCGCCGTCCTCGTCGCCGTCGGAGCGTGAGCCGTGAACGACACCGTCCTCCAGTACGTCCTCGCGGCCGTCGTCGTCCTGCCGCTGCTCGGCGCCGTCGGCGCCCTGCTGCCGCCCCCGCCCGGCCTGAAGGGCAAGAGCCCCGACCAGGCCGTGCTGCGCCACGGTGTGACCGTCACCGGTCTCGTGCTCGCCCTCACCGTCGTCCTGGCCGCCGGCTTCGACCACGGCAGGCCGGCGACGATGCAGGCCACCACCGACATCAACTGGATCCCGGCGCTCGGCATCCACCTCCACCTCGGTGTGGACGGCATCAGCCTCCCCCTCCTCGTCCTGACCGCGCTGCTGACCTTCCTCTGCGCGCTCTACAGCTACTTCAAGATGCCCGCGGGCCCCTCCCCGAAGGCGTTCGTCGCGCTCCTGCTCCTGCTGGAGTCGGGCACGCTGGCGACCTTCGCCGTGCTCGACCTGGTGCTCTTCTTCCTGGCCTTCGAGACGGTCCTGATCCCGATGTACTTCCTCATCGCCCGCTGGGGCGGCGAGAACCGGGAGAAGTCCGCCCTGCGCTTCATCCTCTACACGCTGCTCGGTTCCGTGGTCATGCTGCTCGGCCTGCTCCTCATCGGGGTGAAGGCCGGCACATTCGACATGGTGGCACTCGCCACTGACAACACGTCACCGCTCAGTCACTCCACGCAACTGATCGCCGTCCTCGCCATCGGCATCGGCCTCGCCGTGAAGGCCCCGATGTGGCCCCTGCACAGCTGGCTCCCCGACGCGCACACCGCGGCCCCCACCGTCGGCTCCGTGCTGCTGGCCGGCGTCCTGCTGAAGATGGGCACCTACGGTTTCGTGCGCATCCTCCTGCCGGTCGCCCCCGACGGCATGCGGACCTTCGCGCCCTACCTGGCCGCCTTCGCCGTCGTCGGCATCATCTACGGATCGCTGGCGTGCCTGGCGCTGGCCCGCAGCGGCTCCGGCGGCGACCTCAAGCGCCTGATCGCGTACAGCTCCGTCGGCCACATGGGCTTCGTCCTGCTGGGCATCGCCACGCTGACCCCGACCGGCGTCAACGGCGCGCTCTTCGCCAACATCGCGCACGGCCTGATCACGGGCCTGCTCTTCTTCCTGGTCGGCGCGCTGAAGGACCGCTACGGCACGACCGACCTGGACGGCCTCGCAGGCCGGACCGGCGCCGCGCTGTACGGCCGCGCCCCCCGGATGGGCGGCCTTCTGGCCTTCGCCGCCGTCGCCTCCCTCGGCCTGCCGGGCCTAGCCGGCTTCTGGGGCGAGATGCTGGCCATGTTCGGCTCCTTCAAGCCCGCCGCGGGCCTGGACCGGGGCGCGTACCTGACGTTCACCGCGATCGCCGCGTTCGGCACCCTGCTGACCGCCGCGTACCTCCTGGTCGTCGTGCGCCGCGTCTGCATGGGCGACCGCGACACCGTCACCGGCGCGCCGGCCCTCGCCGACGTCCGGGGCTACGAGTTCGCCGCATGGACCCCGCTGGTCGCCCTCACCGTCCTGGCCGGCCTGTGGCCCGCCGTCCTGCTCGGCCTGACCGACCCGGCCGTGCGCTCCCTGCTCGGAGGCAGCTGATGAGCCCCCTCGCCACCTCCGTCATCCAGTCCGTCGACTGGGCGGCGATCGCGCCGCCCACGATCGTCGCGGCGGCCGCGCTGGCCGTCCTCGTGACCGACCTGTTCCTCCCCGAGGGCCGCAAGCAGGCGCTCGCCTGGATCACCGCCGGAGGTCTCGTCCTGGCCGGGCTCGGCCTGCTGCCGCTGCTGGACGGCGACCGCACCACGTTCTGCCTCGTCGGCAGCCCCCGCGAGTGCTCCTACGTCGCCGACCACTTCACGCTGGTAATCCAGCTGCTGGTGCTGGCCGGGGCACTGGTCGCCGCCCTGCTCTCCGTGCACCTGATGGAGCGGATGCCGGCCGGCGAGTTCTGGTTCCTGCTGCTGTCCTCGGCCGCCGGTGCCGCCCTGCTGCCCGCCTCCCGCGACCTGGCGACCCTGGTCATCGCGCTGGAGGTCACCACGCTGCCGTCCTTCGCCCTGGTCGGCCTGCGCCGCGGCGACCGGCTGTCGGGCGAGGCGGCCCTGAAGTTCTTCCTCACCTCCGTCGCCGCGACGGCGGTCACCCTGCTGGGCGTCAGCTTCGTCTACGCCGCCACCGGCACCCTGCACCTGTCGGCCGTCGCCCGGGGCCTGGACACGGTCGATCCCCGCCTGGACACCCTCGCCGCCGCAGGCGCCGCGCTCACCGTCGTCGGCTTCGCCTTCAAGCTCGCCGTCGCCCCCTTCCACTTCTGGGTGCCCGACACCTACACCGGCGCCCCGCTGCCCGTCGCGGGCTACCTCTCCGTCGTCGGCAAGGCGGCCGGCTTCTCCGGCCTCATCCTGGTGACGGTCGTCGCCTTCGAGCCGTACGCGCACGTGTGGGGCCCCGCCATTGCGGTGCTGGCCGCGCTCACCATGACCGTCGGCAATGTCGCCGCCCTGCGTCAGCGCCCCGGCCAGTCGCGCAGCGCGGTACGCCTGCTGGCCTGGTCCTCGATCGGCCAGGCGGGCTACCTCCTGGTGCCGATCGCCGCCGCCGCGTACGCCGACCCGCAGCGCCAGGTCGGCATCACCCTGGCGTACGCGCTGATGTACGGCGCCGTGAACCTGGGCGCCTTCGCCGTCGCCGCCCTCGTCGGCCGCACCGCGCCCGGCAACCGGCTCACCGACTACCGCGGCCTGTACGCCCGCCAGCCGTTCGCGGCGCTCGCCATGGCCTTCTTCCTGCTCTGCCTGGCCGGCCTGCCGCCGGGCGTCATCGGCCTCTTCGCCAAGGTCGCCGTCTTCTCCTCCGCGGTCGACGCGGGCCTGGGCTGGCTGGCCGCCGTCATGGCCGTCAACGTCGTCATCGCCCTGGTGTACTACCTGCGCTGGACGGCCGTGCTCTTCACCCGTGCGGAGGCCCCGGCCGCCGAGCGCACCCGTACGCCCGCGCCCCTGACGGCCGCCATCGCGCTCACCGCCGTCGTCGGCATCGCCCTGTCGGGCGCGCCGCAGCTCGTCCTGCGCTTCGCTTCGAGCACGCTGCTCTGAGCGCTCTGTGAAAAGCGCACAAGGGAACTAACGTCCCCCCGGTGGCGTTGGCCCTTGCAGGAGGTTCTCCTAGGAAAACGGAGAAAACGTCTTCCTGCTGCACATCTTGGAGGGTGACCGTGCACCGCCGGCACAACGGGCTGAAGACCGCCGCGCTCCTCGGCGGACTGTCGGCACTCATCCTGATCATCGGCAGTTTCTTCGGGCGTACGGGACTGATCGTCGCGCTGGTCATCGCGCTCGGCACCAATGCGTACGCCTACTGGAACAGCGACAAGCTCGCCCTGAAGGCGATGCGCGCGCGGCCGGTGAGCGAGTTCGAGGCCCCGGCGCTCTACCGGATGGTCCGCGAGCTCTCCACCGCCGCACGGCAGCCGATGCCCCGGCTCTACATCTCGCCGACCGAGGCACCCAACGCCTTCGCCACCGGCCGCAACCCGCGCAATGCCGCCGTGTGCTGCACCGAAGGCATCCTGCGCATCCTGGACGAGCGCGAGCTGCGGGGCGTCATCGGCCACGAGCTCAGCCACGTCTACAACCGCGACATCCTCATCTCCTCGGTCGCCGGCGCCCTGGCCTCCGTCGTGATGTTCCTGGTCAACTTCGCCTGGCTGATCCCCATCGGCCGCTCCGACGACGACGAGGGCCCCGGCCTGCTCGGCATGCTGCTCCTGATGATCCTGGGCCCGCTGGCCGCGTCCCTGATCCAGCTCGCCGTCAGCCGCTCCCGCGAGTACGAGGCCGACGCCTCCGGCGCCCGCCTCACCGGTGACCCGTTGGCCCTGGCCTCCGCCCTGCGCAAGCTGGACGCGGGCACCAAGCGCCTGCCGCTGCGCCCCGAGCCGCGGCTGGAGACCACCAGCCACCTGATGATCGCCAACCCGTTCCGCCCGGGCGACGCGTCCAAGCTCTTCTCGACCCACCCCCCGATGGCCGAGCGCATCGCCCGGCTGGAGGAGATGGCCGGCCCCCGCCGCTGAGCGCCGGCCACCGAACCCGCGCGGGCCGTGCCCGCGCTCCCGTGGGAGGCTGACAGCATGAAGACGATCAACCTCATCCTCAACGTCCTGTGGCTGATCATCTGGGGGCTGTGGATGGCCATCGGCTACGCCCTGCTGGGCCTGCTGATGTTCATCTTCATCATCACGATCCCGTGGGGCATCGCCTCCCTGCGGATCGCCAACTACGTGCTGTGGCCGTTCGGCCGCACCACGGTGCAGCGCCCGGACGCCGGCGTCGCCTCGACGCTCGGCAACATCATCTGGCTGATCTTCGCGGGCATCTGGCTCGCCATCGGTCACATCGTCGCGGGCGTCGGCTTCTGCCTGACGATCATCGGCATCCCCTTCGGCATCGCCAACTTCAAGATGGTGCCGATCTCCCTGCTGCCGCTCGGCCGCGAGATCGTCCCCGTCGAGGAGTAGCGCCCCGGGGGAGGGCTCAGCCCGGCTCGATGTTGTGGTTGAGCCGGAAGACGTTGCCCGGGTCGTACTCGGTCTTGACCCGGGCGAGGCGGCTCAGATTGTGCGCGCCGAACCCGGCGATGACCCGGCCCTCCCCCTCGTCGCCGATGAAGTTGAGGTAGACCGCGCCGATGGACCACGGCTTCATGTCCTCGCGCACGTCGTGGGCCCACTGCCGGCCGCGGCCGTCGTCCGCGGGACTCTCCCACATGCCGAAGGGATGGGCGACCCAGGCGGCACGGCGCCAGGGCAGCGGGTAGTCGTCCGGGCCGTGCGCCATGGCACCGCCGCCGGGGAAGAGGGCCTGCTGCGAGGGGGAGGGGACCACCATCGCCCGGGAGCGGGCGCAGAAGCGCTCCACGGCCTCGTCGGGCAGCGCGGAGAGGTACTCCGCGGACCAGTAGTTGCGGTAGCCCGCAGGGGCGTCCAGCAGGCACTGCAACTCCGCGTACGGAAGCTCGGCGATCGCGCTGCCCTCGGGGGAGAGGGCCAGCAGCGGCGCGATCAGCTCCCGCGCCGGTTCCTCCTGGCCGATGTACGTCACCAAGGTGGCGGCCACCAAAGTGCCCGCCATGTGCGGCGGAACGAAGTCCTCCGGCGGGGCCGTCACATAGAGCACGGCCCCGCCGACCTCGGGCGGCGCCGACTCCATGAAGTCCCGGTAGGCACACAGCACTTCGGGACCCGTCGCCGACGGCCACAGCAGCAGGGCGGCGGTCATCCGCGGCACCTGGTGCAGCCGCAAGGTCAGGGAGGTGGCGACACCGAAGTTGCCGCCGCCACCATGCAGAGCCCAGAACAGCTCGGGGTTCTCGTCCTGTGCGGCGCGCACCATGGTGCCGTCGGCGGTGACGAGTTCGACCTCCTCCAGGCTGTCGCAGGCGAGCCCGAACCGGCGCTCCAGCCATCCCGAACCGCCGCCCAGGGCGAAACCGCCCACCCCGGTCGTCGACACCCGGCCGCCGGTCGTGGCCAGGTCGTACGGCTGGGCCGCGCGGTCCAGATGGGTCATCAGGGCGCCGCCCCCGACCCGCGCCGTACGCGCCCGGGGATCGACCACCACCGCGTGCATCCGGCGCAGGTCGACCACGAGACCGCCGTCGTTCAGGGCGTTGCCGGCGACACTGTGCCCGCCACCGCGGACCGCGACCTCCAGGTCGCGCTCCCCGGCGAAGCGGAGCGCCGACGCCACGTCCTCGGCCGACTCGCAGAGCGCGACGACCGCCGGACGCCGGTCGATCATCGCGTTGAAGACGGTGCGGCTCTCGTCGTACACCGGGTCGCCCGGAGTGACGACCTCGCCGCCGAAGCCGGAACGCAGCGCGTCCAGTGCCGTGTCGTCGAGTACCCGGGGTGCCATGGAGTGCCCCTCTCTCCTCCTCCACGGTAGGACGGGGGTACGGCCGGGGCACGTCGGGCCGCAGGCCGCCCCCGAGGGGCGAGCGGGCCTAGCCGGACAGCCCTGCCGCCAGCGTCGCCCCGAGCTCCCAGCAGGCCTCCAGATCGGCCTTGGAGGGCTCACCGGTGACCGTGACCTCCGCGGCCGCCTGCTCCCACCCCAGGCCCGTGGTGATCGACCGGATCCCGCGCACGGTGCCCGTGACGTCGCTCCCGCCGTGCACCCAGTACCCGAAGGGACGTCCGCGCGTGGCGTCCAGGCACGGGTAGTAGACCTGGTCGAAGAAGTGCTTCAGCGCCCCCGACATGTAGCCGAGGTTCGCGGTCGTGCCCAGCAGGTAGCCGTCCGCCGCCAGCACGTCGGAGGCCGTCGCGGACAGCGCCGGCCGCCGCACGACGTCCACGCCCTCGATCTCGTCCGTCGTGGCCCCCGAGACGACCGCCTCGAACATCGCCTGCAGATTCGGCGAGGGCGTGTGATGGACGATCAGGAGCGTGGCCACCTCAGCCGACCACGGCCGGCGCGGCGGGAATGCTGTCCATGAAGGAGCTGACGGAGAACACGGCGTTGCCCGGGCCCGCCGGACCGTACCCGGGCGGCGAGGACAGCCCGAACTCCTCCAGCGTCGCGCGGTACACGTCCAGCAGCCGGATGTGGTACTCCAGCGGCGCACCCTCCGGGTTGGCCTTGCCGAGCGGCGTCGTCGGCTCGGGGCACCATGTGGTGAAGCGCGGCGTGATGCCCCGCGACATGAAGAAGCGCAGCCCCTCGGCGGTGGAGTCGATCGCCTCGCCGACACTGGTGAAGCCGAACGGCTCGGCCATCTCCACACCCGCCACGAAGTTCGGGATCACATTGCGCGGGCCGAAGATCTCGGCGGAGTCCAGGATGCGGCGGTGCCACTCGTCACGGCCGACGTGCTGCTCCTTGCCGGGGCAGTACAGCTCGAACAGCCGCCGGTCCCACACCTCGTAGTTGGGGTGGTAGATCTGCACGCCGTAGTCCTTGAAGCGCTGCACGTCCTCCTTGGGCAGCGCCTGGGCGACGACCTTGCCGATCCAGCGGCCGGGGAAGCGCTCCTCGATCGCCTTGGCGTAGTGCCCGTAGAAGTCGGCCTCGTCGCGCCCCGCCACCTTGCCGGTGATCGCGCCACCGGTGAGGGTGTACGCCGTGGAGGTCTTCGCCGTGTCGTACTTGTCGATGATCTCCAGCGCCTCCAGCACCTCCTCGACCGGCTTCACGCCCGTGTAGGGACGGCCGGCCGCCTTGTGCTGGCGCCAGTTGTGGTTGATGTCGCAGTACTGGCACTCCTGCTTGACGCCGAAGTACTGGCAGACGCGGAACACCGTCAGATAGACGAGATAGCCCCACTGGATCGTCGGCGCGACCTCCATCACCGACTTCCCGTTCTCCAGGGTGTGCCGGTAGTAGTCCGGCATCGGCGGCAGGCCCACGTCCGCGATGCGCACCCCGTCCAGGTACAGCCCGAGCACCCCGCGGCCCCCGGCCTGCACACGGTACGGCGACGCCGGGTTGACGCGCACCGACACCACCGTGCGGCGCAGGTCGTACGGGCCGCCGGTGAGCACGATCTCCTCGGGCGGGCGGTTCAGCGCGGCGGCGCCCAGCTCCGGCAGCGTGCGGTGGTCGAAGGAGAAGATGAAGTACGACTTCGGTTTCACGTCGCCGTCGTCGCCACCGCTCAGCGCGGAATCGTCGAACGCGATCCCGCCGCGCAGCAGGTCCTCCTTGATGACCGCTTCGCGTGGCACGTGCGGGAAGCGGCCCATCAGGTCTTCCACCACAGCGGTGCGGTTCTGCATTGCCCGGCTCCATCCTCGAGACGACTGCCCGGGTCCCACATGGGGGGTGGGCCCGAGGAGACCTTCAACGAAAGACCCTACGCATGCCGGGGCGTTTCCGATGGGGGCCCCTCCCGTTCACCCGGTGTCAGGTTCGTGGTGAAACCCACTCAAACCCATCCGCGCCGGCGTGCCCGGCGCCCCCGCGGACCCATCGGCCTACGACAAAGGTCCCGGCCGCCTCCTCCGGCCGGGACCTCGGCGTGCCCGCGGTCAGCGGTAGTTCACGAACTGCAGGGCGAAGTCCAGGTCCTTGCCCTTGAGCAGCGCGATGACCTCCTGCAGGTCGTCCCGGCTCTTCGAGCTCACCCGCAGCTCGTCGCCCTGCACCTGCGCCTTGACGCCCTTCGGCCCCTCATCGCGGATGATCTTGGCGACCTTCTTCGCGTTGTCCTGGGAGATGCCCTCCTCGATGGACGCGAAGATCTTGTACTCCTTGCCGGACAGCTGGGGCTCGCCCGCGTCCAGCGCCTTCAGCGAGATCCCGCGCTTGACCAGCTTGGTCTCGAAGACGTCGAGGATCGCCTTGACCCTCTCCTCCGAGTTGGCCTGCATCGCGATCTTGTCCCCGGACCACCCGATCGAAGCGCCGACGTTCTTGAAGTCGTAGCGCTGCGAGATCTCCTTCGCGGCCTGGTTGAGGGCGTTGTCGACCTCCTGCCGCTCGACCTTCGAGACGATGTCGAAACTGGAGTCGGCCATCTTCTGTTGGCTCCTTGGCTCTGATCCGTCAGGTCCGCGACCCGCCACCGGGCCGCTCCCGCAAGCCTAGCCATCCGACCCGCCGGAGGCGCTGATCAATAGGGTGGCGGAGCACCCCCGGGCATCGGGTATTGTTTACGACGTCGCCACGGGGACCACGCACAACGGCCCCTGGAGACACTTCCCAGGCGGTGTGCCCGAGTGGCCAATGGGAGCGGACTGTAAATCCGTCGGCTTAGCCTACCCAGGTTCGAATCCTGGCGCCGCCACAGGAAATGAAGGGCCCGTGACCAGCAGAAATGCTGTCCACGGGCCTTCTTCGTGCGCGAACGGCAGGCTGCCCCAGATGTGGGGTATGCCCCGTTCTGTCTCACTCGATTCCGCGTGCTGACCAGCTCTTGTGGGACATGTGTGGGACGGAGATTCCGATCACCCCCATTTCTCCAGTGCCCTGTCGATCCGGGCGTTCGCCATCGTCGTCGCCCCGTCGAGACACTTCGCGTAGACCTTCAGCAGTACGGCGACGGTGTGGCCGGCGCGCCGCGCTACCTCCATCGGGTCCACCCCGGAGTTGAGCCACAGGGACACGCACGCGTGCCGCAAGTCGTAGGGGCGAGCGGCCGGCGCCGACGTCTGCTGTTCTTCCGTGAGCGCCGCCTTGCGGGCCCGCGCCCAGACCTCCCCGTACCCGCTCTCCTGAACCAAGCCGCCCCGGGCGGCCCGGAACAGGCGGCCGTCGGGGTCGTGCCGTACGTCTCCAGGTGCTCGCGCAGTATCTCGACCAGGCTCGTTCGACGCCCACCTCGGGGATCCCGAGTTCGGCTACCGCTTCCTGGCCGACGAAGCCCGCAGCTCAGGGGCCACGATGGCCGACAGGACCGCATGGCGGATCTGCCGGGACAACCAGTGGTGGAGCGTGTTCGGCAAGAAGCGCGGAGGGACCAAGAAGGCCGGCCCGCCGGTCCATGACGACTTGGCCCGCCACAACTTCACCACTGACGCTCCGAACGGGCCTGCTGCAGGTTCGGGTGACAGGTTGAGATGACCTGCCCCACAGTTTGGGTTCCAGCTGCGGTGGCTAACTGGCGGCGGGGACGGTGTCTTGTGCGGAGAGTAGCTCGTACTCGATCGGGGTGC
>NZ_JBIVLH010000033.1:0-87436 GCF_044751185.1 Streptomyces sp. NPDC088733
AGACTTCCTCCACACCTACAACCACCATCGCTGCCACACCGCACTCGGAGGCAAGCCCCCGATCAGCCGCGTCAACAACGCTCCGGGCCAATACAGCTAGATCGTTCGTGCGGACGTACGGGGCCGGTGGGAGGGCGGGTGCCGGCCCCGCTCAGCCGGTGATCGGGGTCCAGCCGTTGCTGGCGTACCAGTAGTGCGGCAGGCCCCTGATGCCGCTCGTACGGAACGGCCGACCGCGGTCGTCGATGCGCTCGGTGCCCGTGCGGCCCTGCGAGGACCAGTCGAGCTCCAGGTACCAGCGGCAGTCGCAACCGGCGGTTCGGGCGTCGACCAGCAGCGCCTCGGGATCCTTCGAGGACACCCGGTAGGGCATGGGCATCGCCGGGGTGCTGGTGCCGTTCTCACTGCCCGGGACCGGGCGGGCGATCGGCCGGCCCTTGTCCAGGTCCACGGCGAAGGAGCGGGGAGTCATGTCGCTGCCGCAGCCCTGGCCCGTGGCGTAGACGGTGCCCTTCACGGGTGCCGCCCGCCCCACGACGCGGACCCGCAGTGCCTCCAGGACGACGGCGGCCTCCGTCCGCCCCTGCACGGTGATGTCCACCAGCGTCCGGCCGCCGTGGACCGCGCCTTGCGCAAGCGCCCATGAGCCGGCGTCCTGCGGGGCCGGAGGCGGCGGCACCTGCGGGGGTGCCTTGTCGATGACGTAGTCGTGATCGCAACCGGTCTCCCAGAGCTGGGAGTTCGCGGACCAGGTGAGGGGCGCGGCGGCTGAGGGCGGTGTCGGGGAGCCGTACGGTGCGCCCGCGGTCCTCGGGGCCGCCGTGCCGGCGGCCTTGTGGTCGCCGGCGGCCCGGGAGTGCCCGGACGGCAGCAGGGACAGGCCGCCCACGGTGGCGATGGTCGCGGTCACGACAGCCGCGACGACCGCGGCACGACGCCTTGGCCAGGGCTGCCGCGGTGCTGCCGCGGGCTCGGCGGCCTCCTCCGGCACGAGCTCGGCCGCCTCGTCGGCCGCGTGGTCGTCAATGCCCGCCGGACGCGCCGCGGCGTCCTCGGTCCGGGGCCGTTGCCGTGCCGCCACCGCCAGGACCCACCGCCGGTGCAGCTCGATCCGTTCGGCCGTACTGGCCTCGCACAGCACGGCGAAGCGCTCCACGGGCGCGAAGCCGAGCGGCACGGTGTCCCCCGTGCAGTACCGGTGCAGCGTCGAGGCGTTCATGTTCAGGCGGCGGGCGAGTGCCGCGTAACTGCGGTCCGTGCGGGCCTTCAGACGCCGCAACAGCGCCGCGAACTCCTCCACCTCGTCCTGGGACGGCATCGCTTCCCCCGCTCGGCGTCCCGGGACGGCATCCCAGGCACTCCCATAAGAAGAGGTCACAGGGCCTGGGACGGTTCCACCGTTGCGGAGGTGCCGTCGTCCGTTGTGCCCGGACCGCAGTGGCGCGGACGCTCTTGCTGTCGCCGGGGCCGCCCCTGACTCCTCCTGGGTCGAGGAGGCCGCTCCGTCCATGGCGACGCACTCCCGCATCGATCCGGAACGAGGAAGCACAGATGAACACGAGGACGACCGTCCGTAAGCACGCCCGCCGTACCGCTCTGATCGCCGGCTCTGTCGCCGCGGCGGTGGCCCTGCCGTTGGGGCTCACGGCGTCGGCCCAGGGAGCCGCCCCTGCCCCCGCGGCGGTGTCGGCCGCCGCGCCGGGGCCGGTCAGCGGCACGCCCGGCCAGGCGGTGACCCGGGTCGCCGACTTCTACGGCGCGTACATCGACGCGAAGGGCGACTACGAGGACCCCGACGGCGCGCTGGCCGCGGCGCTCCGCACGCACTACCTGACGCCCGACTTCGCCCGCCGGCTGGCGACCTGGGAGGAGGAGAACGGGGCGGACGGCGTCCTGCGTGCCCAGAACGTCCCCGCGCGGTGGACGGTGCGGGACAACGGTGCCGTGGGCAACGGTCACGAGGTCGTCGTCACCCTGACCTACGGCAGCGGCGGGACGACGCAGAAGAACAAGCTCTTCGTGCTGCTGGAGCGGTACGACCGCATCGTCGACATCGAGACGACGAGCAGCCGCTGACGGCGAAGCCGCGCGGGGGAAGCGGCGAAAGGGCTGCCCGGCATCCCACCGGGCAGCCCCGGGCCGGAACGCGGTCGCGTCGCGCGGGCGCGCTCGGCCACACTGCTGCGGTGGATACCCGCCGCCCCTGTCCGTGCTGCGGTCACCTCGTCCTCGTCCTCGACGCCGGGGACGGATGGCCGGGGACCTACGTCGTCTGCCCCGTGTGCCACTGGGAGGACGACCCCGAGCGGCTGCGGTGGCCGTACCGGCGGGGCGCCGCGCACCGGGCCCCCTTGGCCGAGGCCCAGCGCAATGTCGGGGCCTACGGCGCCTGCGATCAGTACGGGCGGCGCTTCGCACGGCCGCCGGCGGACGACGAGCCGCTGGACCCCGACTGGCGCCCGATCGATCCGGCCGTGGACCTCTTCGAGGAGTGGACGGGCGGGGCGCACCGCCCCTGGCCCGAGGACCGGACGGTGCTCTGCTGGTGGCTGCCGTCCTTCTGGGGGCGTCCCGAGGAGCCGGAGCCGCAGGCGCTCCCGCGCGTGGTGATCGACGTCGGCGCGGTCCGGGGCGATCGGGACCTTCACGCGGTCCTGAAGCGCGAGCTCGGTTTCCCGTCCTTCTACGGCATGAACCGGGCCGCCTTCTGGGACGCGATCACCGGGCTGGTCCCGATGCCCGCGGAGCTGTGCTTCACCGGCTGGGCCGGTCTTGAGCGCCGGGTCCCGGAGTCGGCGGCGGCGCTCCGCGGCGAACTCGCTGGGTACGCGGCGGCCGCTCCGGGCTTCACCGTCGTGTACGACGCGTGATCCGGGCGGCTACGGGCGCACTGCCCGCGGGCCGGCCACCGCGGCGCCGTGCGCGGTCACGCGCTCGCGCAGTTCGCGGTCGGCGGTGACGACGAGGCAGGGCCGGTCCGGCGGGTCGCGGTCCGTGACGAGCTCCACGATCAGCTCGTCGCCTGGACCCGCGGCGGCCGCGACCCGGACCCCGGCGACCGCGGCCACGTCGCGGGCCGCGCCCTCCACCACGAGCAGCAGCTCCAGCGGCGGTCTGCGGGCCCACTCCGGCACGTCCGCCCGCTCCCGGAGCCCTGTCCCCGTGAGGGGGGCGAGCGCGTCCCGCAGCCGCTCGGCCGCCCCGCGCCGGTCGCGCCACCAGCCGTCGGGCACGGAGCCCACGACGTTGGCGGCGTCGACGACGACCAGCGGGACGGTGATGCGGTTCACACCCACCAGCCTGGCACAACGGCCGGGGAGGCGGCCCCCGGTTCCGCCGGGACGGCCCCCCGCCCTCATCCGGGCACCGGGCCCGGTGGTAGAAAGACCCGGTGAAGCAGACGAAGTCCAAGCGCTTGCGGTCGTACGCCGGGACCGTGGTCGTCCTGGCCGTGGTGTTCGGCGGGTCGGCCGTCATCGGCGCGCATGTGCGTTCCGAGAAGCAGCACTCGGCCAAGGCGCCGACCGGTGCCGCCGGTCAGGACAGCCTCGCCGTGCCGGTGCGGCCCGATGTCCTGCCGGTGACGCTGACGGTGTACGAGGACCTGCGTGCCCCGGAGTCCAAGGCGTTCGCCGCCGAGTACGCGGACACGTTCGCGCGGCTGCTGGCGGCGGGACAGGTCCAGATCGACTACCGCCTGGTGACGCCCTCCGACGCCGCCAACGGCGGTGAGGGCGCCCTGACCGCGGCCAACGCGGCCGCCTGTGCGCAGGACCAGGGGCACTTCACGCAGTTCGTGGACGCGCTGTGGGCCGTGCAGCCCGTCGACGTGCAGGACGACGGCCTCAACAGCGAGAAGCTGCTCAAGGCCGTGTCGCGGCAGGCCGACGGGATCGACGAGGCCAAGTTCGTGCCGTGCGTCGAGGAGCGCGACCACGACGGCTGGGTGAAGAAGTCCCAGCAGCAGTTCACCGAGGCCGGGTTCACCACCGCCCCGGTCGTGCAGGTCAACGGTGAGACGGTCACCGCCCCGACGGGCGGCGCGGACGGGCTGACGCCGGCGCGGCTGCGCGCTCTGGTGCAGAAGGCCGTGAACCTGGCGGTCCGTCAGGCCGTGAGTCCCAGCCCGAGTTCGTCGGCGGGCGCCACGGACGGCAGCACGGCGGCCGGCACCGGTACCCCGTCGGACGCTGCCACGAGCGGCACGGACACGGCGGGCATCGGCGCCGATCCGTCCGCGACCACGAGCGAGAGCGTCACTCCGGTCGGCTGATCGCGCGCACTCTTACCCCATTTCGCAGCTTTTCCTATGAAATGGGGTAAGGGGGGCGTGTGGCATCCGATTCAGAGGAGTGGTGCGCATGTCCCCGCCGGTGTTCGTCGACGTCGAGCCGCGGCCCGGTTGCGGGTGCGAGGACTGCGCCCGCACACGGTTGGTCCGGTTGACGGCGCGCAGGTCAGGACGGTTCTCCAGGCCGCATGCGGCACCCGCGGCAGTGGCGGTGGTGGCCGTGGCGGGCGCCGTCGCCGCGGTCCCCGGCGTGACCGTCGCGGCCCCGGCGCCGGCCCAGGCCGGCCCCGAACTCGCCGCAGCCCCCCTGCGCCTGTCGGGCAATGAGATCCTGGACCGGGCGCGGAGCTGGGTGGACGCCGAAGTCCCGTACCGCATGAACGAGTACTGGAGCGACGGCTACCGGCAGGACTGCTCGGGCTTCGTCTCCATGGCCTGGGGACTGAACCGCAACGAGTGGACCGGCAGTCTGCCCCGCTTCGCCTACCGCATCGACGTCGACGACCTCGAGCCCGGCGACATCCTGCTCTACCAGAGCCGCAGGAGCCCCCACGGCGGCTCGCACGTGCGGATCTTCGTCGGCTGGGCGGACGACGAGCACACCGCCTACAACGCCTACGAGCAGGCCCCGCCGCACACCCAGATGTCCGAGATCCCGCTGCCGCCGGACTCCGGCTACCGGCCCTACCGCTACAAGTACCTGAGCGAGGGCGGCGACTCCGGCGGCGACCTGTTCGACGACTTCCCCGGGAGCTGGTCGTTCGGCGCCGGTACGTCCAACGCCAACGTCACCCGCCTCGGCCGGATGCTGCGGACCCGCGGCGGCGGCCCGTACTACCAGGCCGGGCCCGGGCCCCGCTGGGGCGCGGCGGACCAGCGCGCCACCCGTGCCTTCCAGCGGGCGCAGGGCTGGAAGGGCCCGGCCGCCAACGGCATCCCCGGTCCGGCGACATGGCGCTACCTCGTCGACGGCCGGGGGGCCGACATCGGGCGGGGAGCACCGGGCCCCGCCTCCCCGGCACCCGCCGCGGCCCCCGTGCCGGCGCAGGACCCGGCCGGCACGGCGCCGGGCGCCGTCCCGGCCTACCCCGGACCCGGCGCCTTTCAACCCGGCCGATCCGGCCCCCACGTCCTCGCTCTGGGCCGGCGACTGGTCGCCAAGGGGTTCGGCACGTCCTACCGGTCCGGTCCCGGCCCCACCTGGGGCGAGGCCGACCGCCGCGCCGTCGAGGCGTTCCAGCGCGCACAGGGCTGGTCGGGCCGCGAGGCCGACGGCCACCCCGGACCCGAGACCTGGAGGCGACTGTTCTCGTGACCACCACCGACACGACGCCCATGCCCGGCTTCCCCGGCCCGAAGCCCGCGGGCCCGCTCATCCCCGCGCCGTCCCCCACCCCCCAGCTCTCCCCTGCGGGCTTCCCGCAGCAGACCACCGACTCCGACTCCGACATCGCGGAGCGCCCGGCACGCGGCCTGCCCGGCATCCCGGTGCTGGCCCTCGCCGTCACCGCGGCGCTCGCGGCGGTCGTCGTCCCGCTGCGCTTCGGCGGCGACCCGCACTCGCTGGGCTACCTGTTCACCGTCATCCTGGCGGCGCTCGCGGCCTTCGCCGCGCTGGGCCTGGCCCGGGGCCGCCCCGGCGCCGTCTGGGTGCTCACCCGGCACGGCGCCTACCGCGGCACCGTACGGCGCACGGGGCTGCTGTGGCTCAACCCGCTGCTGCCGCGGCGGCGTGTGGACATCACCGTCCGGCACTGGCGCGGCAGCCCCGTCGAGGCCACCGACTCCGCCGGCACGCCGGTGCTCGTCACCGTCCTGCTGGTGTGGCGGGTCCGTGACACCGCCCGCGCCTGCTTCGCCGTCGAGGAGCACGAGCGGTTCCTGCGGGAGCAGACCGAGGCCGCCGTGACGCGCTGCGCGTCCCGGCTGCCCGCCGACGACTTCCGCGGCTCCGGCCCCACCCTCCGCGACGTCGACATCCTCGCGGAGGAACTCACCCGTGTGCTTGCCCGGGACCTGCGCCCGGCGGGCGTCGAGGTCTTCTCCGCGCAGCCCGTGCGCGTCGCCTACGCGCCCTCCGTCGCGCCCGCCATGGAGCGGGCCCGGCTGGCGGCCCTGGACGCCCGGCACCGCCGTGCCGTGCTGGACGACGTGCTGACGGCCGTTGACGACACCGTGCGCGGCCTCACCGAGCGCGGTCTGGTCGAACTCGACGACTACGAACGCAGGGCGCTCGTACGGGACCTGACGGTCGCTTACGCGAAGTAGGCCGGCCGCCGTCACGACGAAGGGCCGCCCGGGCACGAAGCCCGGGCGGCCCTTCCCGCGTGCGGCGGCGTTACGCCGGGACGCTCGCGACGCCCGGGGCGAGGAACGGCTTGCCGTTCACCCGCTCGGAGACGCCCTCACGGTCCAGGTACGGCGTGATCCCGCCGAGGTGGAACGGCCAGCCGGCACCGGTGATCAGGCACAGGTCGATGTCCTGCGCCTCGGCGACGACGCCCTCCTCCAGCATGATGCCGATCTCCTGCGCGACGGCGTCCAGGACGCGGGCGCGCACCTGATCCTCCGTCAGCACGCTGTCGCCCTGCACCAGGAGCGCGGCGACCTCCGGGTCCAGCTCCGGCTTGAAGCCGTTCTCGGCGGTGTAGACGTAGAAGCCGCGCTTGCCCGCCTTGACGACGGCCGCGAGGTTCGCCGAGACCGTGAAGCGGTCCGGGAAGGCGCGGTGCAGCGTCTCGGAGACGTGCAGGCCGATCGCCGGGCCGACCAGTTCCAGCAGCACCAGCGGCGACATCGGCAGACCGAGCGGCTCGATGGCCTTCTCCGCGGTCGCCACCGGGGTGCCCTCGTCGATGACGTTCTGGATCTCGCCCATGAAGCGGGTGAGGATGCGGTTGACGACGAACGCCGGGGCGTCCTTCGTCAGGACCGCGGTCTTCTTCAGCTTCTTCGCCACGGCGAACGCGGTGGCCAGCGACGCGTCGTCGGTCTGCTCGCCGCGCACGATCTCCAGCAGCGGCAGCACCGCGACCGGGTTGAAGAAGTGGAAGCCGACGACCCGCTCCGGGTGCTCCAGCTTCGAGGCCATCTCGCTCACCGACAGCGAGGAGGTGTTGGTGGCCAGGATCGCCCCCGGCTTCACCACCGCCTCGACCTCGGCGAACACCTGCTGCTTGACGCCGATCTCCTCGAAGACCGCCTCGATGACGAAGTCCGCGTCGCCGAAGGCCGCGGCCTTGTCGAGCGAGCCGGAGACCAGGCCCTTGAGGCGGTTCGCCTTGTCCTGGTTGACGCGGCCCTTGAGGAGCAGCTTGTCGATCTCGCCGTGGACGTAGCCGACGCCCTTGTCCACGCGCTCCTGGTCGATGTCGGTGAGGACCACCGGCACCTCCAGGCGGCGCGCGAACAGCAGCGCCAGCTGGGAGGCCATCAGACCGGCACCGACGACGCCCACCTTGGTGACCGGGCGGGCCAGGTTCTTGTCGGGGGCGCCGGCGGGGCGCTTGGCGCGCTTCTGCACCAGGTTGAAGGCGTAGATGCCGGAGCGCAGTTCGCCGCCCATGATGAGGTCCGCCAGGGCCTCGTCCTCGGCGTCGAAACCGGCCGACAGGTCACCGCTCTTGGCGGCGGCCATGATGTCCAGCGCCCGGTACGCGGCCGGGGCGGCGCCGTGCACCTTGGAGTCGGCGAAGGCACGGCCCTTGGCGACGGCCTCGTCCCAGGCCGCGCCGCGGTCCACCTCGGGGCGGATGATCTGGATCTCGCCCTTGAGGACGGCGGCGGTCCAGGCGAGCGACTGCTCCAGGAAGTCCGCGGCCTCGAACAGCGCGTCGGCGATGCCGAGGTCGTAGACCTGGCCGCCCTTCAGCTGCTTGTTCTGGTTGAGCGAGTTCTCGATGACGACGCTCACCGCGCGCTCCGCGCCGATGAGGTTCGGCAGCAGCGCGCAGCCGCCCCATCCCGGGACCAGGCCCAGGAAGACCTCGGGGAGGGAGAACGCCGGGATCGCGTCGGAGACCGTGCGGTACGAGCAGTGCAGGCCGATCTCGACACCGCCGCCCATGGCCGCGCCGTTGTAGAACGCGAACGTCGGCACCGCGAGGCCCTGCAGGCGGCGGAAGACGTCGTGGCCGCTCTTGCCGATGGCCAGCGCGTCCTCGCGGCGGCGCAGCAGCTCGACGCCCTTGAGGTCGGCGCCCACCGCGAAGATGAACGGCTTGCCGGTGAGGCCGACGCCGACGATCTCGCCGTCCGCGGCCTCCTTCTCCACCTGGTCGAGAGCGGCGCTCAGGTTGGCCAGCGACTGCGGGCCGAAGGTGGTCGGCTTGGTGTGGTCCAGGCCGTTGTCCAGGGTGATGAGCGCGAAACGCCCGGCGTCCTGGGGGAGGTCGAGGTGGCGCACGTGCGCCTGCGTCACGACCTCGTCCGGGAACAGCTCGGCGGCTCCCTTGAGGAGCTCGGCGGTGGTGGTCACTTGCTGCCTCCGTCGAAGTGCGGGTTCTCCCAGATCACGGTGCCGCCCATGCCGAAACCGACGCACATGGTGGTCAGGCCGTAGCGGACGTGCGGCTGCTCCTCGAACTGACTGGCCAGCTGCGTCATCAGACGGACGCCGGAGGAGGCGAGCGGGTGGCCGAACGCGATGGCGCCGCCGTACTGGTTGACGCGCGCGTCGTCGTCGGCGATGCCGTAGTGGTCGAGGAACGACAGCACCTGCACGGCGAACGCCTCGTTGACCTCGAACAGGCCGATGTCGGAGATCGACAGGCCCGCCTTGGCGAGCGCCTTCTCCGTCGCCGGGACCGGGCCGATGCCCATGACCTCGGGTTCGACGCCCACGAAGGCGTACGACACCAGGCGCATCTTGACCGGGAGGCCCAGCTCCCGGGCGACGTCCTCGGCCGCGATCAGCGACGCGGTGGCACCGTCGTTCAGACCGGCCGAGTTGCCCGCGGTCACATTGCCGTGGGCGCGGAACGGGGTCTTCAGGCCCGCCAGGTTCTCCAGCGTGGTGCCCGGGCGCATCGGCTCGTCGGCCGTCGCCAGGCCCCAGCCGGTCTCCCCGCCCTCGGGGGAGGTGCGGCGCACCGAGACCGGCACCAGGTCCTGCTGGATCCTGCCGTTCGCGTACGCCTTCGCGGCCTTCTCCTGGCTGCGGACCGCGTACTCGTCGGCGCGCTGCCGGGTCAGGTGCGGGAAGCGGTCGTGCAGGTTCTCCGCCGTCATGCCCATGAACAGGGCGGAGTCGTCGACCAGCTTCTCCGACACGAAGCGCGGGTTGGGGTCCACGCCCTCGCCCATCGGGTGGCGGCCCATGTGCTCCACACCGCCGGCCACCGCCACGTCGTACGCGCCGAAGGCGACACCGCCGGCGACACTGGTCACCGCGGTCATCGCGCCCGCGCACATGCGGTCGATCGAGAAGCCGGGCACCGACTTGGGCAGCCCGGCCAGGATCGCGGCCGTACGGCCCAGGGTCAGGCCCTGGTCGCCGATCTGGGTGGTCGCGGCGATGGCGACCTCGTCGATCCGCTCCGGGGAGAGGGCGGGGTTGCGCCGCAGCAGCTCCCTGATGGACTTGATCACCAGGTCGTCGGCACGGGTCTCGTGGTAGATACCCTTCGGGCCCGCCTTGCCGAACGGGGTGCGGACGCCGTCGACGAAGACGACGTCCCTAGCGGTACGAGGCACGTTGGCTCTCCTCAGGATGCGGGTTCGCTTGCCGCGGGCAGAAGACGGCGGCTCCGGGCTCCATGCTACTCATCGGTAACCGATGTGCCCAGTGCGGGTGTGCGGGGTCACACGTTGTGTCTTCCCCGCTTTTTCCCCCACCCTCCCACCCGTGTGCCCCATGAAGTCACGCACCCCGACGCCAGTCGTTGGGGGACCAGGTGCGGGCCCTCCGGGGCTGCCATTCTGGACAGCACATTTAGGTGCCTCAGGTACCCGGTTTGATCACTCCGGGTTGTGCACCCAAATATGCTCCAGTGTCCAGAACGCCACCCCTACGACCCCGCCCCCTCCGTAGCTGCAAGCGCCTGATCCCCGGTGGGTGGATAGAGACCGCACCGTGCTCGGGCACGCGTTGGCGCGGCGCTGTCCAAGTACGCAGCCGTCACCGCCCACAGACATCCCACCGGCCGTAAGTCGCCCCAACGGACCCGGAGGGGGTGTGGCGGGGTGCGCCCGGAAGCGACGAGCGGCGACCGCGGCGCCAGCATGTTGGCGTAACCCGCGAGCGCTGAGGACGTACCCCGGCGCGGCACCGACCCCGCGGCAAACGGGCGGGGCCCGCACTTACCGCGCCGGGCAATCGGGAGGGCGGGCGGGGGAAAAACCCAGGCGGCCAGCGCAGCGCGGCCTCAGGGGTGGGCCGCGAGCGCCTCCGCGAGGATGGGCGTCGTGAGCTCGACCTGCCAGCGCCGCGCCCCCGCATCCGCGAGGAACTCCGCGACAGCGTCCCGCGTCCGCTCCCGCGGCGGCGCCCAGCACAGGCGCCGTACGGTGTCCGGGGTGATGAGGTTCTCCTGCGGCAGATTGAGCTGCTCCGCGAGTTCGGAGACGGCGCTCCGCGCCGCCGTGAGGCGGGCCGCGGCGACCGGGTCCTTGTCGGCCCAGGCGCGCGGCGGCGGGGGGCCGGTGAAGGCGGGGCCCGGCTGGGGGAGCTCGCGTTCGGGGATGAGGCGGGCGTGGTCGATCGCGGCCTGCCACTGCTCCAGTTGGCGCCGTCCCATGCGGTGCCCGAAGCCGGGCAGTGCGGCCAGCGCGTGCGCGTTCGCGGAGGGCTCCAGGGCCGCGGTGACGATGGCGGCGTCGGTGAGGACGCGGCCGGGGGAGACGTCGCGTTCGCGGGCGAGCCGGTCGCGGAGGTTCCACAGTTCGCGGACGACGGCCATCTGGCGGCGGCGGCGCACCTTGTGCATGCCGGAGGTGCGGCGCCAGGGGTCGATCCGCGGCGGGGGCGGCGGGGCGGCCGCGATGGCCTCGAACTCCTGCATCGCCCAGTCCAGCTTGCCCTGCTCGCGCAGTTCCGCCTCCAGCGCGTCGCGGAGGTCGACCAGGAGCTCGACGTCGAGCGCGGCGTAGCGCAGCCACGGTTCGGGGAGCGGCCGGGTGGACCAGTCGACGGCGGAGTGCCCCTTCTCCAGGGCGTAGCCGAGGACGTTCTCCACCATCGCGCCGAGTCCGACCCGTGCGAATCCGGCCAGGCGCCCCGCGAGCTCGGTGTCGAACAGCCGCGTGGGCCGCATGCCGGCCTCGTCGAGGCAGGGCAGGTCCTGCGTGGCGGCGTGGAGCACCCATTCCGTGCCGTCCAGCGCCTCGCTCAGCGGCGACAGGTCGGGGCAGGCGACGGGGTCGATCAGCGCGGTCCCTGCTCCGGTGCGGCGCAGCTGGACCAGGTAGGCCCGCTGTCCGTAGCGGTAACCGGATGCGCGCTCGGCGTCGACGGCGACAGGTCCGGAGCCCGCGGCGAAGGCCGCCACGACGTCGGCGAAGGCCTCCGGGCTTGCGGTCACCGGCGGGATTCCCTCGCGCGGGTCCAGCAGCGGGACCGGCGCCGGTGGTGCTTCTGTTGCGGTCTCTCGGGCGTCGGTCACCAGTCAAGAGTATCCGTGTACGGCGGGCGCCCGCCGACGGAACGTTCCGTCGGCGGGCGCAAAGGGGCCGGTGAACGCGATCAGTGGATGATGCCGGTACGCAGCGCTACCGCGACCATTCCCGCGCGGTCGCCCGTGCCGAGCTTGCGGGCGATGCGCGCCAGATGGCTCTTGACGGTGAGCGCGGACAGGCCCATCGAGACGCCGATCGCCTTGTTCGACTGGCCCTCCGCGACCAGCCGGAGCACTTCGACCTCGCGGCCCGACAGTTCGCGGTAGCCGCCGCCGTGGCCGGGGGCGCCGGGGGGCCGGCGCTGGATGCGCTGTCCTGCCGCGCCGATGGGGGCGCCGCCGGGGCGTCCGGGGATGCCGAGGTTGGTCCGCGTACCGGTCACGACGTAGCCCTTGACGCCGCCGGCGAGGGCGTTGCGGACGGCGCCGATGTCGTCGGCGGCGGACAGGGCCAGGCCGTTGGGCCAGCCCGCGGCGCGGGTCTCTGCGAGCAGGGTCAGCCCGGATCCGTCGGGGAGGTGAACGTCGGCGACGCAGATGTCTCGGGGGGTGCCGACCCGCGGCCTGGCCTCAGCGACGGAGGACGCCTCGATCACGTCGCGCACCCCGAGCGCCCACAGATGGCGGGTCACGGTGGAGCGAACGCGGGGGTCGGCGACAACCACCATTGCGGTCGGCTTGTTCGGGCGGTAGGCGACCAGGCTTGTGGGGTGCTCGAGAAGAACCGACACCGGGCCTCCTGGGACTTGGCTGAAAGGGTCACAGGTTCCTTCGGCAGCAACTTCGCCCGGCTTTAGAGAAAGATCACGATTTGTTTAGTAACAATTCCGGCAATTCGGACGCCCTGTCGATCGTTGTCGATCGAAGGTGTGAAGATCGCGTTCATCGCGTGTGAGGGCGTGTTGACGGCGGTAAAGCGCGAGGTCGGACGGCCGGGGGTCAGCGGGTCTGCTGCGGACCGCGACGCTTCGGCAGCGGTACGACGGACGGCGCGCCGCCCAGCGGCGCGCGCGGCTCGGCCGGCGCCGGGGGCAGCCCGGCGCTCGTGCACATCAGGTCGCACCAGCCCGCCAGGTGCGCGGCGACGTCCGGAACGCCGCCCGTCGGTGCCACCGGTGTCCAGGAGGCGCGGATCTCGATACGGGTGGAGTCCTCGCGCTCCGCGAGCGCGCCGAAGTGGTGCGAGGAACTGCGCGAGACCGTGCCGCCCGCCGCGTCGAAGGCGGCGCCGTGCGTCTCCAGCGCGCCGGTCAGCCACGACCAGCTCACCTCGGGCAGCAGCGGGTCGCCCGCCATCTCCGGTTCCAGCTCGGCCCGGACCAGCGTCACCAGACGGAAGGCGCCCTGCCAGCCCTCCTGGCCGTCGGCGTCGTACAGCAGCACCAGCCGGCCGTCGGCCAGCTCCTCGCCGTCCACCACGACGGCCGCCTCCAGGGCGTACGCGTGGGGGGCCAGGCGCTTGGGCGGCGGTACGGGTTCGAGCTCGACCTCGCTCCGTACGCGAGCGCGCCGCAGCGCGTCGACCGCGTGCTGGAACGGGAGAGGGGCGTCGTTCCCGTCCGAGAGGTGCCCATGAGCCGCTGCCATGCCCGGAAGCGTAGGCCGAAGGGCGGCTTCAGTGAGGGAGGACACCCGGTTGGGCGGGTCGCCCACTTGGCGCATGCGAAGATTCGGGGGTGAGTGCGCACCAGCAGACCGCTGCTTCCCCCTTCATCCTGGCGTGCCGCCGCCGGCACGTGCCGCACACCCCCGTGTGGTTCATGCGCCAGGCAGGCCGCTCCCTGCCCGAGTACCTCAAGGTGCGCGAGGGCATCCCGATGCTCGAGTCGTGCACGCGACCCGACCTCGTCACCGAGATCACGCTGCAGCCGGTGCGCCGCCACAAGGTCGACGCGGCCGTGTACTACAGCGACATCGTGGTCCCCCTCAAGGCCATCGGCCTCGACCTCGACATCAAGCCCGGCGTCGGCCCCGTCGTCGCCGAGCCCATCCGCACCGCCGCCGACCTCGACCGGCTGCGCCCGCTGGAGCCCGACGACGTCAAGTACGTCACCGAGGCGATCGGCATGCTCACCGGCGAACTCGGCGCCACGCCGCTGATCGGCTTCGCCGGCGCGCCCTTCACGCTCGCCAGCTACCTGGTCGAGGGCGGCCCCTCGCGCAACCACGAGCGCACCAAGGCGCTGATGTACGGCGAGCCCGAGCTGTGGGCGCAGCTGCTGGACCGGCTCGCGGACATCACCTCCGCGTTCCTCAAGGTGCAGATCGAGGCCGGCGCGAGCGCCGTGCAGCTCTTCGACTCCTGGGTCGGCGCGCTGGCACCTGAGGACTACCGGCGCTACGTGATGCCGGCCTCGGTGAAGGTCTTCGACGCCGTCGCCGGGTACGACGTGCCGCGCATCCACTTCGGCGTCGGCACCGGCGAACTGCTGGGGCTGATGGGCGAGGCGGGCGCGGACGTCGTCGGCGTCGACTGGCGGGTGCCGCTGGAGGAGGCGGCGCGGCGCGTCGGCCCCGACAAGGCGCTCCAGGGGAACCTGGACCCGGCGGTGCTGTTCGCCCCGACCGCGGCCGTGGAGAAGAAGACGCGCGAGGTGCTGTACTCGGCGCAGGCCGCGCCCGGGCACATCTTCAACCTCGGGCACGGCGTCCTGCCGTCGACCGACCCGGACGCGCTGACGCGGCTCGTGGAGTTCGTCCACCAGGAGACGGCGCGCTGAAGCCTGCCGCTACCGCGCCCGGTCTGTGCGGCACCGCACGGACCGGGCGCGCGGCGCGTCAGGGACGCGGCTGCTCGACCGCGGCGGGCTCGGTGACCGGCGCCGGCGCGACGGGGTCGCGGCGGCGGCGCAGCAGCCGGAAGGCCAGCAGACCCAGCAGGGCGAGGACGGCGAACGGCAGCGCGGCGGCCAGGGCGATCAGCAGGGCGCGCAGGGTCACGTACAGCGCGTGCCAGCCCGCGCCGAGCGCGTCGCCCACGGACGCCCAGAACCCGTCGGCCTTCGCCGGCGCCGCGACCCGGTCCGGCTCGGTGAGGACGAGTGTCACCGTCGCCATGCCGGTGCGCTCCTTGAGCGAGGCCTGCTGCGCCTCCAGCGCCTCCAGATCGGCCTGGCGGCTGCTGAGTTCCCCCTCCAGCGTGACCACGTCGCTCAGCTTCGTCGCCCGGTCCATCAGTTCCCGCACCCGCGCGACGCTCGCCCGCTGCGTCTTGATGCGGCTCTCCACGTCGACGACCTGGCTCGTCACGTCCTGCGCGCTGACCTTGCGCTCCAGGAGCCTGCCGAGGCCCGCGAGGTCGCCGAGCACCCGCTCGTAGTCGGTCGGCGGGACGCGCAGGGTGACGCGGGAGTGCTCATGGCCCTCGTCGTCCAGGGACGTGCTCTCGTCGCCGATGTACCCGCCCGCGGCCTCGACGAGGGTGCGGGACCGGGCGAGCGCGTCGGGGACGTTCCCGGCCTCGACGGTGAGCGTCGCGGTGCGGACGATGAGGGAGCGGTCGAGGACGGGCGGCACCTTGCTCTTGCTCTCCGGCACTCCGGCGGCGTCCGAGTCCTGCTTCACCGGTCCGGCCTCCGGCGCCGGTCCCTGTGCCGGTTCGGCCACGGACTTGTCGTCCGCACTGCTCTGCAGGCTGCCGCCGTCGGACGCGCTGCAACCGGTCAGGACGAGCACACCCGCCAGCGCGACGGCGGCAAGTGCTCTGCGGACGGCGGTCGTTGGTGCGTTCATGGGGTCCCCCCTGGGGCCGGCTCGGATGTCGCAGGTTCGACGCCGCCGAACGGCAGGGGGTTTCGGGCCCGCGATCCCGAAGAGGTCACGGTTAGGGCTCGTTCCGGCGTCTGAGACAGTGGAGGCATGAGCGAAACGCAGCCCCGGGCCGGACATGTGGTGGTCGTCGGCGGCGGGGTCTCCGGACTCTCCGCGGCGCACTTCCTGCTGGAGGGCGGTGCGGCGCGCGTGACGGTGCTGGAGTCCTCCGGCCGGCTCGGCGGCAAGCTGTACGCGGACGAGATCGCCGGCGTGCCCGTCGACCTCGGCGCGGAGTCGCTGCTGGCCCGCCGCCCCGAAGCGGTGGACCTGGCCCGCGCCGTCGGCCTCGGCGACGACCTGGAGCCGCCCGCGACGACCACCGCGGGGCTCTGGACGCGCGGCAGGATGCGCCCGATGCCCAAGGGCGGGGTCATGGGCGTCCCCGGTGACATCGGCTCGCTCGCCGCTTCCGGCGTGCTCTCCGCCGCCGGTCTGGCGCGGCTGCCGCTCGACCACGTGCTGCCCCGCACCAAGGTGGGCGACGACGTCGCCGTCGGCACCTATGTCGCGGCCCGGCTCGGCCACGAGGTCGTCGACCGGCTCGTCGACCCGCTGCTGGGCGGGGTGTACGCGGGCAACGCGTACGAGATCTCCCTGCGCGCCGCCATTCCGCAGCTGTACGAGAGCGCCCGCTCCGGCCGCTCCCTCATCGAGGCGGTCCGCGAGACCCAGCGCCGCGCCGCGACGGCGGCGAGCGCGTCCACCGGGAAGGAGCCGGCGCCGGTCTTCGCGGGCATCCGCGGCGGCGTCGGACGGCTGCCGGTCGCGGTCGCCGAGGCGTGCCGCGCCGCCGGCGCCCGCATCCTCACCGACGCCCCCGTACGGCAGCTGCGGCGCACCCCGGACGGCTGGCAGGTCACCTGGGACCACGACGGCGCGAGCGAGGTGATGGAGGCCGACGCGGTCGTGCTGGCGGTGCCGGCCCCCGCCGCGGCCAGGCTGCTGGGCTCGGAGTCGCCGGGCGCCGCGGCAGATCTGGCGGCGGTGGAGTACGCGAGCGTCGCCCTGGTGACGATGGCCTTCCGGCGCCGCGAGATCACGCACGCCCTGCCCGGCAGCGGCTTCCTCGTGCCGCCGGTCGACGGCCGCACCATCAAGGCGTCCACCTTCTCCAGCCAGAAGTGGCACTGGAGCGGCACCGCCGACTCCGACGTCTACGTGCTGCGCACCTCCGTCGGGCGGTACGGCCAGGAGGCCGACCTCGCCTGGGACGACACCGACCTCGTCCGGCTCTCCCGGGAGGACCTCGGCGAGGCCGTCGGGCTCACCGCCGCGCCGGTCGCCGCCCGGGTCACCCGGTGGGACGGCGGCCTCCCGCAGTACCCGGTCGGCCACCTCGCCCGGGTCGCCCGCGTGCGCGAGCAGGTCGCCAAGCTGCCGGGCCTCGCGGTGTGCGGGGCGGTGTACGAGGGCGTGGGCGTGCCCGCGTGCGTGGCGAGCGCGCGCGGCGCGGCGGACCAGGTCCTGGGCACCCTGCGGCCGTCGGCGGAACCCGGCGCGGGACAATAGCCCCATGACCGACTCGACTGCTTCCGACGCACCGGCCAAGGCCCCCAACGCGGGCAAGAAGGCCAAGGACCTCAACGAGGTCATCCGCTACACCCTCTGGTCGGTGTTCCGGCTCCGCGACGTCCTGCCCGAGGACCGCGCCGGCTGGGCGGAGGAGGTCGAGGAGCTCTTCGAACAGCTCGCCGCCAAGGACGTGACGGTCCGTGGCACCTACGACATCTCCGGTCTGCGTGCCGACGCCGACCTCATGATCTGGTGGCACGCGGAGACCGCGGACGCCCTCCAGGACGCCTACAACCGGTTCCGCCGCACCCGCCTCGGCGGCCGTCTGGAGCCGGTCTGGTCCAACATGGCGCTGCACCGGCCCGCGGAGTTCAACAAGAGCCACATCCCGGCCTTCCTGGCCGACGAGACGGCCCGCGACTGGGTCTCCGTCTACCCCTTCGTCCGCTCCTACGACTGGTACCTGCTGCCCGACGAGGACCGCCGCCGCATGCTCGCCGACCACGGCAAGATGGCGCGCGGCTACCCGGACGTGCGGGCGAACACGGTGGCGTCGTTCTCGCTGGGCGACTACGAGTGGATCCTGGCCTTCGAGGCGGACGAGCTGCACCGCATCGTCGACCTGATGCGGCACCTGCGGGCCTCCGAGGCGCGGATGCACGTCCGCGAGGAGGTCCCCTTCTACACCGGCCGCCGCCGGTCGGTCGCGGAGCTGGTGGCGGGGCTGGCCTGACGGCTCCGGAACGCGTACGAAGGGGGAGCGGCCGGCGGCCGCTCCCCCTTCGTCGTTGTCAGTCGTGTCAGGCCAGGGCGGCGCGGAGCTCGGGGTCGGACAGCGCCGACGGCCCCCGCACCGCGAGGGCGGTGAGCAGGTGCGGGTCGTCGGGGGCGGGGGAGCGCGGGACGGCGACGGCGCGCAGGAGGTCCTGGCCGGTGGGGGAGGCCCAGCGGCTGTAGGGGTGGATCTCGACGCGGGCGATGCCGAGGCAGCCGGCGGCCAGCAGCAGCGGGAGCGCGAACCAGGGCGCGATCGGGGCGGCGCCGCCCGGGTTGCCGACGGTCGCGGCGGCCAGCATGACGACGATGACGACCACGGCCGCGCGCACCTCGCGCATGCCCGAGGCGACGGACTCACGGACGGCCGCGGGGACCGCCAGACCCGCCGCCGTGAGGCGGTCGGCGAGAGCGGCCAGGACGTCGGAGGCGGCGTGCGCGGCGCGGGCCCCGGCGATCTCCCGCTGGCCCCCGGGACCGATCGCGTCGATCAGGGCGCGCTCGACGGCGTTGCGCCCCTCGGGGTCGACGACGGTCGCCCAGCCGGTTCCCGCCAGGTGCAGACGCCGCTGGCGGCCCATGGTGACCATCGCCAGGTCCGTCACCCGGCGCGGGCCGCCGGAGAGATAGGCCATCTCGTACAGCCCGAGCCGGCGTTCGCCCTCGGAGGGCGCCCTCACAGGCGGCTGGGCCGCGGCGACCGCCGCCCTGCACAGGTGTGCGCAGGAGACGATCGCCGCGGCCCAGGCCACGCAGAGGAACAGCATCCACATGGGGGAGTTCTAGCCCAACCCCGCGGGGTCCGCCCGGGATTTCACGGATCGGGCGGGCGGACCGGGGGCGTCAGCCGCAGGTGCGGTTGCGGTTGATGCAGCTGACGAGCTGGTTCATCAGGTTCGCCGGCATGAAGTTGGCGAAGTCGCCGTGGTCGGTCACCGGCTTGTGCTGCTGCTCGGGGAAGCTGTCGACCGCGTAGTTCGGCCCCTGCGGCACCTGGTAGGTCAGGCGCATCTGGAGCTGGGGGACCGGCTTGGTGCCGGCCGGGCACTGGCCCGCGCCGTCGGGGAAGACGACGTGGGTGCGGTGGTTGGCGCTGTCGGTGTTCGCACCGTCCCAGCAGCTGGGGAAGTTGAGGGTGCGGACCACCCGGCTGCCCCGCGGGCAGAGCGGGTACTTGTCGGTGAGCTGGCGGTTCTCGAAGCCCGTGCAGCTCCACGACGCCTTGGCGTTGGCGACGCCGTTGGTGAACGACTTCGCGTCACCGGTGATGATCCTCATGGTGGACGGCATGCCGACCACCTTGGCCGTCGGGTTGCCCCGGAAGGTGAGGCTGACCGACTGCGACTGCAGGATGGTGCCGGTGTTGCCGTCGGCGTCCGGCGCGTCGTTGGCGGTACGGGCCCGCAGCACCGGCCAGAAGTAGGTCGACTTGTCGCCGCGGGCACAGGTGGTGCCGGCCGCCGCCAGGGTCTCGTTGGTCGAGAACCCGTCGGTGCTCAGGTTGCCCACATAGTCGTGGACGTGGTGCGCGCCGTTGGAGACACCCGGGGCCACGATGAAGTTGTCGGGGTTGTTGTGCTTGTTCTCGTTGCGCCCGCAGCGCGCGGTGAAGGTGCCGCGCGAGGCGCTCCGCTGGTTGGCCGCCCGCTGGACGTTCGGCTGGACGGAGCGGATGTCCGCGAAGTCCGCCGCCACCGGGCCGTTGGTCTGCGTACCGCCGGCGGGGGCCGACGCGGAGGCGGAGGCGGACGGTGCGGCGGTGCCGCCGTTCTGGCCGCCGTTGTTCTGGTTCCCTCCGTTGCCGGTCCCGTTGTCGGCCTTCGTGCTGTTCCACGAGCTGGGCTTCTGCCACCCGTTGGAGTGGCCGGAGGAGGGCCTCCAGTGGGCCGAAGCCGTGCCGGTGACCAGGGCGAAGGTGCCGCCGGAGCCGAGCAGTGCCAGCACGGCTATCAGCACGAGTTGCTTGGTGCTCAACCTGCGCCGGTGGTTCATCTGTTGTCGTGTGGGCATGGATAGCTCATTTCTACTGCGACGGCTGGGGTGAGGACGCCGCGGGGGGGAGGGAGTACGTGGGGGACGGGGTGACGATGAAGGTCGGTTCTCCGGGGGCCGGGGAGACCGGTATCGCGGCCGCGGGGTTGGTCGGGCTCGCGGTGGTGTCGACGGCGATCTGGTCGAAGTTCACCAGCCCGGTCTTCTCCAGGACGGTGATGTGGTCGAGCACCGTCGTGTTCGCCTGGTCCGCGAGCTCGCGGACCAGTGAGTTGCGGGTGGTGGCACGAACCTGGGCCACGACCGAGAACACCTGGCCGTGGGCGAGCCTCAGGATGTTCGCGAACTTCTGGTCGAAATCCTTGCCGTTGGCCGCGGACAAAGTGGCAAGAAAGCCCATTTGCTGCGGAGTCGGCTGATTGGGCAGCGTGATGCCCAATTGCGGACCGATCGTCCGGCACGACGAGTCCAGACCCGTGTGCCCGTCGATCAGGTGCTGCCCCGCGCGTTTGACGGCGGAGGTCGTCCCCTTCTGCAGGGCCATCTGCCCGGCCGGGAACTCCCACAGGCCGGCCAGGCGCACCTTGGTGACGAAGGTGCGGTCCAGCGGGGTGAGCGGACCGTACTGCGTGGCGACCGTCTGGGCGGCGGCCGCGGTGACGGCGGGGCTGTTCAGCCCCGACATGACCGGGTAGGCCAGCGCGGCCAGGGTGACCACGAAAGCCCCGACCACGAGGCTCAGTCCGGTGGCGTAACGGGTGGATCGCATGGGACCGCACGTTAGTGCGTTTGAAGCGGTCCGGGCCAGTAAACATCACGTATTTGCGAATCCAGGGAATCGACGCGCAGTTCTTGATACGTTGTTGCGTTTCCCGGCGAACAGCCCCCGCCGCTATTTGCGTTGCAGGTCGGAGGCCTGTTGAAAAAGATTATGGCAGCTTTGAACGGAGCGTGTCCCGCATACGTATGAATACGCGTGAGGGCTGTCGCGGGATCGCGGAACGGTGCCGCAGCAGCCGCCGTTGCCATCCGTTCAGGGGCGCCGGACCCGAACGTTCCCGCCACCACACGTGGAGCCGGCGCAGGGTGGCGCCGTCCGGTGCGCCCGCGGTGTCCGCCCCGTCGAGCAGATGCGCGGCGAAGTCGAGCGCGTCGCGCCGGTAACCCCCGCCGAGCGGGCGGCCGGCGGCGTAGCGCAGGAACGCGGGCCGGTACGCCGGGCCGAGGATCTCCGCCAGTTCGGGCGCGACCTTCGCCACGATGCCGGCCCGCTTGGCCGCCAGGGCCCGGCTCTGCACGCCGACCCGGACCCGGTCGAAGCCCTCGGGCACCGGGGTGCCCGCGACCAGCGCGGACAGCAGCGCCGTCTGGCGCAGGGCCAGCCGCTGCCGCGCGCCCCGCGCCGCCGGCGCGACACCTACGGGCAGGGCGGGCCGCGCACCGTCCGCGGGCCGCGCCGCGGCGTCCACCACGGCCCGCACGGCGGCCAGTTCGGCCGACAGCTCGTCCCCCGCGGGGAAGTCGTCGTCGCGCTCCAGCAGCACACCGGGCGGGCAGGCCCGCTCGTACAGCGCCGCCAGCACCTCCAGGACGGCCGCGGGCACGGGGTGGGCGTGGCTGTCGTGCCACACGCCGTCCTTCTCGTAGCCGCCCGCGACGTGGACGTAGGCGATGGATCCGGCCGGCAGCGCGTCCAGGGCGGCGAGCGGGTCCTCGCCCCGGTTGACGCGGTTGGTGTGCAGGTTGGCCACGTCGATCAGCAGGCGCACACCGGTGCGCTCCACCAGCTCGGCGAGGAAGGCGCCCTCGCTCATCTCCTCGTCCGGCCACGCGACCAGCGCGGCGATGTTCTCCAGCGCGAGCGGCACGGGCAGCGCCTCCTGGGCGATGCGCACGTTCTCGCAGAGCACGTCCAGCGCGTCGCGGGTGCGCGGCACCGGCAGCAGGTGCCCGGCCTCCAGCGGGGCCGAGCCGGTCGTCTCGCCGCCGCCGCGGACGAAGGCGATGTGCTCGGTCACGAGCGGTGCCCCCAGCACCTCCGCGCGCTGCGCGAGCGCGGCCAGCCGCCCCGGGTCGGGCCGCTCGGCGCCCCCGAGCCCGAGCGACACCCCGTGCGGGACGACGGTGACGCCGCGCTCGCGCAGCCGTACCAGGGAGTCCGGGACATGGCCGGGGCACACGTTCTCGGCGACCGCCTCGACCCAGTCGACGCGGCCGGCCTCCGCCAGCGCCTCGACGGTGTCCGCGATCTCCGGCCGCCAGCCGATCCCCGTGCCCAACTTCGCGTGCTCCACCGGGCCCCCCTTTCTCCTGCCGGGGTTGTCGCCCCGCAGAACTGGCACGAACCGCGCCCGCGGGTGGTTCAGAGCTGAATTTGAGCTTCGCGCTGGGCGGTGGCCGACTGTGAGGGCAGACCCGCGACGGCCCGGACGATCCGCAGACCGCGCGGAGCCTTGGACGTACCTGGGCGCGCCTCGGATTGCGGCCGGCGTCGCAGACGGTGTCGGCGGGCCGACGAGCCGTCCGAAGGGGGTTGGCGCGCGTCCGGCGCGACGGGCGAGCGCCTGACGCTGCCGCGCCCCGCGCGGCGGTCCTTGACGCGGCGCTGCCGGTCGACCATGCGGGCGTAGCCGGATACCGGGTGAGGCGGCGACGGCCACCGGCGATCCTGCGATCCCGGGCCAACCCGCGGCGCACCCCCCCCGCCGGGGGCGTCCGGCGTGGCTACCACCTCGGTGCCGGGTCGGCCATGGCGGTGCGCGATCGCGGAGGGGTCCTGGAACGGCGCTGGTGGCCGACCGTGCGGGCGTGGCCGGATACGGGGTCGGTGGCGACGGCCTTCGGTGAGCCTGTGATCCCGGGCCAACCCGCGGCGCACCCTCCGCCGGGGGCGTCCGGCGTCTCGCGCGACGGGCGGACCGCCGCAGGTGAGCGTACGTGGTGCGGTTGGGCTTTGCCGCGTGGCGGGCGCCACCTCGGTGCCGGGTCGGCCATGGCGGTGCGCGATCGCGGAGAGGTTCTGAAACGGCGCTGGTGGCCGACCGTGCGGGCGTGGCCGGATACGGGGTCGGTGGCGACGGCCCTCGGTGAGCCTGCGATCCCGGGCCAACCCGCGGCGCGCCCTCCGCCGGGGGCGTCCGGCGTCCCGCACGACGGGGGCGGACCGCCGGAAGCGAGCGCCCGCGCGGTGCGGTTGACCTTTGTGCGCGGTGGCCCGCCGTGAGAGCGCGGCCGCGACGCCCATCGGTGCGCCTTCGATCGCGGGCGAACCCGTCACGGCCACGGCGATCCGCAGGCCGCGCCGTGCACCTGGGCGCACTCGCGCTTCGCGCTGTCCGCCTAGCGCAGCGCGGGGTGGTCCGCCACGACGGTGCAGGAGCCCGGGGCGATCTCGGTGAAACCGGCGTCGCGGACGACGGGCAGGGTGCCGGAGGTGAGGGCCTGCCATTGTTCGGGCCGGGCGGTGCGGACCGCGAGGGCGAAGCCGGTCTCGCGCCACAGCTCCCGGTCGGCCGCGGACAGCGCGAGCCAGGCGAGCTGCGCGCCGTGCCCGGCCTGCGCCATGGCCTTGCCGGCGGACATCTCCACGTCGGGGTTGAGCCAGAGCACCGGGGTGCCCGGCTCGGGCTCCGCGGGCGCCTCGGGGTCCTCCAGTTCCGTGCCGGAGACCTGGAGCCGTGCCAGGTCCTTCGGCCAGCCGTCGAGCGGGACCGGCGGGAAGACCCGCACCTCGGCCGACTTGCCCGTCACCGTGATCCCGGGCAGCGCCTCCGCGCGCCGCCATTCCGCGCCGCGGGCCCGCCGCACCACCTTGCGGATGCGGGCGTCCTCCCAGTCGTGCACGGCCTCGGCCCAGTCGCCGCCGTCCGCTGTGGCGCGCTCGTCGGAACGCAGGAGCAGGACCGCCCGGGCGGCGGTCTCCAGGGCGTCGGTGCGGGCGGGCGGCGCGTCCCGCTCGATGCGGACGACCAGCGGAAGGACGAACTGGGGACGGCTGTCACGAGGATCGGTGCTCACCGCAACAGTCTGCCACCCGCCCCGGACGGGGCTTGGCAGAGGCGATCCTCCCGGGCCAGGATGACCCCGTGCGCAGCGACCTCTTTGCGACCGAGAACACGGCGCAGCCGGCCACCGAGCCCGGCATGACCCTGCAGAACGCCAAGTCGATCAAGTACGCCGTCAACGGCGAGTGCCTGGCCCGGCAGGGGTCGATGATCGCCTTCCGCGGGAACCTGCAGTTCGAGGTGAAGGGGCAGGGCGTCGGCAAGTTCCTCAAGCGCGCCCTCACCGGCGAGGGCCTGCCGTTGATGACGGTGCGCGGGCAGGGCGAGGCCTGGTTCGCGCACGAGGCGGCCAACTGTTTCGTCATCGACATCGACCCGGGCGACAGCCTCACCATCAACGGCCGCAACGTGCTGGTCTTCGACGCGACGCTCAGCTACGAGATAAAGGTCGTCAAGGGCGCCGGCATGGTCGGCGGCGGCCTGTTCAACAGCGTGTTCACCGGTCACGGCAAGCTGGGCGTGATGTGCGAGGGCAGCCCGATCGTCATCCCGGTCACCCCGCAGGCGCCGGTCTACGTCGACACCGACGCCGTCGTCGGCTGGAGCGCCCAGCTGCAGACCTCGCTGCACCGCTCGCAGAGCTTCGGCTCGATGCTGCGCGGCGGTTCGGGCGAGGCGGTCCAGCTGATGCTGCAGGGCGAGGGATTCGTCATCGTGCGGCCCAGTGAGTCGCAGCCGCACCAGCCCAGCGCCCACTGACGTGCGGCTGGAGGCGGTCGGCCGGCGCTACGGGGCGCGCGGGCCGTGGGTGCTGAGGGACGTGGACCTGGAGCTGCCCGGGCGGCAGCTGCTGCGCGTCGAGGGCGCCAACGGCAGCGGGAAGTCGACCTTCCTGCGGGTCCTGGCCGGCATCGACCGCCCCACCGCCGGACGTGTCACCGGGCGGCCGCGCACCGCGTACGTGCCCGAGCGCTTCCCGCCCGCGCTGCCCTTCGACGCGCTGGGCTATCTCGTCCACCTCGGTCGGGTGCACGGCCTGGGCAGCCGCACGGCCGCCGATCGCGCCGGGCGCTGGCTCGAGCGTTTCGGCATCGCCCCGTACGCCCGTACGCCGCTGCGGGAGCTGTCCAAGGGCACGTGCCAGAAGGTCGCCGTCGTCCAGGCGCTGCTGGCCGAGCCGGAACTGCTCGTGCTGGACGAGGCGTGGACGGGCCTGGACCGGCCGGCGCGCGCCGTGCTGGACGACGCAGTCCGGGCCACCGTCGCGGCGGGCGGAACCGCGGTGTTCGTCGACCACGACCGGCGGCGGCTCGCCGGTGACACAACGGGCGCCCACCGCGTCGAGGACACCCGGCTGGTGCCCGTGGCCGCGCCCCTGGCGGCCGACGGCGCCGGCGCCGCGGACACCGGGCCGCTGGTGGTCGTCGAGGCCGTGGGACGCGGGGCACCGCCCGCGGGCCTCGGCCACGGGACGACCGCGACCGGCACGCTCCGGCTGACCGTCCCGGCCCGTGAATCCGACGCCGTCCTGCGGCGGTTGCTCGACGCCGACCCGCCCTGGCACATCCGAACGGTCCGCCCGGCGGCCGGGCCACCGGAGGACGCATGACCGCGCTGCTGCGCTACCGGACCGCCCTGCTGCTGCGTTCCTACCGCTGGCTGCCGCCGCTGCTGCTCTACGCGGCCGTCCTGGCGATCGGCCTCACCGCGGGGCCGCAGCCGCTGCTGGACTCCCTCGGCTGGAACGCGGCCGCGCTGCTCCCGGCCGCCGCGTGGCTGGTCCGGGTCTGCGTCACCGTCGAGCCCCCCGCCGCCCGCGCGTGCGTGGCCGCGGCCTCGGGACCGGCGCGGGCTCACGTGGCGGGGATGCTGGCCGCGCTGATGTGCTCGGCGCTGACGGGCGCCGCGGGCATCGGCGTGGTCCTGTGGGTCGCCGATCCGCACACCACCGACCACCTCAAGGCGGTCCCGGTGGGGCCGGCCGCCGTGTCGGGTGCGCTGGCGGTCCTGGTGTCGGCGCTGCTCGGCACGGCGGTGGGCGCGCTCACCAATCCGCCGGTGCTGCTCCGTCCCGGCTGGGCGGTGCCCGTCACCACGGGCGCCGCGGTCGCGGTGCTGGTCGCCGGCGGTTCGCCCGCCAACGCCGCCGTCCGCGGCCTGGTGGTGGCCTCGCACACCGGCCGCATCCCCTACCCGCTGCTGTCCCTCCTGGCGGCGGTGGTCCTCGCCGCCGGTGCCGCGGCGGTCGCGGGGCTCCTGAGCTCCCGTCGCGGCTGACGGTCCGTCAGCACGTCAGTTCTCCAGGGCCATGCGCACGCCCAGCGCCACCAGCACCCCGCCCGAGACGAATTCGAGCCGGCGGCGGACGGAGGCGCGGCCGAACACGGACCGCAGCCGGTCGACGAACCAGACGTAGGAGCCGTAGTAGCCGACCTCGAAGACCGCCCACAGCGCCGCCAGCCCCACCATCGTGGGCAGTTGGGGCGCTCCCGCGGGCACGAACTGGGGGAGGAAGGACATCGCGAAGACGGCCGCCTTGGGGTTGGCCAGGTTCATGCCGAGCCCGGCCCGGTAGGCCGCACCCGGGGTCACGGCGGCGGCCTGCGGCTCTGCTTCCTCCCCGTCGCCCCCGTCGCCCCCGTCGCCCCCGCGGCCGCGGCGGGCGGAGCGCAGGGCCTGCACACCGAACCAGAGGAGGACCGCCGCGCCCACGATCCGCACGGCGTCGTACGCCGCCTGCGAGGCCGCGAGCAGCGCGGTGAGCCCGAAAGCCGCCGAGACGCCCCACACGAAGACGCCCGTCTCGTTGCCGAGCACGGTCAGGAAACCCGCGCGCCGGCTCCGCAGCGAGTGGCGGATGATCAGCACGGTGCTGGGTCCCGGGGCGGCCGCGATCAGCAGGCAGGCCCCGAGGAAGGGCAGCAGGAAAGTGGGCATCCGCACATTGTGGCGCCGCGGG
Organism: Streptomyces sp. NPDC088733; assembly: GCF_044751185.1. Lineage (NCBI taxonomy): Bacteria > Bacillati > Actinomycetota > Actinomycetes > Kitasatosporales > Streptomycetaceae > Streptomyces > Streptomyces sp. NPDC088733. The sequence continues at coordinate 26,959 of NZ_JBIVLH010000033.1, forward strand.
CCGTGACCGTACCAGCGGCCCTCGAAAGCAGGCGCCGCCCGGTCCCGGGCGGCGCCTTCCCGGTCAGCCCTCCGTCGGCTCCAGCCGGAGCGAGATCGAGTTGATGCAGTAGCGCTGGTCGGTGGGGGTGGCATACCCCTCGCCCTCGAAGACGTGCCCCAGGTGGGAGCCGCAGCGGGCGCAGCGCACCTCGGTGCGGACCATGCCCATGGTGCGGTCCTCGATCAGCTCGACGGCCTTGCTGTCCCGCGGGTCGTAGAAGGACGGCCAGCCGCAGTGCGACTCGAACTTGGTGCCGGAGGTGAACAGTTCCGCGCCGCAGGCCCGGCAGGAGTAGACACCCTTGGTCTTGGTGTCGGTGTACTCACCGGTGAACGCCCGCTCCGTCCCGGCCTCGCGGAGGACGGCGTACTCCTGGGGCGTCAGCTCTTCGCGCCACTGCTCCTCGGACTTGTCGACTTCGTACGCCATGGTGTCCTCTCCCTCGTGGCCCTGGTGGCCCTCGTGCTCAGCTCTCCAGTCGGGCCAGGATCCGCGGACCGAGGTCCGTCACGTCTCCCGCGCCCATGGTGAGAACAAGGTCACCGGGTCCTGCCATTCCGGCGACGAGCGCGGGCACCGCGTCCTTGTCGTGCCCGGCGGTGACGTCCGCGCCGTGGGCGGCCGCCGCGTCGATGATCAGGGCGCTGGTGACGCCGGGGATCGGGTCCTCGCGGGCCGGGTAGATGTCCAGCACCACGGAGGCGTCGGCCAGCCCCAGGGCCTCGCCCATCTCGCGGCCGAGCTCCTGGGTGCGGCTGAACAGGTGCGGCTGGAACACCACCAGGATGCGCCGGTCGCCCGCGGCCTCGCGCAGGGCCTCCAGGTCCGCGGTCATCTCGGTGGGGTGGTGCGCGTAGGAGTCGATCACCTGGACGCCGCCGGCGGTGCCCTTCAGCTGGAGGCGGCGCTTGACCCCGGTGTACGTGCCGAGCGCCTTGGCCAGGTCCTCCGCGGGCACGTCCAGCGCGATGCCGGCCGCCAGCGCGGCGACGGCGTTGTGCGCGTAGTGGCGGCCGGGGACCGAGACGGTGAAGGTGTGCTCGCGGCCGCCCAGGCACACCGTGACCTCGCTCGCCATGCCCTGCGGGGTGATCCGGGCGATCCTGAGGTCCGCCCCGGCGTCCTCGCCGACCTTGACCACGGTCAGGCCCTCGCGGCCGGCGACACGGGCGGCGAGCTCGCGTGCCCCCGCGTGCTCGCCGACGACCAGGGTGCCGCCAGGGACGATCTTGCCGACGAAGGCCTCGAAGGACTCGTAGATCTCGTCCATGGAGGCGTAGTTCGCGTGGTGGTCCAGCTCCACATTGAGCACGATCGCCACTTCGGGGTCGTACTTCTGGAAGCTGCGGTCGCTCTCGTCCGCCTCGGCCACGAAGATCTCGCCCGTGCCGTGGTGCGCGTTGGAGCCCGGCGCGTCCAGGTCGCCGCCGATGGCGTACGAGGGGTCGAGGCCCAGCGCCGACAGGCTCACGGCGAGCATCGAGGTGGTGGTGGTCTTGCCGTGCGTCCCGGCCACCGCGATCGGGCGCAGGCCCACCATGAGCGCGGCGAGCGCGTCGGACCGGTGCACCACCGGGACGCCGCGCCCGCGTGCGGCGGCCAGCTCCGGGTTGTCGTCCCGGATGGCGCTGGAGACCACCACGCAGGTCGCGTCCGGCGCCAGGTGCTCCTGCGCGTGCCCGATGTGCACGGTCGCGCCGAGCGCCCGCAGCGCCTCGGCGGTCTCGGAGTCCTTCGCGTCACTGCCCGCGACGCTCGCGCCGCGCTGGGCCAGGATCTTCGAGATGCCCGACATCCCGGCGCCGCCGATCCCGATGAAGTGCGGTCGGTCCATGGCGGGGGGAAGAGTGGGGCTCATGCGCGCTGCTCCCTGCGTGCTCGGGCGTGTGCCGTGGTGGTCGGGCACCTCCGATTCTTCCATCCGCACGGGGCGGGGGACGCCCGTCCCCCGCCCCGCCGCTCAGTCCTCGGCGTTGTGGGCGAACAGCTTCAGGACCGGGACGCCGACCTTGTGGCGGGCCCGCGAGGTCCAGTCGCGGTGGAAGAACTCCTCGACCAGGTGCGGTGCGGTCAGGACGATCACCTCGTCGGCGTGGGTCTGCTCGACGACGGACTTCAGCAGCTCGATCGGGTGACGCTCGACGACCTCGCCGACCGCCTCCTTGCCGTTGTCCCGCAGCGCTTTGAGGCTGTGGTTCAGCGCTCGTTCGGCCGGCAGCAGGGCGTTCTCGCCCTCGGGCCGGTCGTGCTCGTGGACGGCCTTGTCGAGTTCACCGAGGACGACGTCGTCGATGGACCGCAGCAGCCGGTCCTGGTCGCCGCGGGGTTGCATCAGCACGACGAAGGAGACGGGCTCGTCGCCGTGCAGGGTGGTGACCAGCTCCACGTCGGCGGGGACGAGCGGCTGCTCGATCATGAGTACGGTCGTGAACACGGACGCGTCCTTCTTTCTCGCGGCCCCACGGGCCGGTGACGGGAACCATCCTGCCCCGTCCGGCTGTGGAGCACGCGGTGGAGTCCTCCCGCAGGGCAGCAGGCGGGTCGTGCGTGGCGGCGGACCGGCGGGCGGGGTCCGCCGGATGCCCGGACCGCCGCCCGTCCGTCATCCGCGCGTGTAGCGCGTGAAGAGGAACCCGTCCTCCTCGAGTATCGACACGGGGGAGAGGCGGACGGGCTCCGCGACACCGGGGCCGTTCATGATCCGCATCGCGTCCCCGGCGGTCAGCAGGGGGGCGACGGTCAGGCAGAGTTCGTCGATCACTCCGGCCGCCGCGAACTGCGCGAGCAGCCGCGGGCCGCCCTCGGTGAGCATGCGCCGCAGTCCGAGCGCGGCGAGCTCCCGCTTGGCGCGGGCCGGGTCCACCCCGGCCCCGTCGCCCGCGACGACCACCCGCGCGCCGGCCGCCTCCGCCGCCGCCACCCGGTCGGCGGGGGCACCGGCGCCGGTCAGCACCAGGGTCGGCACCAGCGGCGAGGTGAACAGCGGCAACGAGAAGTCCAGGTCCAGCCGGGCGCTCACCACGGCGATCACCGCGGCCGGCGGTTGTCCGGCCGCCGCCCGCCGCGCCGCGAACGCCTCCCGGGCACGGGCCGGGCGGTAGCCCTCCTGGCGAACCGTTTCCGCCCCGACGACCACCACGTCGGCCAGTGCCCGCAGCACCCCGAAGACCCGCTTGTCGCCCTCCGACGACAGCGGCTGGGACAGCCCGTCGTGCCGTGCCGCGCCGTCCAGCGACGCCACCATGTTCGCCCTCAGCCACGGAAGCCCGTCTGCCCCGGCCGGGTACGCGTACGCCTCGGCGAGCGACTCGGGTGTGTCCAGGTCCCCGCCGCGCTCGGCGGCGGTGTGCGGGTTCTCGGGCGGGGGGAACAGGCGGCGCATGGCAGCAGTCTTCCACGTGCCCCCGACAGCGTGGGGTGGACCACACGGGACCGGGGACCCCGCCACGAGGCACTAGGCTGGAGAGCTGTGTCCTCGTCCTACACCGCAGCGCCCGAAACCGCCCCGATACCCGGTGGTGAACCCCCTGTGTCGCTGAGCGGCCGCGAGCCGCGGGTGCCGGCCGACCGGCTGGTGGCCGAGATGGTGCCGCCGCCCAGGTTCGACTCCGTACGGTTCGAGAACTACATCCCGGACCCGGGGCAGCCCAGCCAGGCGGAGGCCGTACGCGCGCTCGCCTCCTTCGCCGCGGCGACGGGCGCGCCCGCCGGCCCCGCGCCCCGGCGCTGGTTCCGCCGCTCGGCGGCCCCCGCCGCGCCCGCCGGCCCCGGCGGGGTCTACCTCGACGGCGGCTTCGGCGTCGGCAAGACCCATCTGCTGGCCTCGCTCTGGCACGCCACCGACGCGCCGCGCGAGCAGAAGGCCTTCGGCACCTTCGTGGAGCTGACCAATCTCGTCGGCGCCCTCGGGTTCCAGCAGGCCGTCCAGGCGCTCAGCGGGCACCGGCTGGTCTGCATCGACGAGTTCGAGCTCGACGACCCCGGCGACACCGTGCTGGTCTCGACACTCCTCGGCAAGCTCGCGGACGCCGGCGTGCGGCTCGCCGCCACCTCCAACACCCTGCCCGGCAAGCTCGGCGAGGGCCGCTTCGCCGCCGCGGACTTCCTGCGCGAGATCCAGGGCCTGTCCGCCCGGTTCCGCTCGCTGCGCATCGACGGCCAGGACTACCGCCACCGCGGGCTGCCCGAGGCCCCGGCCCCGTTCTCCGACGACGAGGTCACCGCCGTCGCGGGCCGCACCGCCGGCGCCTCCCTCGACGACTTCGCCACCCTGCTGGCACACCTGGCCCGGGTCCACCCCAGCCGCTACGGGGCCCTGTGCGACGGCGTGGAGGCGGTCTTCCTGCGCGGCGTCGCACCCGTCGAGGACCAGGCCACCGCGCTGCGCCTGGTCGTCCTGGCCGACCGGCTCTACGACCGCGAGGTCCCGGTCATGGCCTCCGGCCTGCCCTTCGACCGCATCTTCAGCGAGGAGATGCTCGCCGGCGGCTACCGCAAGAAGTACTTCCGGGCGATCTCCCGGCTCACCGCCCTGGCCCGCGACGCCGCACGCCTGGCGGGCTGACCGGATCGGGCGAACCCCGGTACGGGGAACGGCGCGGCCGTTCGGGGCGGGGGTTTTCGGGCGGTTGTCGTGGGCCCGGCGGTGTGCGCCCCGGCTCGCAGGTTCTGTCTGCCGCCACCGGGCGGGTCGGTGTGCCGGTGCAGGGAGTCCTTCCGGGCTGCGGGTCCGGCGGGGCGACCGGTTCGGGTGAACTCTGCTGCGGGGAACGGCGCGGCCGTTCGGGCAGGCCCGGATGACCCCGGCTTGGCGGCGCGTGCCGGTTCTCGTGTGCGCCAGGGCGGCCCCGGCGCCGCGGGTCCCGTGACGGGGACTGCGCCTCCGTGCGGAGCGCACTCGGGATGCGGGCCACGTCCGTTGGCGGGCGTCGCGGATCCGTCGGACCATCGGAGAAATCATCCGATGCCAGGGAGGGCGCCGTGCCGCACCACCGACCGGCGGAAGCGAAGGCGAAGGGACTGCGCTCGCTGCTGCGGGTCCCCCCGGGCGGGGGTGCCGTGCGGCTGCGCGCGTACGACACCCGCGCGACACCGGGCGGCCCGGCCGGCAAGCGGGAGGCCCGGGAGGCCGTGCCCTGCACCCGGGAGCGCCTGACCGTGCTGCAGGAACGGCTCTTCGCGCAGGCCACCGCCGGGGACCCGCGGTCCGTCCTCGTCGTCCTCCAGGGCAGCGACACCTCCGGCAAGGGCGGTGCCGTCCGCCATCTCGCGGGACTGCTGAACCCCGCCGGGTGCCGCATCACCGCCTTCAAGTCGCCCACGGCGGAGGAGAAGTCGCACCCCTTCCTCTGGCGGATCAAGCGCGCCCTCCCGCACGCCGGGCAGATCGGCATCTTCGACCGCTCCCACTACGAGGACGTGCTCGCCGCCCGGGTCCGCGGTCTCGTGCCGCGGGAGGTCTGGGAGGAGCGCTTCGAGACCATCAACTCCTTCGAGGCCTCCCTCGCCGACGACGGCGTCAGCGTCGTCAAGATCTTCCTCCACATCGGCTACGACGAGCAGCGCGCCCGCCTGCTCTCACGCCTCGACAACCCGTGCAAGCACTGGAAGTTCACCCCTGACGACCTCGACGACCGCGCCCTGTGGCCCGCCTTCCAGAAGGCGTACGAGGCGGTGCTGAACCGCTGCTCCACCGAGACCGCCCCCTGGTACGTCGTGCCCGCGGACCGCAAGTGGTACCGCGACTGGGCAGTGGGCCGGCTGCTGACGGAGCACTTGGAACTCATCGACCCCCAGTGCCCGCCCGCGTCCTTCGACGTGGAGCACGCCCGCAAGCGGCTGCTCGGGGACTGAACGGCGGCAGGCCCCGGCCCGGTCAGGCCGCGGGCCGCCGCTCCCGCAGGACCGCGACGGAGTGACCCGGCAGCCGCAGGAGCCGGGAGCCCGCGGGCAGGGTGCAGGGCTGCCACGAGGCGAGCACCTCGTAGCCCCGGGCCGCGTCGTGCAGGGGCACCTCGGCCTCCCCGGGGGAGAGGTTCACCGCGACACGGAACGGGCCGCGTTCCAGGCACAGGGTGTGCTCGCCGGTGGCGACCCGCACCGCGTCCAGCGCCGGGTCGGTGAGCGCCGGTTCGGCGTGCCGCAGGGCGATCAGACGGCGGTACCAGGACAGCAGGCCGGCGTGCGGGGCCCCGTCCGGCTCGGACCAGTCCAGGCAGGAGCGCAGCCGGGTCGCCGGGTCCTGGGGGTCCGGGATGTCCTCGGCGTTCCAGCCGTGCGAGGCGAACTCGCGGCGCCGGCCGCGGGTGATGGCCGCCGCGAGCTCGGGGTCGCTGTGGTCGGTGAAGAACTGCCAGGGCGTGCGGGCGCCCCACTCCTCGCCCATGAAGAGCATCGGCGTGTACGGCGAGGTGAGTACGAGCGCCGCCGCCGCGGCCAGCAGGCCCGCGGGCACGGTGGCGCCGAGCCGGTCGCCGGTGGCCCGGTTGCCGATCTGGTCGTGGGTCTGGGTGTACGCCAGGAAGCGGTGCCCGGGCACGGTCGCGCGGTCGACCGGGCGGCCGTGCCGGCGGCCGCGGAAGCCGGAGTACGTGCCGTCGTGGAAGAAGACGCCCTCCAGCACCTTGGCGAGGGCCGCGGCCGGCGAGACGGCGAAGTCCGCGTAGTAGCCCGCGGATTCCCCGGTGACGGCCGCGTGCAGGCTGTGGTGGAAGTCGTCGTTCCACTGGGCGTGCACACCGAGGCCGCCCGCGTCGCGGGGGGTGGTGGTGAGCGGGTCGTTGCGGTCGGACTCGGCGACCAGGAACAGCGGCCGGCCCAGTGACGCCGACAGCGCGTCGACGGCCGTGGACAGCTCCTCCAGCAGGTGCACGGCGCGGGTGTCGACCAGCGCGTGCACGGCGTCGAGCCGCAGCCCGTCGAGGCGGTAGTCGCGCAGCCAGGCCAGGGCGCTGCCGACGAGGAAGTCGCGGACCTCGTCCGAGCCGGGGGCGTCCAGGTTGACGGCGTCGCCCCAGGGGGTGTGGTGCCGGTCGGTGAAGTACGGCCCGAACCGCGGGAGGTAATTGCCGGACGGGCCAAGATGGTTGTGGACGACGTCCAGCACCACCCCGAGCCCGTGGCCGTGCGCGGCGTCCACGAACCGCTTGAGGCCGTCCGGGCCGCCGTAGGGCTCGTGGACCGCCCACAGGGACACGCCCTCGTAGCCCCAGCCGTGCGTGCCGGGGAACGGGCACACCGGCATCAGCTCGATGTGCGTGATCCCCAACTCGGCCAGGTACGGGAGGTGTTCGACGGCAGCGTCGAAGGTGCCCGCGGTGGTGAAGGTGCCGACGTGCAGTTCGTACAGGACCGCGCCGGGCAGCGGGCGGCCCGGCCAGTCGTGGGCCCAGCCGAAGACGCCGTGGTCGACGACCGCGCTCGGCCCGTCCGGTCCGTCCGGCTGGCGGCGGGAGCGGGGGTCGGGCAACGGCGGGCCCTCGTCGAGCGCGAACGCGTACCGCGCACCGTGGGCGGCGGGCACCTCGGCGCACCACCAGCCCTCGCGCACGCGGTCGCGCTCCATGTCGTGGGCCCGTCCGTCGACCCGTACCTCCACCTCACCGGCGTCCGGTGCCCACACGTCGAAGCGCATGGGCACCATGCTGCCCGCCGACCGGGGGATCACACCAGGTTGACGCGCTCCTGGGTGACCGGATATCCCGCCTTGGCGAAGTGCGCCGCCATCGGCGCATTGGTCCGGTCGGTGGCGGCGGCGATCAGCTCCGCGCCGTGTCCGACCAGGTCGTGCGTGCACTCCACCAGCAGGTCGTACGCGTAGCCGTGGCCGCGCTGCTCCGGCAGGACCCCCACGAATCCGACGCAGTACGCGTTCGGGTTGCGCGCCGGCACCTGGATGCCCACGAGCTCGCCCTCGGGCGTCCACGCCAGCCGCCACCATTCGCGCGGCGACGGGAACCAGTTGAGGACGTCCAGCTCCTCGCGGGCCGCGGCGTCGGCACCGTGCAGCTCGACGGCGCGGCGGGTGTGCGCGTCGAGGCTGCCGGCCCCGATGCGCTTGAGGACGTCCAGGATCACGGCGTCGTCCGGCTCCGGCCGGTACTCCAGCCGTCCGGTGCGCGCGGGAATCCCGCACTCGGGCGTCCAGGTGTAGCGGTAGCGCTCGACGAGCGGCTCCATGCCGGAGACGATCGCCGCGTCGATGCGGTTCTGGGCGGCCTCGCGGACCTCCCGCCGCTCCCGCCAGCCCGGCGGCAGCAGCAGTTCGAACTCGGCCTTGAGCGGCGCCGCCCGCAGCAGCCGCACGGCGGCGTCGGCGTCGGTGAAGTCGAACCAGTCCAGCGCCACCGGCTTGTCGTCGGTGGGGGCGCCCCACCAGGCCGCGCGGGCGACGACCGTGCCGCCGCGCAGGGCCACCCAGGTCCAGTCGGGGCGGTACTCGCCGCCCTCGTCGGTCATGGCGTACGTGTGCCCCAGCAGGGACCGGCCGACCAGGCCGTTGTCCTCGGGCACCAGGGAGTGGAACAGATGGGTCTCGCCGGCGACGAGCGGGCGGATCACCAGATCAGTCATGAAAGGAGCAGTCCTCACGGGAGAATGGAGCGCTCCCGGTCAGACGGAGATCGCCCTGCGGACAACGGGGCGGGAGCGCGGAGCGGTGAACAGGTGCATGGCTTCCGCCTCCTTCCTCGGTCCAGGGCGTGCGAGCACCGTAACCGCGCCGACTCCCGGACGTCCACCGTATTTTGGGCCCGGATCCGCGGGGCCGGGCGGCCGGCGCGACCGTCAACGGCGCGTCGGTGGCGGGCTTCTGGACACCCCGGTGCGTTCGGCCCGACAATCACGCACGTGAGCCACGAGTTCCCGACCTATTCAGCGCCGCCCGCGCCACGGCCCACCGAGGCGGAGCGCGAGCGCGTCATCGAGGTGCTGCGCGGGGGTGCCGTGGACGGCCGGCTCTCGCACGACACCTTCCTGCACCGGGTGGAACTCGCCCTCACGACCGGCCGCTCCGACGAGCTGGACGCCCTCGTCGCCGACCTCCCGGCCGCCGAGGGGCGGATGGCACGGCTGGGCCGGTGGCTGGAGCGCGGCGTCGCGAAGGTCTCCGCCCTGCAGGTCCGCGTCCGCGACGCCTGGCAGGCCGAGAAGCTGCCGCCGCTGCTCTTCCCCGCGCCCGGGCCGGTCCCGCTGCGCATAGGCCGCGACCTGTCCTGCGGCTTCCGCCTCAGCCACTCCTCCGCGTCCCGCATGCACGCCGAACTCCGCCACGAGCACGGGATCTGGGTGCTGCGCGACCTCGGCTCCATGAACGGGACCTGGGTGAACGGCCGCCGGGTCATGGGCGCGACCGTCGTCCGCCCCGGCGACCGGGTCACCTTCGGCGCCATGCACTTCCGCCTGGCCGCGGCCTGACGGCACGGAGCGGCACGGACGGCGGGCGTCCGCGGTCCTACCCCTCGATCAGCAGCTCGTAGGGCCCGTGGTCCTCGTCGTCCACGTACGGCAGGAAGTCCGGCACGGTGCGCGCGGCGGTCGCCCGCAGGCGGGCCACCACCTCGTCCGCGGGCGGCGGCGTCAGCCCGAGGGCGGCGACCACCTCCGCCCGTACCCGGTCGAAGTCCGGCATGTCGGCGCGGAGCTGCTCCTCCAGCCCGGGCAGCGGGAAACCGGCCGCCGCGTCCCGCCACAGCGGGCACACGACCACCAGCTCGACCGCCTCCTCCAGACTCGCCCCCACCAGCGCCGCCTGGCCCTCGGAGTCCGCGTAGAGCACCGGCCGGCCGGCCGCGCCCTCCTTGCCCACCAGGAAGTACGTGCCTCCCGCGCCGTCCCCGGCTATCGGCCGCAGCGGATCGCCCGAGGGCAGGGTCAGTTCCTCCACCGGCGTGCGCCGGCCGAGGTCGAAGTCGCCCGGCCACGCCAGGTACGCGACCACGGCCGGGTCGTTCTCGATGCGGGCGAGCAGGGTCTGCGATGCGTCCATGGGCAGAACGCTAGCGGCGGGGTCCGACATCCCCGCGCAGGCGGGCTCCCGCCCTCAGCTGTCGATGTCGCGCACCAGCAGTCCCACGGGCAGCCGGTCCAGCAGCGTCTCCAGCGGCAGCACGCCCTCGAACCGGCGGTCCGTCAGCACCTCGGTCCACACCCCCTCGGGCAGGACCAGTTCGGTGCCGCGCCAGCCGCCGGCATCGGCCAGGCGCCGCGAGAGCCGGGTGACCACCGTCAGCGCCCGGCCGCCCCGGACGAAGGCGACGCAGTGCGCGCCGGCCGCGCCCCGTGCGAAGAGCGGCTCGTAGCCGGCCTCGGGGCCGGTGAACCACTGGGGCCGGGCCCGGCGCAGCCGCAGCGCGGCGACCGTGACGCGGCGCTTCTCGCTCGGCGGACCGGCCGCCGCGCCCGGGTCGTAGGGCGCGCGGTTGGCCGGGTCGACCAGCAGCAGCTGCCGTTCCTCGTCGCCCTGGTACACGTCCGGCACGCCGGGCATGGTCAGATGCGCCAGGTGCGCGCCGAGCGCGTTGACCCGCTCCGGGGCCGCCAGTTCGTCCGCGATGCGCGCGGTGGCGAAGGCGGACGGCCCGCCGACCAGCTCCCGTACGAAATCCGTCAGTTCCTGCTCGTACTCCGGGCGCTGGTCGGTCCACGCGGTGCGCAGGCCCGCCTCCCGCTCGGACTTGAGCATGGTGGCGGCGACCAGGTCCGCCGCGGCCGGGTCGCAGAACACAGCGGCGTACTGCCACGCCTGGTACTCCACGTGCCGTTCGGGCAGCGGCACCCCGCGGCCGGTCAGGTACGCGCGCAGCTGCTCCGACGTCTCCGTCAGCCACCGCTCCCAGGTGCCGGGCAGCTCCGTGAGGGCGGCCAGGCGGGCGCGGACGTCGGCGCCGCGCTTGGTGTCGTGGGTGGAGCGCACGGTGCCGGTCAGCGGCCAGTCGGAGCGCAGCCGTTCGCAGAAGGCGTGGAACTCCTCGGGCGAGGTGGCCGGGCGGGCGGGGTCGCGGCCCACCTCGTTGAGGCACAGCAGCGGGTAGTAGCGGTAGAAGGCGGTGTCCTCGGCGGACTTGGCGCGCAGCGCGGAGGAGACCTGGGCGAAGCGCACGGCGAAGTCGGCCGCGTCCTCGCCACCGCTTCCGTTGCCCGCCCCCTCCTCGGCGCGGTCCTCTCCGGCGTCCCCGTCGCCGCTCCCGAACCGTCCGAGGGCCAGGTCGCGGATCGTCTCCGCGGCCGGCAGCCCGGTGGCCTCGGCCGCGGTCTCCAGCAGCGCGACGTCCTCCTCGGGCGCGGGCTCGCCGGGCACGATGTACGGACGGTAGCGCGGCAGCCGTACGAGGATCCCCCGGAGCGCCTCGCGCAGCACCCGCTCGTCGCCGCCGCTGGCGCGGACGGCGGCCCGGGTCAGCCGGTCCACCTCGGCGGCCAGGTCGTGGACGACGATCCGGTGCGCGGCGGCCCGCACGGTCGGCTCCCACAGGCCGCCCCGGTCGGCGGCGGCGCCGGTGAACGCGCGGTAGAAGCCGGTGATCTCCTCGGCCCCGGCGGGGTCGGTGAACAGCCCGTCCAGGCGGTCGAGGGCGTCGTAGCCGGTGGTGCCGGCGCAGGCCCAGCCGGCCGGGAGGCGTTCGTCGCCGGTGAGGATCTTCTCCACCACCGTCCAGCGGCCGGCGGAGGCCTCCGCGAGCCGCCGCAGATAGCCGGCCGGGTCGGCGAGGCCGTCGGGGTGGTCGATGCGGAGGCCGTCGGCCACGCCCTCGTCCAGCAGCCGCAGCAGGGTGGCGTGGGTGGCGGCGAAGACCTCGGGGTCCTCGACGCGGACGGCGATGAGCTCGGAGATGGTGAAGAAGCGCCGGTAGTTCAGCTCGGAGCGGGCCTGCCGCCACCAGGCCAGCCGGTACCACTGGGCGTCCAGCAGGCGCCGCAGCGGCAGGTCCTCGCTGCCGGCCCGCAGCGGGAACGCGTGGTCGTGGTAGCGCAGGACGCGCTCGCCGGCGTCCCGGTCCCGCTCGACGCGCAGGTCGTCGAGCACGTCCTCCAGGGGCGCGCCGAGCACGGGCAGCAGCAGCCGGTCGCCCTGGGCGGCCCAGTCGATGTCGAACCAGCGCGCGTACGGGGACTCCGGGCCCTCCCGGAGCACCTCCCACAGCGGCCGGGCCAGGTACTCCGGCGCGGGCACCGCCATGTGGTTGGGCACGACGTCCAGCACCAGGCCGAGGCCGTGCGACCGGGCGGTGCGGGCCAGCGACCGCAGACCCTTCTCGCCGCCCAGTTCCTCGCGCACCTGGGTGTGGTCCACGACGTCGTAGCCGTGGGTGGAGCCGGGCACGGCCTGCAGCACGGGGGAGAGGTGGAGGTGGGAGACACCGAGCGCGGCCAGATGGGGGACGACGGCCTCGGCGGCGGCGAAGGGGAAGTCCGGCTGGAGCTGCAGCCGGTAGGTGGCCGTCGGCACGGCGGGGGCGACAGCGGTCGACGGGGTCGCGGCGCTTTCTGTCATAGCTTTCTGCCTACCCCGCCGACCGGTGTGCCCATCACACCGGGACGCCGGTTACGCCGGGCGTTGCAGCACCACCATGCTCCGGTCGGCCAGCCGCAGCCGGTCGCCCTGGGTCACCTTGCGCCCGCTGCCCGCCGGCACGCCCTCCGGCCGCTGGGTGTCCACGACGACCTGCCACTCCTTGCCGTGGTTGACCGGCACCACGAAGTCCAGCGGTTCGTGCCAGGCGTTGCACATCAGCAGGAACGAGTCGTCGGCGATGCGCTCCCCGCGGTCGCCCGGTTCGGAGATCGCGCTGCCGTTGAGGAAGACCACCAGGGCGTTGGCCTGGGCTTCCTGCCAGTCGTCCTGGGTCATCTCCTCACCCTCAGGGGTGAACCACGCGATGTCCGAGAGCTCGTCGTGCGTGCCCTCCATGGGCCGCCCGTGGAAGAAGCGGCGGCGCCGGAAGACCGGGTGGTCGCGGCGGAGCCAGACCATCTGGCGGGTGAACTCGTGCAGCCGCTCGGTCGTTACGTCGCCCTCCTTGGGCCAGGGCACCCAGGCCAGTTCGTTGTCCTGGCAGTAGGCGTTGTTGTTGCCCTGCTGGCTGCGGCCGAACTCGTCGCCGTGGGAGATCATCGGAACGCCCTGGGAGAGCATCAGGGTGGCGATGAAATTGCGCATCTGGCGCTCGCGCAGCGCGAGCACGCCCTCGTCGTCGGTGTCGCCCTCGGCGCCGCAGTTCCAGGAGCGGTTGTGGCTCTCGCCGTCCCGGTTGCTCTCGCCGTTGGCCTCGTTGTGCTTCTCGTTGTACGACACCAGGTCGCGCAGGGTGAAGCCGTCGTGGCAGGTCACGAAGTTGATGGAGGCGAGCGGGCGGCGGCCGTCGTCCTGGTAGAGGTCGGACGAGCCGGTCAGCCGGGAACCGAACTCGGCGAGCGTGGCGGGCTCGCCGCGCCACAGATCGCGCACCGTGTCGCGGAATTTGCCGTTCCACTCGGTCCACAGCGGCGGGAAGTTGCCCACCTGGTAGCCGCCCTCGCCGACGTCCCACGGCTCGGCGATCAACTTGACCTGGCTGACCACCGGGTCCTGCTGCACCAGGTCGAAGAAGGACGACAGCCGGTCCACCTCGTGGAACTGCCGGGCGAGGGTCGCGGCGAGGTCGAAGCGGAAGCCGTCGACGTGCATCTCGGTGACCCAGTAGCGCAGCGAGTCCATGATCAGCTGGAGCACGTGGGGGCTGCGCATCAGCAGCGAGTTCCCGGTGCCCGTGGTGTCCGTGTAGTAGCGCGGGTCGTCGGCCAGCCGGTAGTACGAGGCGTTGTCGATGCCCCGGAAGCACAAGGTGGGTCCCAGGTGGCTGCCCTCGGCGGTGTGGTTGTAGACCACGTCGAGGATCACCTCGATGCCCGCCTTGTGCAGCGCCCGCACCGCGGTCTTGAACTCCAGCACCTGCTGCCCGCGGTCGCCCATGGAGGAGTACGCATTGTGCGGGGCGAAGAAGCCGAGCGTGTTGTAGCCCCAGTAATTGTGCAGCCCCTCGTCCACCAGACGGTGGTCGTGGACGAACTGGTGCACCGGCATCAGTTCCAGCGTGGTGACGCCGAGCTCCACCAGGTGCGAGATGACCGCCGGATGGGCGAGCGCCGCATAGGTGCCGCGGATCTCCTCCGGCAGCTCGGGGTGGAGCATCGTCAGGCCGCGCACATGGGCCTCGTAGATGACGGTGCGGTGGTAGTCGATGCGCGGGCTGCGGTCGTCGGTCCAGTCGAAGTACGGGTTCACCACGACGGAGGACATCGTGTGCGGCGCCGAGTCCAGGTCGTTGCGGGACTCGGGCTGGCCGAACCGGTAGCCGTACACCGCCTCGTCCCAGTCGATCGAGCCGCTTATCGCCTTCGCGTACGGGTCCAGCAGCAGCTTGGCCGAGTTGCAGCGGTGGCCCTGGGTCGGCTCGTGGGGCCCGTGGACCCGGAAGCCGTAGCGCTGCCCGGGCATGATGCCCGGCACATAGGCGTGGCGGACGAAGGCGTCGGCTTCACGCAGCTCGACGGCGGTCTCCGACCCGTCGTCGTGCAGCAGACACAGCTCGATCCGCTCCGCCGCCTCCGAGAAGACCGCGAAATTGGTGCCGGCGCCGTCGTACGTGGCGCCGAGGGGGTATGCCTGACCCGGCCAGACCTGCATGTCGTCGACTCTTCCACTTCACTGCCGGGCGCCGGTAGGCCGCACCCCCGGTCACAACGTGCCGAAAGGGCATCGTCACGCACCCGCACCCGCGATGGCACGCTATTGCCGAGATCTTCCCCGGTACGAGTGTTCCAATTCCCCTGCCTGCCGCAAGAATCCGCTCGTTGTGGGCAACCTGGGTCGTCTTTGCGTCATCTGAACAGGTGACAGTACGACACAGGAGGGACCTACGTGACAGATCAGGGGGAAAGCCGCTCCACGGGGACAGTGGGAGCGGCCGGACGCGGCGTCAGGCGCGTCTTATGGGGCGCCGGCATCGCCGTCGCCGCCACCGCCGTCATGGTCGGCATGACCCTGCCACGTTCCGCGTCCGCGGGCGAGGGCCACTCCACGACGGCCGGCTCCGCCGCCCCGTCGCAGGGGCCCGGGCAGCAGGACGACGGCGGCGGAGGCACCGGCGGCGCCCATGACGGCGTGACGGAGATCCAGGCGCCCCAGGGCGGACAGCAGACCGGACGAGGGCCCCTGACCAAGGCCGAGGTCGACCGGGCGAAGTCCATGGCCCTGGGGCGCGACGGTCTGCGCAGCGCTCAGGACGTCGACGGCGGGCGAGGGCCCGAGTACCTCGACACCGACCTCGCGGACCCGGCGGGCGCGGACGCGGGCGACGGCGCCGCGCCGCCCGGCGAGGACCGCCGGGTCGAGGTGCTGTTCTACGACTACGGGCACGACCGGCTCGTGAAGAAGACCGTCGACCTCACCACCGGCACCGTCGAGCACACCGACACCGCCTCCGGCATGCAGCCGCCTCCCTCGGCCGACGAGACCGCCGAGGCGGCCGCGCTGCTCATCAAGGACCCGCTCGGCTCGGGACTGCGGACCGACTTCGCGGCGGCGACCCGGGGGACCGCACTCGCCACGCCCGACCAGCTGCGGCTGCGCGGCATCTCCTTCAACACCGCGGAGCAGTCCGCACCGGCCGCTTTGGGCAAGTGCGGCCGGCACCGGTGCGTACGCCTGTTCACGCAGGTGAAGGACGGGCCGTGGATCGACACGACCAGGTTCGTCGTCGACCTGAGCGACCGCACCGTCGGCCGGATCCACTAAGAGCGGAGACCCAGCAACCATGCGCACCTCCCACGTGCGCCGGGCCCTCGGTACGGCCTCGGCGCTCCTGCTCCTGCCCGCGCTCGTCGCGGGGACGGCACCCGGCACCGCCGCCGCGGCGGCCCCTCGTGCCGCCCAGGCGGCCGCCGGCTGCGGCACGGCCACCGCCATCACCAAGAAGCTGCCGGGCGGCACCACCTGGACCATGTGCTGGCGTATCAGCGGCACCAAGGGACTGGTCCTGGAGAAGATCGCCTACCAGCCGCGCAGGGAACCGCATCCGATCACGGTGCTGAACTCCGCGGCACTCGCCCAGGTCAACGTGCCCTACGACTCCGGCCTCACCGAGTACAACGACCTGTCGGACATCGGCTTCGGCAACACCGCGGTCGACATCGGCCCCGAGGAGTGCCCCGGCGGCACCATCGCTTCCGCGTACGTCCCGCAGCAGGAACGCACCGTCAAGGCGCTGTGCACCACCACCGCGCCGCGCGGCTACGCCTACCGCAGCGACATCTTCGACGAACGGGGCACCGCAAAGAAATACACCGAGCAGGGCAGCGACCTGGTGGTGTTCTCCGTCTCGCAGCTCGGCTGGTACGAGTACGTCACCCAGTGGAACTTCTCCGACGACGGCACCGTCACCGCCAAGGTCGGCGCCACCGGCGACCTGTCCCCCTCGGACTACAGCGGCGAGGGCACCGGCTGGCCCATCGGCAAGGGCGGCCACGACCACGCCACCAGCCACTACCACTCCGTCTTCTGGCGGCTGGACTTCGCCCCCGACGGCTCGACCCGCTCCAAGGTCGAGCAGTACGACACCAAGAAGGCCGGCCGCGGCAGCGGCTCCGCCGTCCTGAGGACCACCAGGACCCCGGTCGCCAAGGAACTCGCCGCCACCTCGGCGCTGCGCCGCTGGTGGCGCGTGGTCTCCACGGCCGGCAGGAACGCCGACGCGCACCCGCGCTCCTGGGAACTGGTCCAGCAGCACTCCGACCACTACGACGCGCACCCCTACACCTCCAAGGACGTGTACGTCACCCAGTACCGCGCCTGTGAGCAACTCGCCAGCGGCAACAGCGACCCGGCCTGCAACGGCCGGGGCACGTCGGTGGACACGTGGACGAACGGCGAGACCCTCACGCACCCGGTGATGTGGGTCAACGTCGGCTTCCACCAAATCCCGCGCGACGAGGACCAGACGCCCATGCCGATCCACTGGCAGGGCTTCCAGCTCGTCCCCCGGGACGTCACCGCCATGAGCCCGCTCACGCCGGACGACCTCACCGGTCACAACGGCCAGGCGCGCTAGGGGCATTGGCCGCTGAAGCGAGTAAGCATGTGGTGAAGTAGCGTCGTTACGGCTGCACCGCCCCCCGCCCCGCAGTACCCTTCCTTGATCGTGTACGGGGGCGGGAAGGCGGGTGCAGTCGTGATGTCGGGAGGTCTGGTGCTCCCTGGTGGTGGTGATCAGGGGGACCAGGGCGGCATCGGCGAGGGGAACGGCACCGGAACCGCGTCCCTGGCGCTGCCGCTGGAGATCGGAGCGGAACTGGACTGGGGCGCCGACGAGTGGGCCGAGGTGCGCACCCGCGCCCGCCGCGCCGGGCGCGCCTATGTGTGGCTGAATCTGGTCGAGCAGCGGCTCCGGGCCGTGGTGAACGCGATCCTGCGCCCCATCTACGAGCCCGTCCACGGCGAGGAGTGGGTGGTCGCCGCCGCGGGCCCCGCCGGCCACGAATGGGTCCAGCGCGCCGCCGCCGTGCGCGAGGTCAGCCGCCGCAAGGGCTTTCTGCTCGACCCTGCCGACGACAACATCCTCAGCTTCCTGACCCTGCCGCAACTGCGCGAGCTGGTCGTCCAGCACTGGCCGTGCTTCGAGCCCTATCTCGACGACCGCCGGGAACTCGAACTCGCCCTGGACGAGCTGGAGGTGGCCCGGCACGTCGTCTCGCGCAACCGCGCGCTGTCCCGGACCGTCCTGGACCAGGCCGAACGGGCCGCCGCCCGGCTGCTCGACGTACTCGGCTCCGGCCCCGGCTACCCGTCCGCCGACCGACTGCCCGTGGACGCCGTCGAGGAGCTGGTCGCCGACCGCTACGCCGATGTCGTCGGGGTCTACCCGGACCGGGTCCGCCTCCAGCGCCAGCTGCCGGCCGAGGACCTGTTCGGCGCCGCCCGGCGGCTGGACGCCGTCGGCATCGGCCTGAACCTGCTCGTGCAGAACTACTCCGGCAAGCGGCTGGTGCGGCTGGCGGAGTCCGGCTGCCGCATGCGGCTGCTCTTCCTGAACCCGGCCAGCAGCGCGGTCCGCCGGCGCGAGCGCGAACTCGGCCTCGGCCGGGGTGAGCTGAGCCGATCCGTCGAGATGAACATCATGCACATGCGCCGGGTCCGGGCCCGGCTGCGCGACCCCGGCGCCTTCGAGATCCGGGTCTTCGACGAGACCCCCCGCTTCACCGCCTACCTGGTGGACGGCGACACCGCGAACGGCGTCGCGGTGGTCCAGTCGTACCTGCGCAAGGCCCGGGGCATGGAATCCCCGGTGATCATCCTGCGCGGGGGCCCCCGCGACCTCGTGCAGACCAAGGACGGCGCGGCGGCCGAGGCGGAACAGGGACTCTTCGGCATCTACCGCGAGGAGTTCGAGGGCGTGTGGGGGGACTCCCGGCCGGTCTCCTGAGGCCCGCCCCCCGACGCCCGGCGGCGGGACTGTCAGTGGCGCACGGGATGATGGCACAGCACACGGGGGAACCGCGGGAAGGACGTACGCCAATGGCCATGGGATGGCACCGGGAACTGCTGGTCGGCTTCGACCTGGAGACCACGGGCACGGATCCGCTCGGATCGAGGATCGTCACGGCGGCCGTCACCGAGGTCAGGAACGGCGAGCCGATACGTCACCTGGGCTGGCTCGTCGACCCCGGCGTCCCCATTCCCGCCGAGGCCACCGCCGTCCACGGCATCAGCAGCGAGCACGCGGCCGCGCAGGGCCGGCCGGCGGCCGAGGCGGTGGACGAGATCGCCGACGCCCTGGTCGCCCACTGGGCGGCCGGCGTGCCCGTCGTCGTCTACAACGCGCCCTTCGACCTCAGTCTGCTGGCGGCGGAGCTGCGCAGGCATCAGCTGCCGTCCCTGGAGGAGCGGCTGGGCGGCGAGGTCGGCCCCGTCGTCGACCCGCTCGTCATGGACCGCACGCTCGACCGCTACCGCAAGGGCAAGCGGAATCTGGAGGCCGCCTGCCGCGAGTACGGCGTCACCCTCGACGACGCGCACGAGGCGAGCGCGGACGCGCTGGCCGCCGTCCGGGTCGCCTGCGCCATCGCCGAGCGCTATCCGCGGGCCGCGAGCGGCCTGCGCGAACTGCACCGGTCCCAGATCGGCTGGTACGCCGACTGGGCCGAGGGCTACCAGCGCTGGCTGGTCCGCCAGGGCGGTGCACCCGAGGTGGAGATCGACACCCGCTGGCCGCTGCGCGAGCCCGTCTGACGACGGGTGACAGGCCGGGTGCCCGGCGTCGGCTAGAAGGCGTGCCAGCGCACCGTCGGGTCGTCGTCGCGCAGGGACGCGACGCGGCGCTCGAACTCGGCGAGAGCCGCCGGGTTGCCGGGCGCGTGCTGGGCGACCCAGGCGCAGCTGGCGGTCTCCCGGGCGCCGCGGAGCACGGCGCAGCCCTCCCAGGAGCGGACGTCCCAGCCGTAGGCGGCGGTGAAGGTGTCGTAGGCCGCGGGGTCGAGGCCGTAGCGGTCCCGGCTGAGCGCCATGACGACCAGGTCGTGCTCGCGCAGATCGCTGGAGACGGTCTCCAGGTCGACCAGCACCGGCCCCCGCGGGCCGACGTGGATGTTGCGGGGCAGCGCGTCGCCGTGGATCGGGCCCGGCGCGATGTGCGGCGTCAGGGCGGCGGCCGCGGCGGCGAACCCGTCGCGCCGCTCGCGCAGATATGCGGCGTCGGCCGGGTCGATCGCCGTGCCCGCGAGGCGCAGCCAGCGCTCCACCCCGTCCAGCAGATCGCGGCGGGGCAGGGCGAAGTCCGGTTCCGGCAGGGCGTGCACGAGCCGCAGCAGTGCGGCCAGATCGGCGGGCTCCGCGGGGCGCACGCTGTCCGGCAGCCGCTCCCAGTACGTCACCGGGTGGCCGTCCACGAGCCGGGCCTCCGGGTCCGCCGCGCGCACCGCGGGCACCCCGTGGACGGCGAGCCAGGTCGCCGTCCGCAGTTCGCGGGCGGCCCGCTCCAGCAGTTCGGGGCCGCGGCCGACCTTCGCGACGGCGGCGCCGCCCGCGAGCTCGAAGACCGCGTTCTCGCCGAGCGCGATCAGCTTCGCCTCGTGGTGCCCGTCCGCCGCGAGCACGGCCCGCGCGAGCTCTTCGGTGAACGCCATACGGCAATGATCGCAGATCAGTACCCTGGGCCGGTGGACGAGGCCACAGTGATGACGTTCTGTGAGGCGCTGCCGGAGCTGCGGCGCACCGCGCTCGCCGACCCCGACGAGGCGGCCGAGGTCGAGGCGGTGGCGGAGGCCGTCCGCGAGGGCCGCGGCGACACTGTCGTCGTGGGCGACCTGGCCGACCGGCTCGGCGTCCGCCTGGACGGCCGGCGCGGCGACAGCGGGTCGTACGTCACCGTGCCGGGGCTCGCCGGCGGGGGCGGCGGCATCGTCCGCTACCGCTGCCCGCGCGGGACGTGCTCGCGCAGCGAGGACCCCACGGCGTCCGTCTCCGCGCCGCGCTGCGCGGTCTGGGGCGCCGAACTCCGACGCGTGCGGTACTAGCGGTGTCCGGCCTGCTGGACGCGATCGGCGGCAAGCTCGCCGAGCGCTGGGTCGCCCTGCTCGCCCTGCCCGGCATTCTTTTCCTCGGCACCGCCTGGACCGCCCATGTGCTGGGCGCCGGGCGGCCGTTCGACGCCGCGCGGCTGCTGCGGGAGGTGGAACGCCTGGCCGGCTGGACCGACCGCCACGGCGCGGCCGGGGTCCTCCTCGTGCTGGTCGCCCTGCTGCTGCTCGCCGTCGTCCCCGGGCTCGTCGTGCAACTGCTCGCGCACGGTGTCCGGCTGCTGTGGCTCGGGCCGTGGCCGGGCGGCACCGGCGAGCGCCTGGTCCGCCGGCGGCGTGCCCGGCGTGCCCGTGCCGACGAGCGGGTCGCGGAGCACATCCGGCGCTACGAGGCCGGCGGCGACCCGGCCGAACTTGCCGCCGCCCACGCGGCGGAGGCCCGCCGGGACGGCATCTCCGTGGTGCCGCCCGCCCGGCCGACCCGCATGGGGGACCGCATCCACGCCCTGGAGCACCGGGTAGGGGAGTACTACGGCGTGCCCTTCGTGGTGCTGTGGCCGAGGCTGTGGCTGGCCGCGCCCGAGCCGGACCGCGCGGAGATCCGTGCGGCCGCCGCCTCCTTCGACGCGGCGGCCCGGCTGTTCGCCTGGGGCCAGCTCTACGTCCTGCTCGCGGCGGCGACTTTGTGGTGGCCTGCCCTGATCGCCGGAGCGGTCGTCATGGCCGCGGCGTGGCGGGCCGGGAGCGAGCGCCTCTTCGTTCTCGCCGACCTGGCCGACGCGCTCGTCGACCTCCGCATGCGGTCCGTCGCCCGCGCGGCCGGCCTCCCCGTACCGCCGGGACCGGTGCCACCGGCGACCTGGGAGGAACTCGACCTGCTGCTGCGCCGCCGGCGGTGAGGGCGCGTTACGTGTGCCGGTTCGGGCCTCACCGGCCGATGTGGACGAAGCCGGCCCAGGCCTCGGGCGAGCGCGCGTACCGGGTGCGCAGCGCACGGGTGACATGGCTGAGCGCGCGGCCGGTGTCGAGGGAGGCGACCGCACCCGGGGCGGGCGCCCGCAGCGCGGCGTAGAGCCGGCCGGCCAGCACGGCGGAAGCGGTGTCGGCGGCCTCCCAGAGGGCGCCGACGACCTGGGGGTATCCCGCGACCTGGAAGGCGGAGGCCAGGTGGACCGCCTCGTCGGGCAGCGGGCCGGAGTGGGCGGTGTGGCAGGCCAGGAGCACCGCGAGCTCGGCGTAGCGCAGCTCCTGCCGGGAGACGTCGCCGACGCTGAGCGTCCCGTCGTGCAGCGCGAGGTGGCTGGCGGAGGGGTCGGCCGCGTCGCTGACGCCGTGGCAGGCGAAGTGCACCCAGCGCGCGGTGCGCAGTGCCTCCAGCACCCGTCCGGGCGTCGCGGCCTCGCCCTGCAGGGCCCGTACGCCGCCCAGGGCGTCGGAGATCGCGGCGATCTCGTGACCGGAGGCGCCCGCCGAACCTCCCCGCCCGGTCGGCCGGCCGACCGCGAGCAGCCGGCCTCCCGTACGGCCCGAAGGGGCCCGGCGGGCGTGCAGCAGGGCGCGCAGCGTGGGGGTGTAGGAGGACGCGACGCGGTCGAGGACGCTGCGGCGCTCCGCGAGTTCGTGCTTGCGCTGCAACCCGGCCGCGTGCAGGGGCAGATACGCGAGCGGGCCGGAGGCGGACCACCACAGCCGCGGCAGGTCCGCCGCGGGCGCGTCCGGCGGCAGCGGCCGCGTGAGACCGAGCGCGCGCAGCACCGGCTCGGCGGTCGTGTGCCAGAGCCACGCGAGGGTGTCCAGGACGGTCTCGCGCGCGCGTTCCTGATCCTCGCGGGACGCGCCATGGCCCAGGTTCACCGCCGCCAGGAACTTCTGCGCGCGCAGCGCGAGCTGACCTTCCGTCATGTCACGGAGCGGTACGGCGCTGATCCGCTCCGGTGTGACGACGAGCGCGTCGCAGCGCAACCGGTCGACATTGACCACGACGACCGGGCCCTCGGCGGCGACGGCCCGCATCTCCTCCTCGGTCGGCGGCAGCAGGAAACGCTCGAAACCCGGGCGGGTGCGCACCCGCATGAGCAGTGCCTCCCACTCGGCCGCCGCGATGTGCCGTTCCAGGTATCCCGGGATCCCGGTGTCCGCCGCGTCGGCCGTGCCCGTCCCGTCGGGCGCCTCGGCCCGCCGCAGCCGCGCCGCCAGCGTGCGGAACTCGGCGGCCAGCGTCGGGTGCGCGGCGGCGAGGGCGCCGAGGTCGGCGCGGCCCTCCAGGTCCTGGTTCATCAGGACCGCACGGCCCTGTTCCAGCAGGGCGAGCCCCTGCGCGGGGCGCCCGGCGGCGATGGCCGCCGCGCAGCCCGTGCGGCTGAGGCTGGTGCCGGTCAGCGGGTCCGGGCGTCCCGCGGCGGCCGGGTCGGCGGCGCCGTCCGTGCCCAGGTGGGCGACCGGGTAGCGGCCGCCCAGCAGCGCCCGGTCGAGCAGGGTCCTGCGGTCGTCCCGGTCCAGCGCGCGCGAGGCCATCAGGGGCAGCACTTCCAGGGCGCGTTCCGCCGCGTCGGCGGCGTCGCCCCAGGCGTGGCGCTCCAGCGCGTCGCCCATCGCGATCCGCGCCGACTCGAAGCGCACCGCCGGCACTTCGCCGCCGAACACCTCCACGAGCCCGGCCTCCGCCGCCCGTGCCTGTTCGGTGTCGCCGCGCACGATCGCGTCGGTGAAGTCCGCCCACTGGCTGTAGGACGTCACCACGCCGCCCAGCAGGTCCCCCAGGCCCGGGGTCTCCCGGATCCGCCGGTCGGCCCGTGCGATCAGCCGCCGCGCCTCGGCGGCCTGGGCGGGATTCTGCGTCAGGCCCGCGAGGTTGGTCAGCGCGTTGGCGTACTCGACCTCGCCGGCGAGGCGGGCCGGGCCGTCCTCGGGCAGCAGGTCGAGCGCGGCGCGCAGGTCCTCGCAGCAGACGCGCAGCGCGGCCGCGTCCATCGAGATCAGGGCACGCAGGTGCTGCCAGGGCGCGGCGGCCAGGACGAGGTCGGTGTGGGCGCGGGACCCGTACGGCAGCTCGGCCAGGACGCGGTCCCCGAGGGCCGCGGCCTCGCCGATGACGGAGGGGTCCCGGTCCATCGTGTAGCGCAGGCCGATGGCGGCCATCAGCGCGCCCGCGGCCATGGCGCGTTCGGGGCTGCCGGGCGCCGCCTCGTCCACGACCCCCCGCAGCCTCCGCTCGGCGTCGGCGACGAAGGCCGGGTCGAGGGCCGTCCCGGCTCCTTGGCCTTTCGCCAGCGCCTCCGCCAGGGGCGCGAATTCGGGCGGCACGGGGAACGCGAAGGGCGGGTCCGCGGCCGGTCCGGGCTCGGGCCGGGCCTTGGGCGGGTCCGGCGGCGCGGTGTGCGGCGCGGGCTGTGGGCCGTCGGTGCGCGAGCCGGGCGGCGGTAGAGGCGTCCACACCTGTACCGGCGGCAGCGCGGGCGCCACCGGCATCGTCATCGGGAGGAACTTCGCCGCCATCGAGCCCACCGCGCGGGGGAACAGCCGGATCGCGGAGTGCAGTTGGCCCGTCCGGGCCGCCTTGTCCGCGACGTGCGGCAGCAGCGGGTGCCCCGGCGGCAGCCGCCGCAGGACCTCCCCGAGCATCCGCCCGGCCTCCTCTGCGTCGGCCGCGTCCCAGGCCACGACGGCGCGGCCGGCCAGCAGCGAGGCCATGTTGATCTCGTAGGCCGCATTGTCGTCCGGCAGGCCCTCGGCGCGGTAGGCCTCCAGATGCTCCATGGCCTCGTCGACGGTCGCCCGTTCCGGCGCCCACGGCAGGGCGCACATCAGGGCGACGGCCAGGGCCATGTGCACGGTCCGGACCTCGTGCCGGTCGCGCACACCGCCCGCGGCCGCCTGCCCCCGCATCGCGGACAGCGCCAGCCGCCCGCCCCGGACGGCGACGTCCACGGCGTCCCGGTCCCGGGGATGGACCCGCGCCCACGCGACGCCCGCCAGCACCGTAACCCGGCCCACGTCGGGGGCGTCCACATGCTCCGGCGGCGCCGCCTCGAACGCGGCACGGGCCCGCGGCCACAGCGCGGGCAACTCGTCGGTGGCGCCGCACTCGTACCGGATCAGCGCCGCGTGCGCGAGCCCGGCCAGCAGCCCCGGGCGGCTGAGGTCGTCCGCCGGCAGCGTCGCGAGCAGCGCGTCCACCCGCGGCTCGATCGGGTCCGCCGGAGCGAACGGCCGCTGCGCCGGACTGCCCGGAAAGCGGGCGGCGACCGACACGAGGTCGTCGGGCGCGCGGTGCTGGGCCTGCGCGGCAAGGTGGTGGCGCACCTCCGCGGCCGTCCGGAGGTCCCCGTACATCGCCAAGGTGCGCTGGGCCAGCTGCAGATGGAGCACCAGCCGTGCGCGCTGCGGGTGGTCCCGGGGCGCGGTGTCCAGCGCCAGGACGGTCAGCGCGAGCGCGGCGGCGGCCGCGGCCCGGCGCTCACCGCCCCAGGCTGCGCGCAGCAGTTCTCCGGCCGCCCGCAGCAGGCTGCCCGGGGTCGTCCCGGCACCGGCGACGATACGGTCGGTGCGCGGCGGCGCGGACACCCCGAAGCGCGTCAGCATCCGGTCCACCGCCGCGCGTGCGTCGCTCATGCACCGTCCCCCGTGTCCGCCGCATGTGCGTGGGCGTCACACACGTCCCCGGGACGATACCGCTCCGCGCATGCACGCGGTGACCGGTCGATCACGCCCGGGGTCGACTGCCGCCACGTGCACGGGCTTTGTTGCCGACGTGCGCCCGCTCCCTGGGGCGTGAGCCGTCGGCGCCCGTGCGTCGTCGGGGCTGTCCCGCCGGGATGTCAGCGGGTAGCACGTCGACGATCGGGTTCCGCGAGGTGCGTGGCCGGGCCGAGGTGCGGATGCCCCCGACGGGGTTGCCTCGCGTAGGGGGTGGGCTCCGGGACGTCGCCCGAGCCCTTCAAGGCGCCCTCGACCTGGGAGACCAGGGCCCCGATCATGCCGTGTGTGCTCGCGGGTTGGCCCGCCGGGACGCCGGCGGCGGCGTCACTGGGCGTGGCCCGGGAGGGAGGCCGAGGTGTCCCGGCCGGCCTTCGTGCGGCGTCCGGCGGCGGAACTCGGCGCGACGACGCCGGTGGTGGCGGTCCGGGTCGATCCGACGGGGACTCCGGGACCGGGGTCAGGTGGCTGTCGGTGCATTCGGGGGCCGCGTGGTGTGTGGTCAGGCGCGGGTGCGGGCGACCGCTGCTGGGCTGCCGCGGGGCAGGGCCGGTGTTGCCGACAGGCATCTGTGCCTTGGGCGGTGGGCAAGTCGCCGCCCGTGTGCTATCGGGCCTCGTGGGGTTGGGCGCGGGTACGGGCGACTGCCTTCGGGCCGCCCTGACGTGCGTTTGTTCCCTGGGGTGTGAACCGGTCGATGCTCGTGCCGCGTCGGGTGCCGTGGGGCTGGCTCGCCGGCGGAGCACGCCGACGGTCGGGCCCGGTGAGGCGCCTGCTCAGGCGTGGGTGCGGGTGACGGCCTCGCGGGCGATCGCCGCTGGTTTGCCGCGGGGCAGGGCCGGTGTTGCCGACAGGCATCTGCGCCTTGGGCCGTGGGCAAGTCGCCGCCCGTGTGTTGTCGGGCCTCGTGGGGTTGGGCTTGCCGGGATGCACGGGGAGGGCGTCGATGCCGGTGTCGGGCGGCCGGGGCCGCGTGGTGTGTGGGTCCGGCGCCGGTGCGGGCTACTGCGTTCGGGCCGCCCTGACGTGCGTTTGTTCCCTGGGGCGTGAGCCGGTCGATGCTCGTGCCGCGTCGGGTGCCGTGGGGCTGGCTCGCCGGCGGAGCACGCCGACGGTCGGGCCTGGTGAGGCGCCTGCTCTGGCGCGGGTGCGGGTGACGGCCTCGCGGGCGACTGCGTTCGGGCCGCCGCGCGCATAGGTCTCGCGTTGGCGGCGGGCGCCGGTGCCCTGGGTCGTGAGCCGGGCGCCGCCCGTGCCCTCTCGGGCCTCGTGGGGCTGGGATGCGTGGGGGAGTGTGTCGATGTCGGCGGCGCTGTCCGTGCCCAGGTGGGTGACTGCGGTCGGGCCGCCCAGTGTGCGGCGTTTGTGTTGCCCCGGGGCGTGAGCAAGTCGCCGCTCGTGGGCCTTGGCCGCCAGGGGGACGCCGTGAGGCGCCTGCTCAGGCGCGGGTGCGGGTGACGGCCTCGCGGACGACCGCGGTCGGGCCGCCGCGCGCGTAGGTCTCGCGTTGCCGGCGGGCGCCGGTGCCCTGGGTCGTGAGCCGGTCGACACCGGCGCGGACGGCGTACAGGTCGCCGGAGTCCTTCAGCGCGCCCTCGACGTGGGAGACCAGGGCCTCGACCACGTCGTGCGCGCCGGCGGGGCGGTGCGTGAGGGGGTGGAGCAGGGCGCCGTCGAGGCCCGAGCGGCTGGCCCGCCAGGACGCCAGGCGGAGCACGTCGAGGCCGGGGTCGGGGGCCGGGCGGCCGTCCGCCCATTCGCGGGCCGCGGTTTCCACCAGGCCCCGCACCAGCGCGGCCAGCACCACGGAGTCCTGGTAGTCCGCGCACACGTCGCAGATCCGGACCTCCACCGTCGGGAACTTCGCCGACAGCCGGACGTCGAAGTAGACCATGCCCTGGTCGAGCAGGATGCCGGTGGCCAGCAGCCGGGACACCGCCCGGTGGTACTCCTCGGCCGACCCGAAGCCCGCGGTCGGGCCGGCCGTCGGCCAGCGGCCGAAGACCTGGTAGCGGTAGCTGGAGTAGCCCGTGTCGGTGCCCTGCCACAGCGGCGAGTTCGCGCTCAGGGCCAGCAGCGGCGGCAGCCAGGGCCGGATGCGGTCGACGACCGCGACGCCTTCCTCGTCCGAGTCGACGCCCACGTGGACGTGGCAGCCGCAGGTCAGCGTCTCCTGGAGGGTGAGGCCGAAGCTCTGCGCCATCCTGCGGTAGCGCCCCTGCGGGGTCAGGCTCGGGGAGACCGGCAGGGGCGAGGTGCCGAGCGCGGCGATGTCCACGCCCTGGCCGGCGGCGAGCCGTGCCGCCCGGCGGCGCCACGTGCGCAGTTCGCCCCGCAGCTGGTCCAGCGTCACGCACGGTGACGTGTTGAGTTCGAGCTGCTGCTGCTGGAGTTCCACCACCAGTTCGCGGGCCCACGGCCCGCCCCCGTCCAGCACGGCGTCGGCGACGGCCCGCGGCTCTGCGGTCCGCGCGTCCACCAGGAGGAGTTCTTCCTCGACCCCGACGGTGCGTGCCACGAGTGACGGATACCCGCTGAGGGCGCCCGGTACCCGTGCCGGTGCTTCAGACCCCGTCCCCCCCGTTCGCCAGATGCCCCATGGCCCGCCGGCACAGGTCCGCCGAGGCCTCCCCGTCGGTGGACGTCACGCTGCAGAACAGCCGCCCGCCGAAGCCGATGACGATGACGAGCGGGGCACCGGACAGGCTCGTGTGCGCGGCGCCGTGCACCGCGTACAGCCGCAGCGGCCCGTACTCCTCGGGGATGGGCAGCCTGGCGTTGCTGACGGAGACGTCGAAGCGGGGCCCGCGCTCCTCGCCGCGGCGCAGCAGCGCGCCGATCGTGCGGTGCGGGACGGCGGAGGTCAGCCGGAACACGCGGACGAGGGGCCGCAGCGCGTCCGGGGTGAGCCGGGCGTGGATGTCGGTGCGGGCCTCCCTGGCCGCCGTCCACAGGTCGTCCCCGCCGTCCGCGGAGATCACGAAGCTGGCCGCGTACAGGCCGACCGCCTCGCCGGGCGGCGGGTCGAGCACCCGGCGCAGGTCCGCGGCCACCGCGATGCGGGCGGGGCGGCCCGGGGTCGCCGCCCGCGCGAAGGCGGCGCACAGCGCGGACTGCAGCGTCGTGCCCTCGGACCGGCACCGCTTGAGCAGCAGCGCGGTCTCCTCCCGGTCCAGTGTCCACGGGTGGAACACCAGCGGCCCGCCGCGCGGGCGCGGCACGGGCACGGGCCCGCCCAGCGCGCGGGCGGTCCTCAGCAGGTCGGCGGGCCTGGTCCGCGGGCCGGGGACGAGCTGGTCGGCGGGCGGGGCCAGGACGGGGTCGGTGCCGGCGACCGGGGCGGCGGCCAGCCGGGTGAGCAGGTCGCGCACGACCACGCCGGCGGAGACCGCGTCGGCGACGAGGTGGTGGAAGACGGCGACCAGGTCGAACGCCTCACCGGCGTCCACCAGCACGAAGCGCGCCAGCGGCCCGGTGGACGTGTCGAACGGGCGCTGGAGCTCCTCCTCCACCACGCGGGACCAGTCGCCGGGCCCCCCGTTCCCCGTGGCCCGCACCACACGCACCGGCGGGTCCTCCGCGCCCACGGTCGTCAGCCGTGCCTGCCACCACCCGGGGTCCGCCACGCGCACGCCGAGCAGCGGGTGCCGCTCCCGCGCGAAGGCGACGGCCTCGCGCACGCGCGCGGCGGTCGTCCGGCCGGTCACCCGGGCCACGGCGGCGATGTTGACCGGGAGGCGTTCGCCCGCCGCCCAGACGACGCGTTCGTACGGAGACAGCCGACGGCGCATGGCGGTCCCCCCTTCCTCGGGGTGTGCGTGCGGAGAACGGATCAGCCCGTCAGCGAGGCGCGCAGCCCCTCGGCGAGCGGTGTGGCGGGGCCGAAGGGCAGCGTGTCGCTCGGCGCGCAGGTCCAGGCGGGGTGGCGGGCCTCGGCCACCTTGTCGGGGTTGAGCATCGACGAGCGGCCGGCCAGGCGCGCGGCGGCCGCGGCCAGCGGCGCGGGGACGTGGACGACGCGCGGGGCGCGGCGGCGCAGTACGGCGGCGACGGCCGCGCCGATGTCGTCCCAGCGGTGCTCGGTGCCGTCGCAGACGTGGTGGGTGCCGGGGGCCGTCGCCGGGTCGGCCGCGGCGATCAGCGCGCGGCACAGGTCGTCGACGTGGATGAGGCAGTAGTGCCGCGGTCCGGGCCGGCCCACGGCCGGAAGCAGCCCGGTGCGCACCGCGCCCACCAGCCGGGGCAGGAACTCCCGGTCGCCGGGACCGTAGACGATGGGCGGCCGGACGGTGACGGCGGACACCCGGCCGGCCGCTTCGCGCAGCGCCAGTTCGCCGCCGAGCTTGCTGCGGCCGTACAGGGAGACGGGCGCGGGGGGTTGCTCGGCGCGGCGCCGCCGGCCGGGGCCGGACGCCGCCAGCGAGGAGCAGTAGACCAGCCGCGGTGGCACGGGGAGCGCGGCGACGGCGTCGCGCAGCCGCCGCGTGCCGTCGGTGTTGACGGCGGTGTAGGCGCGCGGGTCGGCCGACTTGGTGACCCCCGCGAGGTGGATGACCCGGTCGACGTCGCGCAGCGCGTCATCGAGCCCCTCGCCGGTGCGCAGGTCGCCGGGGGCGAGCCGGGCGCCCGGCACGCGGCGGCCGTCGCGCACCAGGGCGGTGATCTGCTCGCCGCGCTCGGCGAGATGGCGGACGAGGTGACCGCCGACGAAGCCGGTCGCGCCGGTGACCAGGTATCTCATCGGGGGCCGCCGTCGCGCACGTACAGCCGGTGGGTGCGGAAGTGGACGCCGCCCATGGCCTGCGCGTGCCGGTTGGAGCCGCGGTTGTCCTCCAGGATCCAGGACAGGTCGGTCTCGGTGTAGCCGAGCCGGTGCGCCGCGCGCTGCGCGTCCGCGAGCAGCACCGCCACCAGGCCGCGGCTGCGGTGCTCCTTGCGCACGCCCGAAGTCCCGCCGCGCACCCGGGTGATGCGGCCCATGCCGCGGGTGACGCGCAGCAGCCCCACCGGCAGCCCCCAGGTGGTGAGCCGGCCGCGTGCGGCGCGCAGTGCCTGGTTGACGTCGGGCAGCCACATCGTGAAGGCGGCGGGTTCGCCGTCCACCTCGGCGATCCGCACCAGTTCGGGGTTGAGCAGGGACTTCAGCCGGTCGGCCATGTGCCGGAACTCACGGTCCGTCAGCGGGACGGACGCGTAGTTCTCGGCCCAGGCCTCGTTGTAGATGTCCTTGATGACGGCCATCTCCTCGTCCCAGCGGCCCGGGTCCAGGGGCCGCACCCGGACCGCGGGGTCGGACAGGGTGCGCTCGGCGACCCGGCGGATGCCGGCCGGGGGCTCGCCGTCGGCCGGCATCGGCACCAGCCATGACAGCAGGTCCTTGGCCTTGCCGAAGCCGCACTCGGTCAGCAGCCGGTCGTAGTGGGGCGGGTTGTACGGGATGCCGATGCTGGGCGGCCCGTCGAAGCCGTCCACCAGCACTCCGCACTCGTCGTTCACGGAGAAGCTCAGCGGGCCGAGCATCCGGGTCAGTCCGCGCTCGCCCAGCCAGGCGGCGGCCGCGTCGAACAGCGCGGCGGCGGCCTCGGTGTCGTCGGCGCACTCGAAGAGGCCGAAGTGGCCGCAGGTGAAGTCGTGCCGTTCCTGGTAGCGCGGGTCGGAGATCACCGCGATCCTGCCGACGACGGTCCGGCCGCGCCGGGCGAGCAGCAGCCGGATCTCGGCGGTGTCGAAGGTGGGGTTGCGGCGCGGGTCGAGGAAGGCGCGCATCTCCCGCTCCAGGGGGGCGACCCAGTGCGGGTCGTCGCGGTGGAGCGCGTACGGCAGGCGGATGAAGGCGGTGGTGTCCGCCCGGCCGTCGACGGGGGAGACGCGCACGGGTGCGCCCGTGGCGGCGTGCGGGGCGGTGGCGGGGGCGGTCATCGGGTGGCCGCCTGACGGGGGAGCGCGGGCAGCAGCCCGACGCGGCGGCCGGCCGCCTCGAAGGCGTCGAGGATCCGGGCGAGGTGGCTGTCGGAGTGCGTGGCCTGCACGGTCACCCGGATGACGCAGCGTCCTTCCGGCACGGCGGGGGCGCCGACGGCGTTGGTGAACACGCCCTCGTCGAACAGGGCCTGCCACATCCGGGCGCAGTCGGCGGCGTCGCCGATCAGCACGGGCACGACGGGTGTGACGGAGTTCCCGGTGTCGTAGCCGAGGTCGCGCAGGCCCGCGCGGAGCCGGTCGGCGAGCGAGAGGACGCGCAGGCGGCGCCAGGGCTCGGCCTCGGCGATGTCGAACGCGGCCAGTCCCGCGGCCAGCGCGGAGGGCGGCATGGAGGCGGAGAACAGCACGGAGCGGGCGCTGTAGCGCAGGTAGTCGATGACGTGGGCGGGCCCGGCGAGGAAGCCGCCCGTGGAGCCGAAGCACTTCGACAGCGTCCCGGTGAACAGGTCCACCCGGTCCAGCAGCCCGTAGTGCTCGGCGACACCGCGGCCGCCGGTGCCGAGCAGCCCGATGTCGTGCGCGCCGTCGACGATCAGCCGGGCGCGGTGCCGTGCCGTGAGCGCGGTGAGTTCGGGCAGCCGGCACAGGTCGCCGTCCATGGAGAACATGCCGTCCGTGACGACGACCTTGCCCGCGGCCGGGTCGGCGGCGGTGGCCTGCTCCAGCAGGGTGTCCAGGTGCCCGGTGTCGGAGTGCGGGTACAGGACGCGGCGCGCGGCGCCCAGGCGGATGCCGTCGACGAGCGAGGCGTGGTTGGCCATGTCGCTGAAGACGATGTCGCCCTTGCCGAGGAGGGCGGCGACGGCGAGGTTGGCCTGGAAGCCGGTGGTGACGACGGCGGCCGCCTCGGTGCCGAGGAAGTCGGCGACGCGGCGCTCGAGTTCGCCGTGCAGCGGCAGGGTGCCGTTGAGGGTGCGGGCCCCGGAGCAGGAGGCGCCGTAGCGGGTCAGCGCCTGCGCGGCGGCCGCGGTGACCCGCGGGTCGGTGGACAGGCCCAGGTAGTCGTTGCAGCCGGCCATGACCACCGGGCGGCCCTCGACGAGGGCCTCGCCGTCGGCCGAGGCGTGCATCGGCCGGTAGAAGGGCCGGATGCCGGTCGTCTCCATGGCCCGGACGAACGTGGACGAGGACAGGTCCTTGTCGAACACGTCGGTGGCGTCCTGGATGTCGGTCACCTGTCTTCTCCCGGGCTGCCGGCGCCTTGGGGCCGGGGAGGAACGGGTCCTCCGGCCGGGGGCGTGAAGCGGCGGAGTTCTCTGCGCATCTGTTCTGACCTGCGCTCTCTTTCGTTGTCAGTGGGGGCGTCTACGCCTGGGAATCCCGGCCGTTCAGGGCGGGGAGGATGTCGACGGCTCGGTCTCCCTTGCCGAGTGGACGGGAAGGCGGGCGATGTCGGCCATGCTCGGTCCGCGATGGCGCTCGGGCGGCGCCGTGGCGCGCGCTCCCGGCAGCGCGCGGGCGAAGCACCGGGCGAAGGCGACCGCCTGAGTACGGGCCAGATGGGACCCGAGGCAGTAGTGCAGGCCGGTGCCGAAGGCGAGCAGCCGCCGCGGGGGCCGGTCGGGGTCGAAGGCGTGCGGGTCGGGGAAGTGCAGCGGATCGCGGTGGGCGGCGCCGATCAGGGCGTGGACGACCTGCCCGGCGGGCAGGTCGCGGCCCGCGAGTTCGGTGCCGGCCGCGGCGACGCGGGTCACGACGCGCCCGGGCGGGTCCCAGCGCAGGACCTCGTCGGTGAGCGGCTCGGCGAATCCGGGATCCTGGCGGATCCTTTCGGCAAGCAGCGGCCGGGTGGTCAGTGCCAGGGCCACCGAGGCCAGCAGGGCCGCCGTGGTCGGCACCCCCGCGGAGAACAGCGTGAGCAGCAGGTAGCGGGCCCCGTGCGGGTCCTCGGCCGCCCACCGCGACAGCAGGTCGCCGGCGGGGCGCCGGAGGCGTTCGGCCAGGACGCGGTCGTAGCAGGCGAGCAGTGCCACGGCGGCGGCATCGGCGCGCCGCACCACGCTGGGGGGCGCGGCCAGTTCCTCCACGCGCACCATGGCGGCGCTCTCGGCGGCCAGCCAGGCCCGGTCGACCTCGGGCGGCATCCCGGTCAGCCCCGCCAGCACGGCGGTGGGCAGCGGGCGGCACACCTCGGCGACCACGTCGGCGCTGCCGGTGTCCCGCACGGCCGCGGCGAACCGGCCGACGTACCGGGCGACGAGGGGTTCCACGAGGTGCTCCGCGGCCTCGCGCATGGCGCGCGGGGCCAGCGCGGTGTTCAGCGGGCGGCGGCGCGCGGTGTGTTCGGGCGGGTCCTGCTGCAGCGGCGTCTCGCACAGCCCCACCGTGCCGGGGCTGCTCCGCCAGCCCGGGCGGTGGGTGTCGCGCCAGCCGGCGCCGAGGGTGCGCCAGACCCGGTCGGCGAGCACCTGCCGGCAGTCCTCGTGCCCGGTGACCAGAAGGGCGCCCCAGGGGGTCGGCACGAGTGGGCCGGCCTCGGCCAACGCGTCGTAGGCGCAGGCGAGTTCGTCCGGGTCCACCGCCTTGCGCCACCGCCGTACGAGACCCGCCGCGGAGCGCGCGTCGAGGGCGGGGAGGGGCGGGGGCGGGGTCAGCTGGGTCATGGAGGGGGTGGGGACTCCGGCGTCGAGGGCTGGGCTGGGCGGGGCGCGCCGACGGGGGCACCGCGGAAGGCGGGGCGATGGGCACGTGCCCAGCAGAGTGCTCCGCCGGACGGGTCCGGAGCCAGTCGAGTCGCCACATTTCACCCACCCGTGAACGTAATTGGCGCCGGTGCGGGCCGTTCCGCTACGGTCGCCCGTTCACTTGCAACCCCCTCTGCGGTACTTCCACGCGGCCCACGTTTGTAGAACACGCACTGTTCACATTTTCATCACTTGTGAACGCCCCCGACGTCATGCACCCCCCATTGAATCTGCCGGGAACTACGCCCGTAGATGGCGTAATCGAGGGAGGGGCGCAGCAATGTCAACCGCAACGGCGGGAGCGGAGCCGGTCAGACCGGAGCCGGAGAGCGCACCGCCGCGCCCGAAGGACTCGGCCCGCGGGACCGGTGACCGCGTCTTCCGCTGGCAGCTGACCGCGGCCGGCACGACCGTGCTCGCGATCATGGCGGCGGTCGGTCTCTTCCTGCTGCTGAGGGCCGGGTCGGCGCTCAAGGCGACCGGCCTGTCGTTCCTCACGACGGCCGCCTGGCAGCCCGACGTCCACCACTTCGGCATCGCCGCGGTCCTCACCGGAACGCTGCTGATCGCCACCGTGGCCGTGGTCTTCTCCCTGCCCCTGGCCCTCGGCACCGCGCTGTTCATCTCCGATGTCGCGCCGCGCCGGATGCGCCGCACGCTGATCGCGATGGTCGACCTCATGGCCGCCGTGCCGTCCGTGGTCTACGGCCTGTGGGGCCTGTTCTTCCTGCAGGGCCACGTCATTGGCGTGTCGCGCTGGCTGTCGGACTGGTTCGGCTGGATCCCCTTCCTGCACGTGGACGGCACGCAGCCGGGCGAGCCGCTCGCCTCCAGCAGCGTCTACACCGCCTCGTCCTTCGTCGCGGGGCTCGTGGTCGCGCTGATGGTGGCGCCGATCCAGTGCTCCGTGATGCGCGAGGTCTTCGCCCAGGCCCCGGCGGGTGAACGGGAGGGCGCGTACGCGCTCGGCGCGACGCGCTGGGGCGTGATCCGCACCGTCGTCCTGCCGTACGGGCGGGGCGGCATCATCGGCGGCACCATGCTCGGACTCGGCCGGGCGCTCGGCGAGACCATCGCGGTCTACCTGATCATCTCGCCGGTCTTCACCATTCAGCCACACATTCTCCAGACCGGTGCCAACTCGGTCTCGTCGCTGATCGCACTCCACTACGGCGACGCCTCCGACTTCGGCATGTCCGCGCTGATGGCGGCCGGCCTGGCGCTGTTCCTGCTCACGCTGGTGGTCAACTTCACCGCCTCCTCCGTCGTGGCCCGTTCCCGTTCCGGCTCGCAGAGCGAGGCATGACATGACCGTCGTCGAAGAGACCCCCGCGGCCGCCGTGAAGGACGCCGCGACGGCCACTCCCGCTGCCGCCGACGCCGCCGCGCCCGAACTCCCCGACCGGCCGCGCCGGATCGGCGGCGTCGACCGCAACGCGGTGCTGGCGCTCACCGGTGCCGCGGCCTCCGGCCTGTGCCTGGCGGTCCTGCTGTTCGGTGAACTCGCGCCGCTGTCCGGCGCGCTCGGCTTCACCGTCACCGCCTACCTGGCCTTCCTCGCCGCCTACGCCATCCTGACCGGCCTGGAGGACGACGGCCCCGCGATCCGCGACCGGGTGATGACGGTCGTGCTGTGGTCGGCCGCGACCGTGCTGTTCTCCGCGCTCGTCCTCGTCGTCGGCTTCACGCTGTGGCGCGGCCGCACGGCCCTGCCGCACGGCAACTTCTTCACCCAGGACATGCAGGCGGCGGGCCCCCTGGACCCGCTGAGCGCGGGCGGCATCGCGCACGCCATGCTCGGCACCCTGATCATGATCAGCATCGCGCTGGCCATCACCGTGCCGCTCGGCCTGGCCTGCGCGGTCTACCTCAACCAGGTCCCCGGACGCTACTCCCGCTTCGTGCGGACCATCGTCGAGGCCATGACGGCGCTCCCGTCCATCGTGGCCGGCCTGATGGTCTACGCGACCTGGATCCTCGGCCTCGGCATGCAGAAGTCGGGCCTGGCGGCGGCCTTCGCCATCAGCGTGATGATGCTGCCGATCGTGATCCGCGCCTCCGACGTCGTCCTGCGGCTGGTGCCCGGCACCCTGACCGAGGCCTCCGAGGCGCTGGGCGCGCCGCGCTGGCGCACCGTGTGGCACGTGGTGCTGCCCACCGCGCGGTCCGGCCTCGCCACCGCCGTCATCCTCGGCACCGCCCGCGGGGTCGGCGAGACCTCGCCGGTGCTGCTCACCGCGGGCTTCACCGCGGCACTCAACACCGACCCGCTGCAGGGCCCGATGATCTCCCTGCCGCTGGCCGTCTTCAACTTCGTCAAGTCCCCGGAACCCACCATGATCGCCCGGGGCTTCGGCGCGGCCGCCGTGCTGATGGCCCTGGTCCTGGTGCTTTTCGCGATCGCCCGCGTACTGGGCGGCCGGGGACCGGGTCAGCAGACCAAGCGCCAGGCGCGCCGCACGGAGCGTGCCTCCCGCCGCGACGCCGAGCGCTTTGACCAGCTCCACGCCCCCGCCCTTTCCGTGCTCGGTGCAGCCACCGCCACCGCTTCTGGAGACAACGACTGATGCGCAATCCCCTCACCGGACGGCACACGGCCGTCCGGGCCAGATGGCGTGCCCTGAGCGCGCTGGCCGCGCTGTTCGGCGTGCTGGCCGCCGTGGTCGTGCCCGCGGCGCAGCCCGCCGTGGCCGACGCCGGCTACACCCCGATCGCCGGCGCCGGTTCCACCTGGGCCGAGAACGCGGTCGACGAGTGGCGCCGCGGCGTCAACCAGTACGGCATGCGGGTCAGCTACTCCGGTACGGGCAGCTCCGACGGCCGTCGCCAGTTCCTCAACGGCCAGGTCGACTTCGCGGTCTCCGACATCCCGTTCCAGACCAGGCCCACCGACGGCTCCGCGGCCGAGAACCCGGCCAAGGGCACCTACGCGTACATGCCGATCGTGGCCGGCGGCACCGTCTTCATGTACCACCTCACGATCAACGGCAAGCGGGTCGACAACCTGCGGCTGTCCGGCGACGTGGTCACCAAGATCTTCACCCGCGCCGTCAGCTACTGGGACGACAAGGCGATCGCCGCCGACAACCCGGGCGTGAAGCTGCCGCACCGCGCGATCATCCCGGTCGTGCGCTCCGACGGCTCCGGTTCCACCGCGCAGTTCACGATGTGGATGGCCGACCAGCACAAGTCGCTGTGGCAGGCCTACTGCGGCAAGGTCGGACGCTCCGGCGCCTGCGGCCAGACCTCGTACTTCCCGACCCTCCCCGGCATGATCGCCCAGTCCGGCGACCTCGGAGTGGCGGGCTACGTCGCCCAGGGCTACGGCGAGGGCGCGATCGGCTACGTCAACTACTCGTACGCGCTGAACGCGCACTTCCCGGTCGCCAAGGTCCTCAACCACGCGGGCTACTACACCGAGCCCACGGCGCAGAACGTCGCCGTGTCGCTGCTCAAGGCGCGGATCAACACCGACAAGAGCTCCGCCGACTACCTCACCCAGCAGCTCGCGGGCGTCTACAACGACAGCGACCGGCGCAACTACCCGCTGTCCAGCTACTCGTACATGATCCTGCCGCTCAAGGAGCAGGGCACCTTCACCAAGGCCAAGGGCCGGACGCTGGGCGCCTTCTCGTACTACTTCATGTGCCAGGGCCAGCAGCAGGCGCCCCAGCTCGGCTACTCGCCGCTCCCGATCAACCTGGTGCAGGCCGGCTTCGACCAGATCCGCCGCATCCCCGGCGTCAAGACCCAGTCCATCAACATCAAGGGCTGCAACAACCCGACCTTCAGCGCGGACGGCCACAACCGCCTTGCCGAGACCGCCCCGTTCCCGAAGGCCTGCGACAAGAAGGGCGCTGCGCCCTGCACCAACGGGAGCGGCGGCGCCAAGGGCGGCACCGGCTCGTCCTCCGGCGGCTCGGGCAGCTCCGGCGGCGCCGCCACGGGCGGCGGCTCCACCGGCGGCACCGGAACCAGCGGCGCCACGGGCGGCACCGGCGGCACCCCCTCCGTCGACCCCGACACCGGCCAGAACGTCGCCGCCGACGGCGGCGCCACCGGCGGTACCGGTACCTCCGGCGGCGCCACCGGCACGGTCGCGCTGGCCCAGCCGGTCACCGTCGCGGCCCAGAGCGGCTGGGGCGGCGCCCAGACGCTGATGCTGCTCGCCGTGATCACGCTGCTCGGCCTGGTGCTGCTGCCCGCCGCCGTCTCCCAGATCCTGCGAAGGAGATCCCGATGATGCGCCGGAACACCCGGGGGAGCCGCGTGCGGCGGCTCCTGGCGCGCCTCGCCGCCGGTGCGGCCGTCGGCGCCCTGCTGGGCGGCCTGGTCGCCCAGGCCGCGCAGCCGGCCGTCGCGGCGGACCCGGGGAACTCCGCCGTCAGCGTCAAGGGGCGCGGCGAGTTCAAGGACATGACGTTCACGGTCAGCCAGACCAAGCACCTCACCAGCCAGGCCGTCACGGTCTCCTGGAAGGGCGGCACGCCGACCACCTTCGCCGGCACCCAGTTCAACACCGACTTCGTGCAGATCATGCAGTGCTGGGGCGACGACGACGGCACCGTCCCCGGCAACCCCGGCCCGTCGCGCACCCAGTGCCAGTACGGCGCCTCGCCGACCACCGGCCGCGGCACCTGGCCGGGCAACGCCCTGGACGACACGCGCAACGTGTTCTACAGCGCCGACCCCACCAACTACGGCCAGGACAGCCAGTACGGCGCCGCCAACCCCAACGCCCCCGGCGAGGTGCCCTTCAAGGCGGCCGACGGCACGCTGGTCACCAGCAACCTGCAGAACAACCGGCTGTACAACTACAACACCACCAACGAGGTCGACTTCGCCCGCACCAGCGCGGACGGCTCCGGCAAGGAGTTCTTCGAGGTCCAGACCGCCTACGAGGCCCCGCACCTGGGCTGCGGCATGCCGGTCACCAGGAACGGGCACAGCGTGCCGCGGTCCTGCTGGCTGGTCATCGTCCCCCAGGGCCACCTCGACCTGGACGGCAAGCCGTACGCCGACCACACCCAGGTCAACGCCGGCTCGCCGGTCTCCTCCACCAACTGGAAGAACCGGATCGCCGTCAGGCTCGACTTCAACAAGGTCGGCGCCACCTGCCCGCTCGGCTCCGACGAGCGCCCCACCAGCGGCAGCGAGCTGGCCTCCGACGCCATCACCAGCTGGCAGGCGGCCCTCTGCCCCACCGGCAAGGTCTACGGCTACACCGAGCTCGGTGAGCCCGACGCCCGCGCCCGCCTGGAGAACGACGGCAGCAGCGGCCTGGTCTTCACCACCCGGGCGCTGAACGCCACCGACGACGCGTCCTACGCGCCGGTCGCCCTGTCCGGCGTCGTCATCGGCTTCACCATCGAACGCCGCGCCAGGGCGGGCGCCCCGGAGTCGGTGCGCAGACTGACCGGCACGAAGGTGGAGTCCATCGACCTCACCCCGCGCCTGGTGGCCAAGCTGCTCACCGAGTCGTACCGCAACTCCACCTGGGGCTCGGTCACCGGCTCGGCCTCCTCGCCGGTGGCGGCCAAGGGCTACGGGTGGGCCCTGAAGAACCCGGACGGTCTGGCCAGCGACCCCGAATTCCTCAAGTACAACCCGGAGTTCGCGCAGCTGTCGGTCTCCGAGACGCCGGCCACCGACACCGACCTGATCACCGCCCTGGGCCACTCCGACTCCGCCCGCGCGGTGTGGAAGTGGATCGCCTCGGACCGGGACGCCCGCCGTTTCCTGTCGGGTATCCCCGACGACTGGGGCATGACGGTCAACCCGTACTACAGCACCAACCCGGACATGAACACCTCCGGGGTCTTCGACCTCGCCCGGGACGACTTCCCCAAGAGCGACCCCTGGTGCACGGTCCCGCCCGGGGCCAACACCAAGCAACAGCAGTGCATGACCGACTTCCACCCCTATGTGGACGACATGCACTCCGGTGCCGTGCACACCCGCCGCGCCGACACCCTGTGGAAGTCCACCTGGGACGACCTCGCCAGCCCGCCGGCGTACAAGAGCCCGGGCCCGCAGACCGTCGGCTCGCGCTTCGTGCTCACCCTCACCGACGCCGCCTCGGCGGACCGGTACAGCCTGCAGACCGCGCGGCTGCTCAACGCCGCGGGCACCTTCACCGCGCCGACCGCCAAGTCGCTCACCGCGGCCTCCGCGAGCGCGACGGGCGAGGCGGTCCGCGAGATCGACCCGGCCGCGGCCAAGGCCAAGGACGCCTACCCGCTGGCCCAGATCGTCCACGCGGCCGTGCGCCCCGCGGCCCTGGACGCCGACGCCCGCAAGGACTACGCCGGGCTGCTCCGGTTCGCCGCCGGCTCCGGCCAGACCACCGGTACCGGTCCCGGCGAACTCCCGCCCGGCTACGCCCCGCTGCCCGCCGCCCTGCGTGCGCAGGCCGACCAGGCGGCCGACCGGATCGAGGCCTTCAAGCCCGCGCACTCCGCGGGCCACGACGACGGCACGACGGGCGGCGACACCGGCGGCATCGGCGGCACGGGCGGCCTCGGGACGACCGGCGGCACCGGGGACACCCCGGCCCCGCCGTCGGCGAGCCCCGCGCCGAGCGTCAAGCCGTCCTTCGACGGCGGCGACGCGGTCGAGGTCACCGCGGGCGGCACCACCCCCGCCGACCCGGCCGACACCCTGCGCTGGGCCGTACCCGCCGGAGCGGCGCTCGGCGCCGTCGCCGCGGTGGGCGCGCCCTTCGCGGGCGGGGCCAGGCCCCGGCTGCCGCTGCGCATCCCGCTCCCCGGCGGCCGCGCGGTGACGCTGCTGCCGGAGGAGGCGGTCCTGCGGGAGGTGTTCGGGCGGCTGCGCCGCCGCCTCGGACGGTGACCCGCGCGGGCGGCCGAACTGCCGCCCCCACAAACGGCCGTCCGCCCCGAAAGGCAGTCGGGGCGGACGGTTGGCACCACCCTGCCAGATTCCTGGCAACGACCGGTTTCACGTTCATGAGCAGGAGACCTTTCATGCGCTCTACGCGCCTTACGTCGGTGGCCCTCGTGGCCGCCGTCGTGGCCGGCGGCCTGGCTCTCGCGAGCCCGGCCCAGGCCGACCCGGATGCCGGTGCCTTCCGCCAGCTGGTCGGCGTCGGCTCGGACACCACCCAGGACGTGCTCAACGCGCTCGCGGGCGACACCGTCAACGGCAAGAGCTACGCCGGCACCGCCGTGTCCGCGGGCGGCGCCCGCATCGCGTCCTACGACGCGGTCGGATCCGCCACGATCACCACCCACGACAAGGGCGTCGCGTTCGTCCGGCCCAACGGCTCGGGCAACGGACGCATCGCTCTGAGCGCGTCGCTGTCCGGCAGCAAGTACCCCAACGGCGACGGTGTCGCCATCAAGGGCCAGGTGAGCTTCGCCCGTTCCTCGGGAGGCCCCAGCGCCAGCGGTACCGCCCTCACCTACATCCCGATGGCGCGGGACGCGGTGGGCGTCGCCGCCCGAGGTTCCGCGCTGCAGAACCTGACGGTCGACCAGCTGCACGACATCTACAACGGCACGCTGAAGGTGGTGGACGGTCAGGCCGTCACCCCCTTCATCCCGCAGGCCGGCTCCGGCACCCGGAAGTTCTTCGTCGCCGCGCTCGGCCTCAACGACAACGACGTGGCGAAGGTCGCCACGGTCGTCCAGGAGAACCAGGCGGACGACGCCCTCAAGGCGGACGGCGCCCTGGTTCCGTTCTCCGTCGCCAGCTGGATCGCCCAGAACAACGGCATCGCCCCCGACCACAGCGCCACCGCGCGCGCCGGCGGCGCCTACCTGGCCAACATCCAGTTCGCCAACGAGCAGGGCGCCACCTCGCCGGTGACGAAGGTCAACGGCAAGCTCGCCCCGGTCGCCGGCTACTACGACAACGCGACCTTCGGCCGCGACGTCTACAACGTCGTCCCGACCCGGGCGATCGACCCGACCAGCGTCTTCTTCGACAAGGCGCTGTACGACATCTTCGTCACCAGCGGCAGCCACACCGCGGCCCTGGCCTCGGACACGGCCGAGGACGTCATCGACGACTTCGGCTTCATGAACGAGCCCTACAACGGCTCGGTCAGCCTGGCCCGGCACGCCAAGCAGGGCGGCCTGGAGGACGGCACCCAGGTCCAGCTGCCGGCGACCCCCGTGGTCAAGGCCACCCTCGGCAGCGGCAGCCTGAAGCTCAGCTGGGCGGCCCCCGCGGCCGACGGCGTCCCGGTGACCGACTACCGCGTCCTGATCAGCCGCGCCGACGGCTCGATCGTGGTCAACAAGGACCTGGCGGCGACCACCACCTCGTACACGGCGACCGGCCTGACCGCCGGCACGTACTCCGCCATCCTCGTCGCGAACAACCTCGTGGGCACGAGCGAGAAGGCGGCCACCTGGACCGGCGCGGTCCGGTTCTCCAGCAGGACCACCGCCGCGGCCGCCGCGACGGCCTACGGGCGCACGCCGCGGATCGCCGTCACCGTCACCGGCAGCGGCTCGGCCAAGCCGAGCGGCAAGGTCACGGTGAAGGAGGGCAGCTCCACCCGCGGCACCGCCGTCCTCGACAGCCACGGCAAGGCCTCGGTCGCGCTCTCCAGCCACCTCCCGGTCGGTACGCACACGCTGACGGTGTCCTACGCCGGCAACGGCGGCCTGTACACCTCCACCGCCACCGTGCGGCTGACGGTCACCAAGGCCACCGCCGCGGTGTCCACCTCCCACCCGACCTCGGTCAGCCACACCAAGCAGGCCAAGGTCTCGGTGAAGGTCACCGCCTCGGGCACCGTCCCGAGCGGCAAGGTGCAGGTCTTCGACGGCTCCAAGGTCGTCGCGACCCACACCCTGAGCGGCGGCAAGGCGACCGTCACCCTGCCGAAGCTCAAGAAGGGCACGCACACGCTCCACGTGCGCTACCTGGGCTCCACGACGGTGAACGCCCGCAACGGCGCGAACTTCACCATCAAGTCCACCTGATCCACCTGCCGGGGAGGCCGCGTCCGCGCGGCCTCCCCGGCGCCCCCCGACCGCATCCGCAGGAGGCAGACCGCCGTGACGGTCGTCGCACCGAACCCGCCCCGTATCCGTGAACGGGGCGCCACCGTAACGCTGTCCCTCGCACGGATACCCCCCGCACAGCACCTCGCCCGGGGAGCGCT
The DNA here is from genome assembly GCF_044751185.1 of Streptomyces sp. NPDC088733. Classification (NCBI taxonomy): domain Bacteria; kingdom Bacillati; phylum Actinomycetota; class Actinomycetes; order Kitasatosporales; family Streptomycetaceae; genus Streptomyces; species Streptomyces sp. NPDC088733. Next base: position 70,048 of record NZ_JBIVLH010000033.1, read on the forward strand.
GCTGACCCTGGCCGCGCTGCTCCTCGGGCTCACCGCGCAGCTGCTGGTCGTGAGCCACCTGGAGTACCGGGCCGCGCAGCACGGGGCGTTCGACGCGCTGCGCGCGAACCTGGCGCTGGGCACCGCGCCCGTCGCGCAGACCGACCAGGACGGCAAGCTGCTCGCCCCGGGGACCCCGCTGGCCCTCATCGACATCCCGTCCCTGGACGTGCGCGAGGTGGTCCTGGAGGGGACCGACTCCCACGTGCTCGCCGACGGCCCCGGCCACCGCCGCGACACCCCGATGCCCGGACAGGCCGGCACGAGCGTGGTGATGGGCCGAGCCGCCGCGTACTCGGGTCCCTTCGGGCACCTCGCGCGGCTGCGGGCCGGCGACCCGCTCACGGTCACCACCGGTCAGGGCAAGGTCTCCTACCGCGTCATCGACGTCCGCCGGGCCGGCGACCCCGCGCCCGCGGCCCTCGCCGCCGGCAAGGGCAGGCTCGTGCTGGTGACCGCCACCGGCCCGTCCTATCTGCCGGCCGGTGTGCTGCGGGTCGACGCCGAGCAGGTGTCCGCCACCGTCGAGAGCCCGGCCGCCGTCATCCAGCCCGGCACCCTGCCCGACTCCGAGCAGCCGATGGCCGCCGGCACGGGCGTGCCGTGGCCGCTGGTGATGTGGCTCCAGGCGCTCGCCCTCGTCTCCATCGCCGCCGTGTGGGCCTGGCACCGCTGGGGCCGCCACCAGACCTGGATCGTCTTCCTGCCGGTGGTGGCCGTCGTCGGCCTGAAGGTCGCCGGTCAGGTCACCCAGCTGCTCCCGAACCTGCTGTAGAGGAAACCCACCATGACCGACATCGCCGCGTCCGCGGGGCCCGTCCCCGCCTCCGACGCCCCCGCAGCCCCCGACGCCTCCGGCGCGCCCGTGGAGCTCGTGAAGACCGCCGCGCCCGCCGAGGGCGCCGGGGTGACCGACACCGCCGTCCTGCCGGCTGTGACCGCAGTGACCGCAGTGACCGCAGCGACCGGAGCGACCGGCGCCGCCCCGGCCCCGGCCGAGCTGGAGGCGCGTGCCGTCTCCGCCTGGTTCGGCGACCACAAGGTGCTGGAGCGGGTCTCGCTGACCATGCCCGCCGGCGAGGTCACCGCCCTCATCGGCCCGTCCGGCTGCGGCAAGTCGACGTTCCTGCGGACCCTCAACCGGATGCACGAGATGATCCCGTCCGCCGCCCTGTCCGGCGAGGTGCTCTTCGAGGGCGAGGACATCTACTCGCCCGGCCGCCGCCTCACCGACGCGCGCCGCCGGATCGGCATGGTCTTCCAGAAGCCGAACCCGTTCCCGGCGATGTCGATCTACGACAACGTCGTGGCGGGCCTGAAGCTCACCGGCTCCCGCGCCACGCGCCGGGAGAAGGACGAGCTGGTGGAGGAGTGCCTGAGCCGCGCCGGCCTGTGGAAGGAGGTCCGCGACCGGCTGCGCAAGCCCGGTGGCGCCCTGTCCGGCGGTCAGCAGCAGCGTCTGTGCATCGCCCGCTCGCTGGCCGTGCGGCCGCGCGTGCTGCTGATGGACGAGCCGTGCTCCGCCCTGGACCCGACCTCGACCCGGCGCGTCGAGGAGACGATCATGGAGCTGGCCGGCGAGGTCACCGTCGTGATCGTCACGCACAACATGCAGCAGGCCGCGCGCGTCTCCGCGCAGTGCGCGTTCTTCCTCGCCGAGCAGGGCACGCCCGGCCGGATCGTCGAGCACGGTGCCACCGAGGAGATCTTCGGCAACCCCTCCGACCAGCGCACGGCCGACTACGTGGCGGGCCGCTTCGGGTGATCCGGGCCACGGTGCCGGAGCGGAATAGGAGGGTGGGTGGACTCGTTGGGCGGGGTGGTTGAATAATCAACCACATAGATCGAAGCGACGGAGGAGGACGAGGCCGGTGCAGTTCGGGATTTTCTCAGTGGGTGACGTCACCGCCGACCCCACCACGGGCAGGACGCCGAGCGAGCACGAGCGGATCAAGGCGATGACCGCGATCGCGCTCAAGGCCGAGGAGGTGGGGCTGGACGTCTTCGCCACCGGCGAGCACCACAACCCGCCCTTCGTGCCCTCGTCGCCGACGACGATGCTGGGCTGGATCGCGGCCCGCACCGAGCGGCTGATCCTGTCCACCGCCACCACGCTGATCACCACGAACGACCCGGTGAAGATCGCCGAGGACTTCGCGATGCTCCAGCACCTGGCGGGCGGCCGCGTCGACGTGATGATGGGCCGCGGCAACACCGGCCCGGTCTACCCCTGGTTCGGCCAGGACATCCGGCAGGGCATCCCGCTCGCGGTCGAGCACTACGCGCTGCTGCACCGGCTGTGGCGCGAGGACGTGGTGGACTGGGAGGGCCGCCTGCGCACCCCGCTGCAGGGCTTCACCTCCACGCCGCGGCCGCTGGACGGCGTCCCGCCGTTCGTCTGGCACGGCTCCATCCGCTCGCCGGAGATCGCCGAGCAGGCCGCCTACTACGGTGACGGCTTCTTCCACAACAACATCTTCTGGCCGTCCACCCACACCAAGCGGATGGTCGAGCTGTACCGGACGCGGTTCGCGCACTACGGGCACGGCACGCCGGAGCAGGCGATCGTCGGGCTCGGCGGTCAGGTGTTCATGCGGAAGAACTCGCAGGACGCCGTGCGCGAGTTCCGCCCGTACTTCGACAACGCCCCGGTGTACGGCCACGGCCCGTCGCTGGAGGAGTTCACCGAGCAGACCCCGCTGACCGTCGGCTCGCCCCAGCAGGTCATCGAGAAGACGCTGTCCTTCCGCGAGTACGCGGGCGACTACCAGCGCCAGCTGTTCCTGATGGACCACGCGGGACTGCCGCTGAAGACGGTCCTGGAGCAGCTCGACATGCTCGGCGAGCAGGTCGTGCCGGTCCTGCGCGAGGAGTTCGCCAAGGGCCGCCCGGCCGGTGTGCCGGACGCGCCCGACCACGCCTCGCTGGTCGCCCGGCGGGACGCGGAGTCCGCCGCGGCCGCCGCCGCGGCCGAGAAGGAGACGGAGGACGTCCGATGAACCGCGGACCGGTCAGGCTCGTGGTGGTCTCCGCCGGGCTGAGCGTCCCGTCGTCCACCCGGTTGCTCGGCGACCGGCTCGCCGAGGCCGTGCGGCTGTCCGCCGCCGACGCCGGCCGCCCGGTCGAGGTACGCGTGGTCGAACTGCGCGACCTGGCCGTGGACATCGCCAACAACCTCGTCACCGGCTTCGCCGGGCGCGCGCTGGCCGAGGCGATCACCGCGGTCACCGAGGCCGACGGGCTGATCGCCGTCACGCCGGTGTTCAGCGCCTCGTACAGCGGGCTGTTCAAGTCCTTCTTCGACGTGATCGACAACGACGCGCTCGCCGGCAAGCCCGTGCTGATCGCCGCCACCGGCGGCACCGCCCGGCACTCGCTGTCCCTGGAGCACGCACTGCGCCCGCTCTTCGCCTACCTGCGCGCGGTGGTCGTGCCGACCGCCGTCTACGCGGCCTCCGAGGACTGGGGCGGCAGCGGCGACCCGCTGACCGACACCCTGCCGACCCGGATCGGGCGCGCCGCGGGCGAGCTGGCCGGGCTGCTGGTGACGCGGCCGCCCGCGCCCCGTTCGGCGGCCGATACGGTCGTCCCGTTCGAGCAGCAACTGGCCGCCCTGCGGCCCGAGTAGGAAGAAGGGCCGCACCATGGCAGCACGTGTCGCGGACAACCCGGACAAGTCACGCTTCGAGCTCTTCGACGCGGTGGACGAGGGAGGCGAGGAGGAGCTCGCCGGCTTCGCCGAGTACCACCTGTACAGAAACGAGATCGCGTTCATCCACACCGAGGTGGACCCCCGCTTCGGCGGCCGGGGCCTCGGCGGGGTGCTCGCCCGCGCCGCGCTGGACGCGGCGCGCGACCGGGAGCTGCGGGTCCTGCCGTTCTGCCCCTTCATCCGGGCCTGGATCGGCAAGCACCCGGAGTACGTGGAGCTGGTGCCCGAGGGGCAGCGCGCGCGCTTCGGCCTCTGAGCCGCGGTCCCGGGCGGGCGGGCGAACGGGCGGGGAGGGCCGGAATGAAGCAGGTTGGTTGAATGTTAAATCAGCCGACGGAGGTCCGGCCCCGGACCCCGCACCGTTCCAACGAGCGAGGAGCGTCCCATGCCCGCCGTGACCGTGGAGAACACGCTGCTCCTGCCCCGCGTCGCCGAACCCGACCCGGCGGCCGCCCAGCAGCGCCCCGTACGCACCGTCACCACCGCCCCGCGCGGTTACGAGGGCGAGGGCTTCCCCGTGCACCGGGCCTTCGCCGAGGTCTCCCCGCGCATCCTCGACCCGTTCGTCCACATGGACCAGATGGGCGAGGTCGAGTACGCCCCGGGCGAGCCCAAGGGCACCGCCTGGCACCCGCACCGCGGCTTCGAGACCGTCACCTACATGATCGACGGCCGCATGGAGCACCAGGACTCGCACGGCGGCGGGGGCACCATCGCCGACGGCGCCACGCAGTGGATGACGGCCGGCAGCGGCATCCTCCACATCGAGACGCCGCCGGAGGAACTGGTCGTCTCCGGCGGGCTGTTCCACGGCATCCAGCTGTGGGTCAACCTGCCGCGGGCCCACAAGTGGAACCCGCCGCGCTACCAGAGCATCGAGGGACCCGAGGCCGCGCTGCTGTCGTCCCCGGACGGCGGCGCGCTGGTCCGCGTCATCGCCGGCGACGTCGCCGGGCACCACGGACCGGGCAGCACCTTCACCCCGATCACCCTGGTGCACGCGACCCTGAGCCCCGGGGCCCGCCTGGTCCTGCCCTGGCGTTCCGACTTCAACGCCCTGGCGTACGCGCTGTCGGGGCGCGGCACGGCCGGCGCCGAACGGCGCCCGCTGGACGCGCACCAGCTCGCGGTCTTCGGGGCGGGCGACACCCTGACGCTGGAGGCGGCCGCCCACCCGGACAGCCGCACGCCCGACCTGGACGTGCTGCTGCTCGGAGGCCGTCCGATCCGCGAACCGGTCGCGCACTTCGGGCCGTTCGTGATGAACACCAAGGCCGAGGTCCTGCAGGCGATCGAGGACTTCAACAAGGGCCGGCTCGGCTTCGAGCAGGCGCCCCGCATGCCGCACACCGCACCCGGAGAGGAGCTCACGTGAACCCCGTTCGTTTCGAGTCCCACGAACCCTTCGAGTCCTTCGAGTCCTTCGCGGATGCCGAGGAGACCACGGCGGAGCGCTGGGAGCGCGCCGGGCTCTTCTTCGAGGCCAAGGAGTACACGGAGGCCGCCCGCCTGCTGACGGACGTGGTCGAGGAGGTCCCGGAGCAGGTCGCGCCGCGCCTGCTGCTGGCCCGGGCGTACTACCACTCCGCCCAGCTCGGCCGCGCCGAGCAGCAGTTGCGGGCGGTGATCGAGCGCGACCCCGTCGAGCACTACGCGCACCTGATGCTGGGCCGCACCCTCCAGCGGCAGGGGCGCGGCGACGAGGCGACCCCCTGGCTGCGGCTGGCCGCGGCCTTCTCCGGGGAACTGCCGCCGGAGGACTGAGGCCGTCCCCGCGGTGCCGCGCCACCGCCTCGAGGCCGGGCAAAATGCCCGGCCCGGGCGGTGGCGCGGCACATGTGTTCCCCCGGACATCGGTCGGCAACGGGGGAAATCATGTCCGGACCATCACGCGCGTCCTCGGCGCTCGGCTGGGCGCTCACGATCCTGTGCACCATCGTCCTGCCCGTCGTGACCTACGACGTGCTCACCGACGCGGGCCTGCCGGAGTTCTCCGCCCTGCTGATCTCCGGTGTCCGGCCGGTGCTGGGGACGGTCGTGTCGCCGGCCTGGCGGCGCAAGGCGGACGAGTTCGCGATCATGACCTTGATCTTCCTGGCCATCTCCGTGGTGGTCACCGTTGTCGGGCCGCACTCGACGCGGCTGCTCCTGGTCAAGGACTCGGCCGTGACGGGGCTGTTCGGCGTGGTCCGCCTGGGCAGCCTGCTCGCGCCGCGGCCGCTGATGTTCTGGTTCGGCCGGAGGTTCGGCACCGACGGGACCAAGGAGGGCGCCGCGCGCTTCGACGGCCTCTGGCAGTACGCCGGCTTCCGCCGTGTCATGCGCACCATGACCGTCGTCTGGGGGACGGCGTACGTCCTGGAGGCCCTGACCCGCGTCGGTCTGTCGTACCGGCTGTCCACCGCCACGATGGTGACGCTCAACTCGGTCCTGGCGTACGCCGTCACGGCCCTCCTCGTCGCCTGGACCGTCCTCTACGGCCGCCGATGGCCGCCCGCGGCCAGGAGCGCGCCCGGCAGGCGGCGGCCCCGGAAGCGGAGGGCGGGTCGGCGGCATCGGCCGGGTCCGGCGGGGACGGGGCATTCGGCAGTCCGGGCGTCTTCAGGACCCTCCGGAGGCGCCACGGGGTCCCCCAGCGCGCGCCCGTCATGGCGGGACGGTAGACCAGCAGTCATGGATACCACGCACGAACAGCGCAGGCCGGTGGTGAGCACGGGGAGCGGCTCCGTGCGCGGGGTGGTCGAGGAGGGCGGGGTGACCGCCTTCCGCGGGATCCCCTACGCGGCGTCGCCGGTGGGCGACCTGCGGTTCGGCGCGCCGCGCCCGCACCCCGGCTGGAACGGCGTGCGGGACGCGGCGCGCTCCGGACCCGACGCCCCGCAGCGGCGCAGCCGGATGGAGGCGGTCCTGGGGCCGCACGAGCCCCATGTCGACGAGGCCGGCTGCCTCAATCTCAACGTCTGGGTGCCCGACGGCGCCCTGGACGCCGGCGCGCCGCCCCGGCCGGTGCTGTTCTGGATCCACGGCGGCGGCTTCACCAGCGGTGGGGGCGGCTGGGACCTCTACGACGGCGGCCGGCTGGCGGCGCTCGGCGGGATCGTGGTCGTCACCGTCAACTACCGCCTCGGCCCGCTGGGTTATCTGCACCTGCCGGACATCGGGGCCGACAACCCCGGCAGCCAGGACCAGGCCGCCGCGCTGCGCTGGGTGCGGGACTCCGTCGCGGCCTTCGGCGGCGACCCCGACCGGATCACCGTCGGCGGCCAGTCCGCCGGGGCGTACTCGGCGCTCGGCCTCGCGCTCGACCCGGGGACGCGCGGGATGGTCCGGGGGGTGATCGGCGAGAGCGGCCCGTGGGCGCTGGAACCGCAGGACCCGGCGGAAGCGGCCGACGCCGCCGCGCACTACCTGCGCCTGGCCGGGGTCGCCGCGGCGTCCGAGCTGCGGGCGCTGCCCGTGGAACGCCTGCTGGAGGCGTACGCGCGCCTCGTGGTGGAACGCGCACAGCCGGGCAACACCGCGCCGCCGACCTACCCGGTGCGCGGCGGCGCGCTCGCGGCGACGGGATGGCGGGAGGCGGTGACGGGCGGCGCCCTGCGCGGCACGAACGTCCTGCTGGGCCGTACGCAGGACGAGATGACCGCCTTCTTGTCCATCACGTCCTTCGACGCGCCCCTGGACCTCGTCGCGGACCAGGTCTTCGGCGCGGGCATCGCCGAGATCGCCGGGCAGTGCGCCCGCGACGGGTCCCCCGCGTACGTGTACCGCTTCACCCGGCGGACGCCCGGGGACGGCACCATCGGGGGCACCCCTCTGGGCGCCACGCACTGTGCGGAACTGCCCTTCCTCTTCAACAACTTCCACAGTTTCCGGGACGCGCCCACGCTGGGACGGGTGGACGCGGCCGACCTCGACCTCGGGCGCGCCTTCGCGGGGGCCCTCGCCGCCTTCACGGCGACGGGCAGCCCCAACGGGCCGGGGCTGGAGCCGTGGGGTCCGTGGGAGTCCTCTTCGGCGGGAGCGGAACCGGAGCCGGAGGCCAAGCGGTTCGGTCCCGCTTCCCGATAACCCTTTCGGGGGATCGTACAGATATTCGAACACGGGATACGCTGCTCTGCATGTCGACCTCACACGACGAGCCAGCGCTCTTCTCCGACCCCGACCTCGCGGCTCCCGCCCCGGTCCGGGGACCCGCGCCCTCCCTCGACCCGTTCCACGCCCCCGCCGCCGGTCCCGCGGCCGGCCGGACGGCGGGGGAGGAGCGGGAGCCGATACGCCCGCGCGCCGCGGTCTCCGGCTGACGGACGGTCCGCGGTTCAGCCGCCGGCGCCGCTGTCGTACCCATCGGGCCGGCCCGGCCCCCGCGGCTGCGGGGACCGGGCCGGGAGCGCCGGTCGCGGGCGGCGGGCTCAGCGGGCCGCGCCGGAGGGTGCCACGGGGAGCGGCACGCCCTCCGGGCGGGCCGGCGGCGGGGCGATCACCGTCTCGTCGTGGGTCATGTCGGGCAGCCAGTTGAGCCACGAGGGCAGGTACCAGTTGCGCTCGCCCAGCAGCGCCATCACCGCGGGGAGCAGGATGCCGCGGATGACGGTGGCGTCGATCAGCACCGCGAAGGCCAGCCCCACGCCCATCTGCTTCATGCTCTGCATCGACAGCGTTCCGAAGATCGCGAACACCGCGACCATGATGAGCGCCGCACTGGTCACCACGCCCGCCGTCGTGGTGATGCCGTGCCGGATCGCTTCCTGGGTGCTCAGACCGCGCATACGGGCCTCGCGGATCCGGGAGACCACGAACACGTGGTAGTCCATGCTCAGCCCGAAGAGGATCACGAACAGGAACAGCGGCAGCCAGGCCACGATCGCGCCGACGCCCTCGGCGCCCACCAGGCCCGCGCCCCAGCCGTGCTGGAAGACCACGGTGAGGATGCCGTAGGCGGCGCCCACCGAGAGCAGATTGAGCACGATCGAGGTCAGGGCGATGGTCAGCGACCGGAAGGAGAGCAGCATCAGGAGGAAGGCGAAGACGACGACGAAGGCGAACACCGGGGGCACGGCGGCCCCGATCTTGTCGGTGAAGTCCATCGACGCGGCTGTCGACCCGGCCATGGGCGCGGTGACGCCGGCGACCTTGCCGAGCGTGTCGGGACGGACCTGGTCCCGCAGGATCCGCAGCGATGCCTCGGCCCTGGTCTCGTCCGTGCCGCCGGTCAGCGGCACCTTGAGGACGGCGACGTTCTCCTTGGGGTGGGTCTCGGTCTCCACCGGGCCGGGGCTGGCGCCCTTGGCCACCGCCTCGTGGCTGAAGGCGTCGATGGCCCGGCGCACCTCGGGCGCGGAGATGTCGGAGGCCTTGACGACGACCTGCGCCGGCTCGGGACCACCGGGGAACGCCGCTGAGATGTCCTCGTAGGCGCGGACGACCGGCAGCTTGTCGCCGAGTTCCTGACTGAGGGTCAGGTTGGCGGTGTTCAGGCCCACCGCCGGCAGCGCGATGGCGATCAGTGCCCCGCCGGCGATCGCGGCGGACACGGCGGGGCGGCGCAGGACACCGCCGAGCACGGTGCCCCAGAAGCGGGACTCGCCGCTGCGGGCCCGGCCGCGCCGGCGCAGGAAGGGCACCCGGCCCTTCTCGACCCGCTCGCCCAGCAGGGACAGCAGCGCCGGGAGCACGGTGACCGAACCGAACATCGCGACGGCCACCACCATCATCGTGGCCAGGCCCATCGCCTTGAAGTCGCCGATACCGGTGAAGAGGAGGCCCGCCATCGCCACGATCACCGTCACGCCGGAGACCAGGATCGCCCGTCCGCTGGTCGCGGCGGCGATGCGCAGCGCGGTCTGCGGATCGTGTCCGGCCTCCCGCTCCTCCCGTTCACGGCGCAGGTAGAACAGGCAGTAGTCGACACCGACGGCCAGACCGACCAGCAGCATCACGGAGTTGGCGGTGTCGCTCATGTGCACCGCGTGGCTCACGACCGCGACCAGGCCGCTCGTCGCCAGGAAGGCGGTCATGGCGAGCGCGACCGGCAGCAGTGCGGCCACCAGGGCGCCGAAGGCGATCAGCAGGATGCCGAGCGCGACGGGCAGGGCCGAGTACTCGGCCCGCTGGAAGTCGCTGCCGAAGGCGTCGTCGAACACCTTCTGCGAGCTGGCCTCGCCGAACTGCTCGACGGTGAAGTCCGCGTGCCGGTCCTGGACGCCGTGCACGGCGTCGACCACCGGCTGCACACGGTCGGGCGCGGTGTCCGGGTCGCCGCGCATGTCGAACTTCACCAGGGCCGAACGGCCGTCCGCGGACACGGCCTTGATGTCGTACGGCGACTGGACGGCGGTGGCCTCACCGGTGCCCTTCACCGCCGTGATGACGTCGTCGACGGTGGCCCGGAAGGCCGGGTCGGTCGCCTTCACGGCCGCCGCCCCCGACGCGGCCCGGACGAGCACCATCTCGCCGGCGGGCCCGTTGCTCAGCCCCGCGTCGTCCAGGATCCGTACGGCCTGGCCGAATTCCCCCGGGACCTCCTCGCTGTCCGTCACGTCGACCCGGCCGGCCATCGAGCCGATGGTCAGCGCGAGGGCGACGAAGAGCAGCCAGCCGCCCACCGCCGTCCACCGGTGCCGGGCGCTCCAGCCGCCCATGGCGGCGGCGATCCCTTGCTTGCCGTGTGCCGTACTCGCGGTACGGACGCGGCCGTGTGCGCTTGCCACGGTGTCGAACCCCCTCGGAGCCGGGCCGTGGCACCTCACCACCGCCTCGACCACGACGTTATGGGCCTCCGGATCGACGCCCCATCCGGCTGACCGGTGACTCCGCGGCGGGTTTCTCCTCCCCGGGAAGTGGGGTAAACCCCCGCCCCCAGGTGCCGGTGTCCCCTACACGCACCGCCTGTCCACGGGTCTTCCGGCACGTGGTGGCGGTGGGGTCACCCCCCGGTCGTCCCCCGGTCGTCCACCCGCGCGGCGGGCCCGGGTCACTGGCGGTAGCCGGCGAGGAAGCGGCCGATGCGGCTGATCGCCGCGTCGAGGTCGTCGGCGCGGGGGAGGGTGAGGATGCGGAAGTGGTCGGGGCGCGGCCAGCTGAAGCCGGTGCCCTGGACCACCTGGATCTTCTCGCGCAGCAGCAGGTCCAGTACGAACTTCTCGTCGTCGTGGATGCGGTGCACCTTCGGGTCCAGACGCGGGAACGCGTAGAGGGCGCCCTTGGGCTTGACGCAGGAGACGCCCGGGATCTCGTTGAGCTTCTCCCACGCGCGGTCGCGCTGCTCGTGCAGCCGCCCGCCGGGCAGCACCAGGTCCTTGATGCTCTGCCGCCCGCCTAGGGCGGCCTGGATCGCCTGCTGGGCGGGCACATTGGGGCACAGCCGCATGGAGGCCAGCATCGTCAGGCCCTCCAGATAGCTCTTGGCGTGCTGCCGCGGTCCGGTCACGACCAGCCAGCCCGAGCGGAAGCCGGCGACACGGTAGGCCTTGGACAGCCCGCTGAAGGTCAGGCAGAGCACGTCGGGGGCGAGCTGTGCGGCCGTGTGGTGCACGGCGTCGTCGTAGAGGATCTTGTCGTAGACCTCGTCGGCGAAGACGACCAGGTGGTGCCGGCGGGCCAGGTCGAGCATGCCCTCCAGCAGCTCGCGCGGATACACCGCGCCCGTGGGGTTGTTGGGGTTGATGATCACCAGTGCCCGGGTGCGGCCGGTGATCTTCGAGGCGATGTCGTCGAGGTCGGGGAACCAGTCGGCGGACTCGTCGCAGACGTAGTGCACCGCCTTGCCGCCGGCCAGATGGGTCACGGCCGTCCACAGCGGGAAGTCGGGCGCCGGGATCAGCACCTCGTCGCCGTCGTCCACCAGGGCCTGCACGGCCATCTGCACCAGTTCGGAGACGCCGTTGCCGAGGAAGACGTCGTCCACGTCCACCTCGGCGAGGCCGCGCTCCTGGTAGTGCTGGGCGACCGCGCGGCGCGCCGAGAGGATGCCGCGCGAGTCGCTGTAGCCGTGCGAGGCGGGGAGGGTGCGGATGATGTCCTGGAGCAGTTCCTCGGGGGCCTCGAAGCCGAACAGCGCGGGATTGCCGGTGTTGAGCCGCAGGACGCTGTGCCCGGCCTCCTCCAGTGCGTTGGCGTGCTCGATGACCGGACCGCGGATCTCGTAGCAGACCTCGGCCAGCTTGCTCGACTGCTTGTACTCCATGCGACGGCCTCCCGGTCCGGTCCCGCACCCCGCTGTGTCAGGCACAGGCTACTGCTTGGTTTTACCAAGTACGAGCTTGGAAAGTCCAACTCTTTGTCTACACTGGGATCATGCCGCGCCGAAGTTACGACCAGTACTGCGCCGTCGCCCGTGCCCTCGACACGGTCGGCGAGCGCTGGACGCTCCTGATCGTCCGTGAGCTGCTCGCGGGCCCCCGCCGGTACACCGATCTCCACGCCGACCTGCCCGGCGTGAGCACCGACGTCCTCGCCTCCCGGCTGAAGGAGATGGAGCGCGACGGCCTGGCCACCCGCCGCCGCCTGCCGCCCCCCGGCGCCGCGTACGTCTACGAACTCACCCCGCGCGGCCGGGACCTGCTGTCCGTCCTCGGTGCGCTCGCCGCCTGGGGCGCCGCCGAACTGGGCGAGCCCCGCCCCACCGACGCCGTCCGCGCGCACTGGGCCGCCGTGCCCCTGATGCGCCGGCTGGCCGCGCTCCCCGGACTGCCCGGCGGAGTGGTCGAGGTCCGCCTCGACGAGGGCGCCTTCCACATCGAACTCGGCGGCATCACCCCGGCGTACGCGGACGGACCCGCCAAGAGCCCCGACGCGGTCCTCGCCCTGCCGGCCGGCGCCCGCGCCCTGCCCGACGCGCTGGGGGACGGAGCCGCGGAGGTGACCGGGGAGGGTCCCCTCGCGGAGGCCCTGCGCGGGGCCGGGGCCTGAGACCGCGGGGTACCGTGCTCCCATGGGACGCCGCAGCGTGGAACTCGGCCGGGTTCAGGAGACCCTGCTCATACCGCTGTTCGCCCGCGCGGCCGAGACGGCCCGGCGGCGGCCGCTGACGCGCGACCCGAAGGCCGTGGAGCTGGTGGAGTCCCTGGACTACGACTTCTCCCGCGTCGGCGGCGGCCTGAGGCTCCTCGGGGCGGTGTTCCGCGGCGTCATCCTCGACGCCTGGGTCCGCGAGTTCCTGGACGCCCACCCCGCGGGGACGGTCGTCGAGCTGGGCTGCGGCCTCGGCACCCGCTACGAGCGGCTGGACAACGGCACCGCCACCTGGGTCGAAATCGACCTGCCCGATGTCATCGCGCTCCGCCGCGAGCTGCTGGAGGAGAGCGGACGGCGGCGCATGGTGGCCGGCTCCGTCACCGAACCCGGCTGGACCGCCGCCGTCGGGGCCGCGCCCGGCCCGTACCTCTTCGTCTCCGAGGCCGTGCTCGTCTACCTCACCGAGGCGGCGGTCAGGACCGCGATCGGGCTGGTCACGACGCATTTTCCCGGCTCCGTCCTGCTCATGGACACCGTCCCCGCCGCCGTCGCCCGCCGCGAGCGCGCCGTCAATGTCGCCTGGAGCTGCGAGGACCCGCGGGAACTCGCCGACTGGGGACTGCGGTTGCGTGACTCGCGCGCCCTGTGGGAGCTGCCGCCGGAGGCCCGCACCCGCCTCACCCCGGGACGCCGGGTACTCAGCGGACTCCTCAACCACCTTTCCGCAAAGGGTGGTTCACGCTTCAGCCGGTTCGACATCGACTGAGCAAAGGCCCTTGGCCCCCGTCGCGGCGCCCCGGTACCGTCGTCGCCGGGGGTGGGGGGATGACGTCGACGGCTGGGCGGCCGGCAGTGGTGGCGTACGCGACGCGACCGGTCGCGCTGGTGGCCCTGGTGCTCGCGGCGGTCCTGACCGCGCTGTCGGGGCGGTACGGCTTCCACCGCGACGAGCTGTACTTCCTGGTCGCCGGCGACCACCCCGCCTGGGGCTACGTGGACCAGCCCCCGCTGACCCCGCTCGTCGCGCGGCTGTCGACGTCCGCCTTCGGCGACAGCCCGGCCGGGCTGCGCGTCGCGGCGACCGCCGCGTGCGCCGCGATCGTCTTCCTGGCCGCCGCCATCTGCCGCGAACTGGGCGGGAGCCGCCAGGGACAGGTGCTCGCCGCCGTCTTCACAGGCGTCTCCGGATTCATCCTGGCCGTCGGCCACATGGTCTCCACGGCCACCCTCGACGTGCTCGCCTGGCTCGGGGTCTGCTGGTTCGTGCTGCGGCTGCTGCGCACCGGGGACGGCCGGTGGTGGCTCGGGGTCGGCGCGGCCGTCGGCGTCGGCCTGGAGAACAAGTACCTGGTGGTGCTGCTCGTCCTCGCCCTGTTCTGCGGGCTGCTGCTCACCGGGCCGCGCCGGGTCCTGCGCGGCCCGTGGCCCGCGGCGGGTGCCGCGCTCGCACTGGCGCTGGCCCTGCCCAACCTGTGGTGGCAGGCCCGGAACGGCTGGCCGCAGCTCACCGTCGCGGGCGGCATCAGCACCGACGACGGCATGGAGAACCGCCTGCTGTTCGTCCCCGAGCAACTCCTCTACCTCTCCCCGGTGTTCGTCCCCGTCTGGATCTCCGGCGGCCTGCGGCTGTGGCGCGACCCGGAGCTGCGCTGGGCCCGCTCCTTCGCACCGGCCTACCTGATCCTGTGCGCCCTGGTGCTCGCGAGCGGCGGCAAGCCCTACTACGCGCTCCCGCTGCTGGTCGTCCTGCTCGCCGCGGGCTGCGAGCGCTACGCCGCGAAACCCCGGGACACGGTTCTGCCGGTCGCGCTGACGGCCGTGCTGACCGCGCTGCTGTCGCTGCCCGTGCTGCCGGCGGGCGCGGTCTCCGTCGTGAACGCCATCAACGCAGAGCAGGGCGAGCAGATCGGCTGGCCCCGCCTCGCGGACGCCACCGCCGAGGCGTGGGCCCGCATCCCCGAGGCGGACCGCGGCCGCGCCGTCCTTCTCGCCCAGAACTACGGCGAGGCAGGTGCCCTCGCCCACTACGGCCCCTCGCGCGGCCTGCCCGCCCCGTACTCCGGTCACATGAGCTTCTACGCCTGGGGCCCGCCCCCGGACTCCGCCGACGGTCCCGTCCTGCTGGTCCGCCAGCGCGACGCCGACGGCATCGAAGCCCACTTCACGGGCTGCCGGCAGGTCGGCACGGTCGACAACGGCCACGGCGTCGACAACGAGGAACAGCAGGCCGCCATCGTCCTCTGCGACGGCCCCGCCGCCCCCTGGTCGACCCTCTGGCCGTCGCTGCGGCACTTCTACTGAGCCCCGGGGCGGCCAAAAGGCGGTGTGACCTGAAACGTCGCGCACCCTCCTTCCATACGGCCGTTCCCATGTCCCGGCCGCTTCTTCACGATCGCCGGTGGCCCGGAACGCCCGCCACCGGCACGCCGCATACCCGCGGAACGCAATAGAATTTCGGTGCCGAATTCCGAATGGCATTGGCGCGGATATCCATCGGGAAATCGTGAAGGTTGGCCCGGCCGGATCCTCAATGTCCGCGGATCGTAACTGCTCATCAGTGGTGCTGTCACGGCGCCATTTCTGGCTGGCGTCGTGCCGGAATGCATTGCCAAAGTGGGGTCCGTGACGGGGAGAAGCCCCGGCACGGAAAAGAAAGCAGGCACGTCATGAAGGTCTCGACCGCACTCCGCGCCATACCCGTTCTCGCTGTGGCGCTCGCCGCCCTCACCGCGTGCGGGCCGGAGACCGGCAAGGCCGCCGGAAGCTCTTCGGATTCCTCTTCGGGGGCGGCCCAGGGGTCCTCGTCGTCGGCGGGTGTTGCTTCGCCCACCTCCCGGGGCGATCGCAGCGGGGAGGACTCACCCTCCGACGGGGCCGTGACGACGGACCGTTCGGGCGCGCAGGACGCGGACTCCGAGGCGGTTCGCGACGGTGGGCCCCAGCGGTGCACCTCGGAACACCTGCGGGTTTCCGTCGAGAACCAGGACAGTGGCGTGGGCAGCACGCACTTCCAGTTGGTGTTCCGGAACACGGGCACTGCACCGTGCACCCTGGCGGGCTTCCCCGGGGTGTCCTTCCGCGGCCGTGACGGCGCCCAGATCGGTGCGGCCGCCGACCGTGCGCCCGGAATGCGTGCCACGAGTGTCACCTTGATCCCCCGTGCCCACGCGGCCGTCGACGCACAGGCGCTGAACGGGCAGGCCGGACTCTCCGACGCGCAGTGCCAGTTGACGAGCGTGTCCTTCCTGGCCGTTTTCCCGCCGGAGTCGCGGGAGCAGATCGACGTGCCGTGGAAGACCTCGGAGTGCGGCGTCCGTGGCGCACACGGCCTCCAGACCGGCCCGGTCCACCCCGTCCGCTGACCCCCGATACGGGAGCCGCCCCCCCGGCGCCACTGTTCCCGGCCGGCCCCCACGTCGGGGCCGGCCCCGCCTCCTTTGGAGCCCGTCACGGGATACGGCTCAGTCGCCGGCTTCGAAGTCGAGTCGCCGGGCGTCGTCGGGGAGCCGGGGGACCGGGGGTCCGTTGCGCCAGCTGTCGTCGCACGCCGGCACGGCATCGACGAAGGGCCTCGGCGGGCGAGGCCGGGACGCGGATCTCGCTGCTGCCGCGGGGCGCACTTGGTGCGGTGTCGTTCGCGGTGTCGCACAGGTCGCACGGGTGTGTCCCCAGGGCGGCGTTGACGTACTGGCCGTGCAGGATGCGGTCGAGTTGTTCCTCGAAGCCGGCAGGGGGCAAGCCGGCGTCGAAGGGGTGGTCGGCCGCGAGCCAGCCGACGTTGATCCGCGTGCAGCGGGGGGTGAAGGTCACCGCGCGAGTGCCCTCGCCCTCCCGGAAGGTGTCTTCCGGCTCGTCGACGTAGGGGCTCAGGTCTACGTGGAAGGTCACCGCTGATCTCCAGCAGGTCCTGTCGCGCCGCCCGCGGCGGCCGCAGGGAAGGCACGATGGGGAACCGCATGGCACCGGGTCGCTTCGGAGCGGTTCGGCCGGCCGCGACGAGTGCGGCGACGCCGTCCCCGGTCGGGGTGGACGACCCGCCGTGTGGTGCAGCGCTGCGTGCCCGCGCCGCCCCCCGCCCCCAGCGGAAGGCCTCAGGCGGCCGACCAGGTGCGGAACACGGCGGCCTGGCCGTGATGGGTTCCGTCGGCGTCCGTCAGATTCCACATGCAGACGTCCTCGATCCGGAAGATCCGGCCGTCCTTGCGCAGCCGCAGCCCCCGGTATCCGTCGGCGTAGCCGAGGGCGTTCACCGACGCGAGCAGCGCGTCCCGGTCCGGCTGTGCCTCGGGCGCTGCCGACCGGCGCGAGGGAAGGCCGATGAACTCCTCCCAGGTGTAGCCGAAGGACCGCTGCGCCGTGCGGTTGGCGTAGACGAACAGCGGGTCGGCCGACGCATCGTGCGCCAGCAGCCCGAAGGGCGCCTTCTCGTACAGCCACCGGGCCGCTTCGGCGTCCGACGCCCACACCGGCGGGCCCAGGCTGACGCCCACCAGGCGGCGGTAGCTGCCCAGGAGGAGGCTGGCGAAGCACGGATCCCCGCGCCGGTCGGACGGCGCGGGGATCCGCGGGGAGGGGTCAGTCACCGTTCTCGACCCAGCTCATGAGCTTGCGGAGCTTCTTGCCGGTGGTCTCCAGCAGGTGGCTCTCGTCGGCCTTCTTGTACTCGTTGTACTTCGGCAGGCCGGC
>NZ_JBIVLH010000034.1:0-82627 GCF_044751185.1 Streptomyces sp. NPDC088733
ACCAGCAGCAGATCGCGTACGCCGTACTCGGACACCAGGTGACGCGCGAACAGACCGCCCAGCGCACCACTGGCACCCGTCACCAGCACCGTGCCCTCAAGGACCGGGAGTTCGGCGTCGGGATCCGCGACGGCCCGCGCCAGGCGAGGCGCCAGGAACTGTCCGTCCCGGACGGCGATTTCCGGCTCACCGGTGGCCAGCGCCGCCGCGACGACCTCGGGGGCGATCTCACCGTCGAGGTCGATCAGACCGAACCGGCCCGGGTTCTCCGACTGAGCCGAACGGATCAGGCCCCACACCGGGGCGTGCACCAGATCCGCGACCCCGTCACCGGGTGCAGCGGCCACCGCGCCCCGCGTCAGGAACACCAGACGCGAATCGGCGAACCGCTCGTCGCCCAGCCACTCCTGCACCAGCGCGAGCACCCGGCCCGTCTCCGCATGCACCGCACCGGGCACGTCCGGCACCGGCTCGTCGACCACGCACGGCACGACCAGCACCGCCGGAACCACGCCGCCATCGTCCTCGAAGGTCTGGAGTCCGGCACTCGCCAGCGTCCAGTCGTCGACCGAACCGCCGGCAGTCACCGGCGACCACTCGACGCGGAACAGCGCATCACCCTGACCGGCACCCGGCCCGGCGAACTGCTCCGGTGAGAACGCCCGCAACACGAGACCGGCCACGGACGCCACCGGGACGCCCTCGGCGTCCGCCAGCTCCAGCGCCACGACATCACGGCCCGTACGCGACAACCGCACCCGTACCTCGGACGCGCCGACGGCGTGCACGGTCACACCCGACCAGGAGAACGGCAGCTTGGCCGCACCGTCCGCGCTGTCGGTCCCGCTCACGCCCAGCGCGTGCAGCGCCGCGTCCAACAGCGCCGGATGCACTCCGAAGGCACCCGCCTCGGCCTCCGCCGACTCCGGCAGCCGCACCTCGGCGAACACATCCTCACCGAGACGCCACACCGACCGCAGACCGCGGAACACCGGCCCGTAACCGAAGCCGACATCCGCCAGACCCTCGTACAGCCCGTCAATCGCAACCGGCTCGGCCCCGACCGGCGGCCACACCGCCAGATCGAAGCCCGGCACCGCGCCTCGCTCCGCCAGCACACCAGCGGCATGCCGCACCCACGACGCATCCTCCACACGCGAATGCAGCACCAGCGCCCGACGGCCCTCACCATCAGCGGCACCCACCGACAACCGCAGCTGCACACCACCGTGCTCCGGCAGCACCAGCGGCGCCTCCAGCGTCAGATCCTCCAGGACCTCACACCCCACCAGCTCACCCGCACGCACCGCCAACTCAACGAAGGCAGTGCCCGGCAGCAGCACCGAGCCCATCACCGCGTGATCAGCAAGCCACGGGTGCGTGGTCAGCGACAGGCGCCCGGTGAACACCACCCCGCCCGAATCCGGCAGCTCAACCGCCGCACCCAGCAACGGATGATCCGCCGCACCGAGACCGAATCCCGTGGCATCGCCGGGGCCGGCCTGCGCTCCGCCCGACTCGAGCCAGAACCACTCGCGCTGGAAGGCGTAGGTGGGCAGTTCGACCTGCCGACTGCCGGTCGGCGCGAAGTACGCCTCCCAGTCCACGCTGACTCCGGCGGTGTAGGCCTGGGCCACGGCCGCGGTGAGGGTGCCGACCTCGGGCCGGCCGCCGCGCAGCGCCGGGGCGAAGACGGCCCCGTCCTCCGTCAGGCACTCCTGCGCCATGGCCGACAGCACGCCGTCGGGGCCGAGTTCGAGATACGTGGTGACGCCCGCGGCCTCCAGGGCACGGACACCGTCCAGGAAGCGCACGGCCTCACGGACATGACGCACCCAGAAGTCCGCCGAGCCCATCTCGTCCGTGACCACGGCACCGGTCAGGTTCGAGACAACCGCGATACGCGGAGCCTCGAACGACAGCCCCTCGACCACCTCGCGGAACGCGTCGAGCATCCCGTCCATGTGCGGCGAGTGGAAGGCATGACTGACCGTCAGCCGCTTCGACTTCCTGTCCCCGAACGACTCCACGATCGCGACCGCGGCATCCTCATCACCCGCGATCACCACCGCCTGCGGCCCATTGACCGCAGCAATGCTCACCCGCTCGCTCAGCAGCGGCAGAACCTCGTCCTCCGAAGCCTGCAACGCGATCATCACGCCACCCGCAGGCAGCGCCTGCATCAACCGCCCACGAGCCTCGACCAGCGTGCACGCATCCTCAAGCGACAGCACCCCGGCAACGTGCGCGGCGGCAATCTCACCCACGGAGTGACCGGACAGGAAGTCCGGCTTCACACGCCACGACTCCAGAAGCCGGAAGAGCGCGACCTCCACCGCGAACAACGCAGGCTGCGCGAACTCCGTACGGTCCAACACCTCAGCGTCATCACCGAACAGCACACCCAGACCCAGCCGCTCACCCACCGCGTCCAACGCCTTCGCGAACACCGGATAGGCCGCGTACAACTCACGCCCCATCCCCAGCCGCTGACTCCCCTGCCCCGTGAACAGGAACGCGAGCTTGCCCGTGGCCGGGGACGAACCCCGCACCAGGCCCGCTGCACCCTGTCCGTCGGCGAGGGCGGCCAGGCCGCGCAGCAGCTCGTCGCGGTCCGCCGCCACGACCGCCGCACGCTGCTGGAATGCGGCGCGCCGGGTGGCCAGGGAGTAGGCCACATCGGCGGTGCCGATCTCCGGGGCCTCTTCGAGGAGGTGCGTGTGCAGGCGGGCCGCCTGGTCGCGCACGGCGTCCTCGGTCTTCGCCGACAGCACGTAGGGCAGTGCGGTGGTTGCCGGAGCGGCCGGGGTCGGCCTTGCCTTCGTGATCGGGGCGAGGTCGTCGGGGGCCTGCTCGATGATCGTGTGGGCGTTGGTGCCGCTGATGCCGAAGGACGAGATGCCGGCACGACGCGGGCGGCCGGTCACGGGCCACGGAACCGAGTCGGCCAGGAGGGAGACAGCGCCCTCGGACCAGTCGACGTGCGGGGTCGGCTCGTCCACGTGCAGGGTCTGCGGCAGCACGCCGTGGCGCATCGCCATGATCATCTTGATGATGCCCGCGACACCGGCCGCGGCCTGCGTGTGGCCCATGTTGGACTTGATGGATCCGATCCAGAGCGGCTGCTCGTCACTGTGCTCCTGGCCGTAAGTGGCAAGGAGCGCCTGGGCCTCGATCGGGTCGCCCAGCGTCGTGCCCGTGCCGTGCGCCTCGACCACGTCGATCTCGTCGCCCGACAGGCCCGCGCTCGCGAGCGCGGCACGGATCACCCGCTGCTGCGACGGACCGTTCGGCGCCGTCAGACCGTTGCTCGCGCCGTCCTGGTTGATCGCGGAACCGCGGACCACCGCGAGGACCGGGTGGCCGTTGCGGCGGGCGTCGGACAGCCGCTCCACGAGCAGCATGCCCGCGCCCTCGGCCCAGCTCGTGCCGTCGGCCGCCGCAGCGAAGGACTTGATACGCCCGTCGGGGGCCAGGCCGCGCTGCCGGCTGAACTCGGTGAACGTGCCAGGGGTCGCCATGACGGTCACACCACCGGCGAGCGCCATCGTGCACTCGCCGTTGCGCAGCGCCTGGATCGCCCAGTGCAGCGCCACCAGCGACGACGAACACGCCGTGTCCACCGTGACCGCCGGACCCTCGAGACCGAACGCGTACGACACACGACCCGACGCGATGCTCCCGGAGTTACCCGTACCGAGGTATCCCTCGACGCCGTCAGGCACGGAGGTGATCCGGGTGGCGTAGTCGTGGTACATGATGCCCGCGAAGACGCCGGTACGGCTGCCGCGCATCGCGGCCGGGTCGATACCGGCGCGCTCGAACGCCTCCCACGAGGTCTCCAGCAGCAGACGCTGCTGCGGATCCATCGCCACCGCCTCACGCGGCGAGATCCCGAAGAACGCGGGGTCGAACCGACCCGCGTCGTGCAGGAAGCCACCCGACTGCGTGTAGCTCGTCCCCCGGCCGTCCGGGTCCGGATCGAACAACGCGTCCAGATCCCACCCACGACCCTGCGGGAACACCGAGATCGCATCACCGCCACCGACCACCAGCCGCCACAGATCCTCCGGGGTCTCCACCCCACCCGGATAACGGCAGCTCATGCCCACGATCGCGATCGGCTCGTCGTCCAGCACCCCAGCCCGCACCGGCACCAACGCCGCGCCGACCGGTTCCACCAGACCCAGCACCTCGCCCAGCAAGAACTCCGCCAGCGCCCCCGCCGTCGGATAGTCGAAGACCAGCGTCGCCGGCAGCCGCACACCCGCCACCGAACCCAACCGGTTCCGCAACTCCACCGCGGTCAGCGAATCGAAGCCCAACTCCTTGAACGCACGATCCGCCGGCACCTCATCGACCGAACCATGACCCAGAACACCCGCCACCTCACCCCGCACCACATCGAGCACCGCCGCGGAGCGCTCGTTCTCGGCGAGTCTGGCCACCCGCTCGCGCAGTGCGGACGCGCCGACCGCGGCACCGTGCGCGGCCGCCCGTCGCGCCGGGACGCGAACGAGCCCGCGCAGCAGGTCGGGAAGCATCCCGCTGCGCGCCTGGAGGCGCAGGGCGGGCATGTCCAGCGGCAGCGGGACGAGCAGCGGCTCGGTCGTGCGCTGCGAGGCGTCGAAGAGGGCGAGGCCGGTCTCCGGGGCCAGTACGGTGATGCCGCCGCGGTTGATCCGTTCGCGATCGGTCTCCCCCAGGTCCCCGCCCATGCCGCCGTCCCACAGGCCCCAGGCCAGCGATGTCGCGGCGAGGCCCTGCGCCCTGCGGTGCGCGGCCAGCGCGTCCAGGAAGGAGTTGGCCGCTGCGTAGTTCGCTTGACCGGCGCCACCGAAGACACCGGCGGCCGAGGAGAACAGTACGAAGGCCGACAGATCCATGTCCTGCGTCAGCTCGTGCAGGTTCCACGCCGCGTCCACCTTCGGACGCAGCACGGCCGACAGACGCTCCGCCGTCAGCGACCCGACGACACCGTCGTCAAGGACACCCGCGGTGTGCACCACCGCCGACAGCGGACGATCCGCCAGTAGCCCGGCCAGGGCGTCCCGGTCGGCCACATCGCACGCCGCCCACGCCACCGACGCACCCAGACCCGCCAGTTCAGCGGTCAGGTCCTCAGCTCCAGGGGCGTCCTCGCCACGGCGGCTGACCAGCAGCAGATCCCGTACCCCGTACGCGGACACCAGATGACGCGCAAACAGACCGCCCAGCGCACCACTGGCACCGGTGACGAGCACCGTGCCCTGCGCGTCCAGCGCACGCTCGGTGTCGGCGCCCACCACGGCGGCGGCCAGCCGCGGCACGCGGAGGGTGTCCCCGCGTACGGCCAACTGGGCCTCGGCGGTCGCCAGCGCCTTCGGCAGAACGTCCGCGGAAAGCGAGTCGATGTCGGTGTCGACGTCGATCAGGCCGAACCGGCCCGGGTTCTCCGACTGCGCCGACCGCACCAGGCCCCACAGCGAGGCGTGCGCGAGATCCGCCACGTCCTCACCCGGCAGGGCCGCGACGGCGCCGCGCGTCAGGAACACCAGCCGCGAGTCGCCGAAGCGCTCGTCGCCCAGCCACTCCTGCACGAGGTCCAGTGCCCACTGCGCGGCTGCATGCGCCGCATCCGCGACGTCGCTCATCGGCTCGTCGGTCACGCACGGTACGACCAGCACCGCCGGGACGGTCCCGCCCTCGGCGGCCACGCCGCGCAGCGCCGCCAGATCCGCGAACGCCTGGGATCCGGCGCCCAGCAGCATCCAGTCCTCGGCCACAGAACCGTCGGCATCGGCTGTCCGGAACTCGGGCCAGTCCACGCGGAACAGGGCGTCGCGGGTGGCGTCCTGGGCCGTGCTCAGCTGGTCGCGGCTCACGCCGCGGAGTGCGAGGCCGGCCACGGACGCCACCGGCACACCGGTGGCGTCGGCGATCTGCAGTGCGACCTCGTCACCGTGGACGGAGGTGAACCGCACGCGCAGCGCGGACGCGCCGACGGCGTGCACGGTCACACCCGACCAGGAGAACGGCAGCTTGGCCTCACCGTCCGCGCTGTCGGTGCCGCTCACGCCCAGCGCGTGCAGCGCCGCGTCCAGCAGCGCCGGATGCAGCCCGAACGCACCCGCCTCGGCCTCCGCCGACTCCGGCAGCCGTACCTCGGCGAACACATCCTCACCGAGACGCCACACCGACCGCAGACCGCGGAACACCGGCCCGTAACCGAACCCGGCATCCGCCAGACCCTCGTACAAACCGTCAATCGCGACCGGCTCGGCCCCGACCGGCGGCCACACCGCCAGATCGAAGCCCGGCACCGCGCCTCGCTCCGCCAGCACACCAGCGGCATGCCGCACCCACGACGCATCCTCCACACGCGAATGCAGCACCAGCGCCCGACGGCCCTCACCATCAGCGGCACCCACCGACAACCGCAGCTGCACACCACCGTGCTCCGGCAGCACCAGCGGCGCCTCCAGCGTCAGATCCTCCAGGACCTCGCAACCGACCAGCTCACCCGCACGCACGGCCAACTCAACGAAGGCAGTGCCCGGCAGGAGCACCGAGCCCATGACCGCATGGTCCGCGAGCCACGGGTGCGTGGTCAGCGACAGACGACCGGTGAACACCACCCCGCCCGAATCCGGCAGCTCAACCGCCGCACCCAGCAACGGATGATCCGCCGCACCGAGACCGGCCGACGCGACGTCGCCCTGCGTACGACCCGCGTCCAGCCAGTAGACAGAGCGCTGGAACGCGTAGGTCGGCAGGTCGACGCGCTGGGGGCGGTCAGGGGCGAAGTACGTCTGCCAGTCGACGGGTACACCGCGCACGTGGGCGGTCGCGGCTGCCGTGAGCAGCGTCTCGGCCTCCGGCCGGCCGTTCCTCAGCGCCGTGGCGAAGGCGGCGTTCTCACCGGTCAGGCACTCCTGCGCCATGGCCGACAGGACACCGTCGGGGCCGAGTTCGAGATACGTGGTCACGCCCGCGGCCTCCAGGGCACGGACACCGTCCAGGAAGCGCACCGCCTCACGGACATGACGCACCCAGAAGTCGGGCGATGCCATCTCGTCCGTGACGACGGCACCGGTCAGGTTGGAGACGACCGCAATACGCGGGGCCTCGAACGACAGCCCGGACACCACCTCGCGGAAGGCGTCCAGCATCCCGTCCATGTGCGGCGAGTGGAACGCATGACTGACCGTCAGCCGCTTCGACTTCCTGTCCCCGAACGACTCCACGATCGCGACCGCGGCATCCTCATCACCCGCGATCACCACCGACCGCGGACCGTTGACCGCCGCGATGCTCACCCGCTCACCCAGCAGCGGCAGAACCTCGTCCTCCGACGCCTCCAGCGCGATCATCACACCGCCACCCGGCAGCGCCTGCATCAACCGCCCACGAGCCTCGACCAGCGTGCACGCATCCTCAAGCGACAGCACCCCGGCAACGTGCGCGGCGGCAATCTCACCCACGGAGTGGCCCAACACAAAGTCCGGCTTCACACCCCAGGACTCCAGCAGCCGGAAGAGCGCGACCTCCACCGCGAACAACGCAGGCTGCGCGAACTCCGTACGGTCCAACACCTCAACGTCATCACCAAACAGCACACCCAGACCCAGCCGCTCACCCACCGCGTCCAACGCCTCGGCAAACACCGGATAGGCGTTGTACAACTCACGCCCCATCCCCAGCCGCTGACTCCCCTGCCCCGTGAACAGGAACGCCAGCTTTCCGGCACCGGCGGCGCCCCGCGTCACCGAACCCGACGTGGCGTCCGCCGCCAGAGCGGCCAGGCCGCGCAGCAGCTCGTCCCGGTCCGCCGCCACGACCGCCGCGCGCTGGTCGAGCAGGGCGCGGCTGGTGACGAGGGAGTGGCCGATGTCGGCGGGGCGGGCGTCGGGGTGGGCCTCGACGTGGGCGTGCAGCGCACCGGCCTGGGCGCGCAGCGCTTCCGGTGTCCGGGCGGAGAGGAGCCACGGGAGGGTGCGCGCGGCGGGTGCGTCCCCGGCCGGGGCCGGCACAGGGACAGCGTCGGGGGCCTGCTCGATGATGGCGTGGGCGTTGGTGCCGCTCATGCCGAACGAGGAGATGCCGGCGCGGCGCGGGCGGCCGGTGTCGGGCCAGTCCATCTGCTCGGTCAGCAGCGAGACCGCGCCCTCGGACCAGTCGACGTGCGGGCTCGGCGCGTCGACGTGCAGGGTCTCCGGCAGCACGCCGTGCTGCATCGCGAGGACCATCTTGATGATGCCCGCGACACCGGCCGCGGCCTGCGTGTGGCCGAAGTTGGACTTGATGGAGCCCAGCCACAGCGGCTGGTCCTCGGTCTTGTCGCGGCCGTAGGTGGCCAGGAGCGCCTGGGCCTCGATCGGGTCGCCCAGGGTCGTGCCCGTGCCGTGGGCCTCGACGGCGTCGACGTCCGCGGCCGTCAGGCCGGCGTTCGCGAGCGCGGCGCGGATCACCCGCTGCTGGGACGGGCCGTTGGGGGCCGTCAGGCCGTTGCTGGCACCGTCCTGGTTGACCGCGGAGCCGCGCACCACCGCCAGCACCGGGTGGCCGTTGCGGCGCGCGTCCGACAGCCGCTCCACGAGCAGCATGCCCGCGCCCTCGCCCCACGCGGTGCCGTCGGCGGCGGCCGCGAAGGGCTTGCAGCGGCCGTCGGCGGCGAGGCCGCGCTGGCGGCTGAACTCGGTGAAGACGTCGGGGGTGGTGATGATGGTGACGCCGCCCGCGAGGGCGATCGTGCACTCGCCGTTGCGCAGGGCCTGCGCGGCGAGGTGCAGGGCGACCAGCGACGAGGAGCACGCGGTGTCGACGGTGACGGCCGGGCCCTCGAAGCCGAAGGTGTACGAGACGCGGCCGGAGGCGATGCTGCTGGAGCCTCCCGTGCCGAGGTAGCCCTCGACCCCTTCGGGGACCGTGTTCAGCCGCGAGACGTAGTCGTTGTGCATCTGGCCGACGAACACGCCGACCTGACGGCCGCGGAGGTCGCCCGGATCGATTCCGGCCCGCTCGAACGCCTCCCAGGACGTCTCCAGCAGCAGCCGCTGCTGCGGGTCCATGGCCAGGGCCTCGCGCGGGTTGATCCCGAAGAACGCGGGGTCGAAGTGGTGGGCGTCGTAGAAGAAGCCGCCTTCGCGGGCGTAGGAGGTGCCGGGGCTGTCGGGGTCGGGGTTGTAGAGGCCGTCGAGGTCCCAGCCGCGGTCGGTGGGGAGGTGGCCGATGCCGTCGCGGCCGTCGGCGAGCAGGCTCCAGAGGTCCTCGGGAGTGCGGACGTCGCCGGGGAAGCGGCAGCTCATGGCGACGATCGCGATGGGGTCGTCGGCCTCGGCGGCGCGCGCGGCCCGGCCGGGGACGGCGGCGGCCGCTGCGGCAACCGCCGCCTGCGAGCCGAGGAGTTCGGCCTTGAGGTAGCCGGCGAGCACCGTCGGCGTCGGGTAGTCGAAGACGAGGGTGGCGGGCAGGCGGATGCCGGCGGCCGCGCCGAGCCGGTTGCGGAACTCGACGGCCGTCAGCGAGTCGAAGCCGAGGTCCTTGAAGGCGCGGGTGGGTTCGACGGCGTCCGGGGTGGCGTGGCCGAGGACGGCGGCGACCTGGCCGCGGACGAGGTCGAGCAGGAGGGCGTCGCGTTCGTCCTCGGGCAGGCGGACGAGCCGGTCGACGAGTGGCGTTCCGCCGCCTGCCGCCGGTGCCCCGGCGGCGGCGCGGCGGGTCGTGGTGCGGACCAGGCCGCGCAGGAGGTGGGGCACCATGCTGGCGTCGGCCCGGCGCAGCGGCGCGAGGTCGAGATGCATGGGGACGAGGAGGGCGTCGCCGGTGCCGCGGGCGGTGTCGAGGAGGGCCAGGCCCTCGTCGGAGGACAGGCCGAGGACCCCGGAGCGGGTCATGCGGTCCTTGTCGGCGGTGTCGAGTTCGCCGGTCATGCCGCTGGCCTCGGCCCACAGGCCCCACGCGAGGGAGGTTCCGGCGAGGCCGTGGGCCTGCCGGTGGCGGGCGAGGGCGTCGAGGAAGGCGTTGGCGGCGGCGTAGTTGGCCTGGCCGGCGCCGCCGAAGGTGCCGGCGGCGGAGGAGAAGAGCACGAAGTCGGCGAGGTCGAGCCGGCGGGTGAGGTCGTGCAGGTGGAGCGCCGCGTCGACCTTGGGCCGCAGGACGGTGTCGAGGCGCTCCGGGGTGAGGGAGTCGATGACGCCGTCGTCGAGGACGCCCGCGGTGTGCACGACGGCGGTGAGGGGGTGCCCGGCCGGTACGGAGTCGAGCAGGGCGGCGAGCGCGTCGCGGTCGGCGGTGTCGCAGGCGGCGATGGTGACCTGGGCACCCAGGGCGCGCAGTTCATCGGCGAGTTCGCGGGCTCCGGCGGCGGACTCACCGCGGCGGCTGGTGAGCAGCAGGTGGCGGGCCCCGCGCGTGGTGACGGCGTGCCGGGCGACGAGGGCGCCGAGGGTGCCGGTGCCGCCGGTGATGAGGACGGTGCCCTCGGGGTCCCAGGCGGTGGGCAGGGTCAGCACGATCTTGCCGACGTGGCGGGCCTGGCTGAGGTAGCGGAAGGCCTCGGGGGCCTGGCGCAGGTCCCACGCCGAGACCGGGACCGGCCGCAGGGCGCCGGCATCGAAGAGGGCCAGCAGTTCGGTGAGCATCGCCTGGATGCGGTCGAGGCCGGCCTCGGTCAGGTCGAAGGCCTGGTAGG
Source organism: Streptomyces sp. NPDC088733 (assembly GCF_044751185.1). Lineage (NCBI taxonomy): Bacteria > Bacillati > Actinomycetota > Actinomycetes > Kitasatosporales > Streptomycetaceae > Streptomyces > Streptomyces sp. NPDC088733. Next base: position 10,673 of record NZ_JBIVLH010000034.1, read on the forward strand.
TGACGCCGGGGTGGGCGGCGGCGACCTCCTCGGGCGAGCGGACGTCGGTCTTGCCCATCTCCACGAAGCGTCCGCCGCGCGGCAGCAGCCGCAGCGAGGCGTCCACGAACTCCCGTGCCAGAGAGTCGAGGACGACGTCGACGCCGCGGCCGCCGGTGGCGGTACGGAAAGCGTCCTCGAAGTCGAGGGTGCGGGAGGAGGCGATGCGGTCGTCGATGAGGCCGAGTCCGCGCAGGGTGTCCCACTTGCCGGGGCTGGCGGTGGCGTAGACGTCGGCGCCCCAGTGACGGGCGAGCTGGACGGCGGCCATGCCGACGCCGCCCGCGGCCGCCTGGATGAGGACGGACTCACCGCCACGCAGTGCCGCGAGGTCGTGGAGCGCGTAGTACGCCGTCATGAAGACGATCGGCACCGACGCCGCCTCGGCGAACGTCCAGCCGTCCGGCATCGGGGCGACCATACGCCGGTCGACAACGGCCAACGGACCGAACGCACCGGGCAGCATGCCCATCACACGGTCGCCGGGGGCGAGGTCGGTGACGCCGGGGCCCGTCTCCACGACGAGGCCGGCGCCCTCGCTGCCCATGAGGCCCGGGTCGCCCGGGTACATGCCGAGGGCGTTGAGGACGTCGCGGAAGTTGAGGCCGGCGGCGCGGACGGCGACGCGGACCTGACCGGGCTCCAGCGGTGCCTCGGACTCGGGGCTGGGCAGCAGGGTGAGGTTGTCCAAGGTGCCCTTGTCCTGGATGTCCATGCGCCAGGCGCTGGTGTCCGCGGGCGGGGTCAGCGGTGTCGTGGCGGGGACCCGGGCAAGCCGGGGCGCGTGGACGGTGCCGCGGCGGACGGCGAGTTGGGGTTCTCCGGTGGCGAGGGCCGCGGGCAGCGCCTGCGCGGAGGCGGGGTCGCCGTCGAGGTCGACGAGGACGAACCGGTCGGGGTTCTCGGACTGCGCGGTGCGGACCAGGCCCCACACGGCGGCATGGGCGAGGTCGGCGACGTCCCAGTCGCTCTGGGTGGCGACGGCGCCGCGGGTGACGAGCACCAGGCGGGAGGCGGCGAGCCGGTCGTCGGCGAGCCACTCCTTGACGAGGGCCAGTGCCCGGTGCGCGGCGGTGTGCACGGAGTCCGCGAGGGCGTCGGGGGCCGTGTCGCGGGCGAGGTGGGCGAGGACGTACGCGGGCGCGGGGGCGCCGGCCGCCTCGAGGGCGGCGGTGAGAGCGTCCAGGCCGCTGTGGGCCGTGGTGTCGACGCCGGGGACGTCCAGCGCGTCGGGCCCGACGCAGGCCCACGGCGCGCCGGCGGCGGGGGCGTCGGCGGGCAGGGGAAGGGTGGCCCAGTCGACGCGGTACAGGGACTCGTGGTGGGCGGAGCGCGCGCTGCCGATCCGGTCGGCGGAGACGGGCCGCACCATGAGGCTGCCGACGGTGGCGACGGGTGCGCCGGTGGTGTCGGCGATGCGAAGGGAGAGGGTGTCCTCGCCGCTGCTGGTGAGGTGGACGCGCAGCGTGGAGGCGCCGGCGGCGTGCAGGGACACCTGGCGCCAGGAGAAGGGCAGCCGGCCGGGGCGTTCGCCGTCGGGGGCGGGCTGGACGAAGGTGCCGTGCAGGGCGGCGTCGAGCAGTGCCGGGTGCAGGCCGAAGCGGGCGGCCTCGCCCTGCTGGTCGTCGGGCAGGGCGACTTCGGCGTAGACGTTGTCGCCGGCCACCCAAGCGGCGCGCAGGCCCTGGAAGAGCGGGCCGTAGGCGAAGCCGCCCTGGCCGAGGTGCTCGTACAGGCCGTCGACGCCGACGGCTTCGGCGCCCGGCGGGGGCCAGGCGGTGAGGTCGAAGGCAGGGGCGGGTGCTCCGCCGGAGAGCACGCCGGTGGCGTGCCGGGTCCACGGCTCGTCGGCGGGGGCGTCGTGGTCGGTGGACCAGACGTCCAGGGCGCGGCGGCCGGTCGCGTCGGGGTTGCCGACGGCGATCTGGATGCGGACGACGGCGCCGGGCGCGAGGACGAGGGGGGCTTCGAGGGTGAGTTCCTCCAGCAGGTCGCAGCCGGCCTGGTCGCCCGCGCGGACGGCGAGTTCGACGAAGGCGGTGCCGGGCAGGAGGACGGAGCCCATGACGGCGTGGTCGGCGAGCCAGGGGTGGGTGTCGAGGGAGAGGCGTCCGGTGAGCAGGAACCCTTCGCCGTCGGCGAGGGCGACCGCGGCGCCGAGCAGCGGGTGGTGGGCGGCGCCCAGGCCGGCGGACTCGACGTCGCCGACGAATCCAGCCGGCGTCTCCAGCCAGAACCGTTCGCGCTGGAAGGCGTAGGTGGGCAGATCGACGCGGTGCGCGCCGGTCCCGGCGAAGTACGCCTGCCAGTCGACCGCGATGCCCCGGGTGTGGGCGGCGGCCAGCGCCTCGGTCACGGCCTCGGCCTCGCCGCGGTCGCGGCGCAGGGCGGGCAGGAAGACGGGGGCGTCGGCGGGGTCGGCGGTCTCGGGGAGGCAGTCGCGGCCGAGGCCGGACAGCACGCCCTGCGGGCCGAGTTCGAGGTAGGTGGTGACGTGTTCGGCGTCCAGGGTGCGGATGCCGTCGAGGAAGCGGACGGCCTCGCGGACGTGCGCGACCCAGTGGCCGGCGGTGCGCAGTTCGTCGCCGGCGAGCCGCCCGGTGAGGTTGCTGACGACGGGGACGGTCGCCCGGTGGTAGGTGATTGACTCGGCGACCTCGCGGAAGTCGTCGAGCATGCCGTCCATCAGCGGGGAGTGGAAGGCGTGGCTGACGGTCAGACGCCGGGTGCGGCGGCCGCGGCGCTCGAACTCGGCGGCGATCTCCAGGGCGAGGGTCTCCTCGCCGGAGATGACGACGGCGTCGGCGGCGTTGACGGCGGCGATGCCGATCCGGTCCTCGTGTCCGGCCAGCAGCGGCAGCACCTCGTCCTCGGCGGCCGCCAGGGCGATCATGGCGCCGCCCTCGGGGAGGGCCTGCATGAGCCGGCCGCGGGCGGCGACCAGCCGGGCAGCGTCGGAGAGCGTGAGGACACCGCCGACGTGGGCCGCGGTGATCTCGCCGATGGAGTGGCCGGAGACGTAGTCGGGGCGGACGCCCCAGGACTCGACGAGCCGGTAGAGCGCGGTCTCCAGCGCGAACAGGGCGGGCTGGGTGTACGCGGTGCGGTCGAGTTCGTCCCCATCGGACGCGAACAGCACGTCCTTCAGGGGGCGTTCGAGGTACGGGGCGAACTCCTCGCACACCGCGTCCAGCGCGGCGGCGAACACGGCGTGGGTGTCGTACAGTTCGCGGCCCATGCCGGGGCGCTGGCTGCCCTGTCCGGTGAACAGGATCGCGGTCCTGCCGTCGGCGGTGGTGTGCCGGACGACATGGGCGCCGTCCTGGTCCCCGGCGAGCGCGGCGAGGCCGGCGAGCAGCTCGTCGCGGTCGTGGGCGACGACGGCGGCCCGGCGGTCCAGGGCGGTGCGGGTGGTGGCCAGCGACAGCGCCATGTCGGCGGGGGCGGCCTCGGGCCGCTCGGCGAGGTGGGCGGCCAGGCGGGCGGCCTGGGCGCGCAGCGCGGCGGGGGTGCGGCCGGACAGCACGAAGGGCAGCGGGGCGGTCGCGGGGACGGCCGCCGGGGCCGGGCCGGTGATGACGTCCCCTGCCTCGGCGGGGGGCTCCTCGATGATGACGTGCGCGTTGGTGCCGCTGACGCCGAAGGAGGAGATGCCCGCGCGGCGGGGGCGGTCCGTCGCCGGCCAGGGCTCGGCCTCCGTCAGCAGGGAGACGGCGCCGGCGGACCAGTCGATGTGCGGGGACGGCTCGCCGATGTGCAGGGACTGCGGCAGGACGCCGTGCCGCATGGCGAGGATCATCTTGATGATGCCGGCGGCGCCGGCGGCGGCCTGGGTGTGGCCGATGTTGGACTTGATGGAGCCCAGGCGCAGCGGCTGGTCCGCGGCGCGGCCCTGGCCGTAGGTGGCGAGCAGCGCCTGCGCCTCGATGGGGTCGCCGAGCGTGGTGCCCGTGCCGTGCGCCTCGACGGCGTCGACGTCGGCGGTCGTCAGGCCCGCCCCGGCCAGCGCGGCGCGGATGACGCGCTGCTGGGAGGGGCCGTTGGGCGCGGTGAGGCCGTTGCTGGCGCCGTCCTGGTTGACGGCGGTGCCGCGGACGACGGCGAGGACGCGGTGGCCGTTGCGGCGGGCGTCGGAGAGCCGTTCGACGAGGAGCATGCCGGCGCCCTCGGCCCAGCCGGTGCCGTCGGCGTCGGCGGAGAAGGACTTGCAGCGGCCGTTGGTGGACAGGCCGCGCTGGCGGCTGAAGTCGATGAAGGTGTCGGGGGTCGACATGACCGTGACGCCGCCGGCGAGGGCCATGTCGCACTCGCCGCTGCGCAGCGCCTGGACGGCCAGGTGCAGGGCGACCAGCGAGGAGGAGCAGGCGGTGTCGACGGTGACGGCCGGGCCCTCCAGGCCGAGGGTGTACGAGACGCGGCCGGAGGCGACGCTGCCCGCGGTGCCGGTGCCGAGGTAGCCCTCCAGGCCCTCGGGAAGGGCGGCCAGCCGGGTCAGGTAGTCGTGGTACATCACGCCGGCGTAGACGCCGGTGCGGCTGCCGCGCATCGAGGTCGGGTCGATGCCGGCCCGCTCGAAGGCCTCCCAGGACGTCTCCAGCAGCAGCCGCTGGTGGGGGTCCATGGCGAGGGCTTCGCGCGGGTTGATGCCGAAGAAGTCCGGGTCGAAGTCGGCGGCGTCGTGGAGGAAGCCGCCCTCGCGGGTGTAGCTGGTGCCCGCGCGTCCGGGGTCGGCGTCGTAGAGCGCGGCGAGGTTCCAGCCGCGGTCGGTGGGGAACGGGGTGATGGCGTCGACCGAGCCGGCCACGAGCTGCCACAGCTCGTCGGGGGTGGTGACGCCGCCCGGGTAGCGGCAGCTCATGCCGACGATGGCGATCGGCTCGTCGTCGGTCGCGGTGACGGTGGTGACGGCCTTGACCGGGGCCGAGTCGGCGGCGTCGCCGAGGAGTTCGGTGCGCAGGAACGCGACGAGCGCGTTCGGGGTCGGGTAGTCGAAGACGAGGGTGGCGGGCAGGCGCACGCCGGTCGCCGAGCCGAGGCGGTTGCGCAGCTCGACGGCGGTCAGCGAGTCGAAGCCGAGTTCCTTGAAGGCGCGTGCCGGGTCGACGGCCTCGGGGCCGGGGAAGCCGAGGACGGCGGCGACCTGGACGCGGACGGTGTCCAGCAGGAGGCGGTCGCGTTCGGCGGGGGTCAGCGGCAGGAGCCGGCCGGTGAGCCCGCCGGCCGGGGCGGCCTCGGCGGCGTCGGCGGCACGCCGGGCCGCGGGGCGAACCAGTGCGCGCAGCAGGGCGGGCACCATGCTCGCGTCGGCCTGGCGCAGGGACACCAGGTCCAGGTGCATGGGGACGGCGGTGGGCTCGCCGACGGCGCGGGCGGTGTCGAGCAGCGCCAGGCCCTGCTCGGAGGAGAGCGCGGCCACGCCGGCGCGGGAGATCCGCTCCAGGTCGGTGTCGGCGAGGTCGGCGGTCATGCCGCTGCGTTCGGCCCACAGGCCCCAGGCGAGCGCGGTGGCGGGCAGCCCCTCGGCGTGGCGGCGGTGGGCGAGCGCGTCGAGGAAGGCGTTGGCGGCGGCGTAGTTGGCCTGGCCGGGGCCGCCCAGGGTGCCGGCGGCGGCGGAGAACAGGACGAACGCGGCGAGGTCGCTGTCGCGGGTCAGCTCGTGCAGGTGCACGGCGGCGTCGACCTTGGCGGGCAGGACGCGGTCGACGCGGTCGGGGGTGAGCGCTTCGAGGATGCCGTCGTCGAGGACGCCCGCGGTGTGCACGACGGCGGTCAGGGGACGGTCGGCGGGGACCGTCGCCAGCAGCGCGGCCAGCGCGTCGCGGTCGGCGGTGTCGCAGGCGGCGAGGGTGACCTCCGCGCCCAGCTCGCGCAGGTCGGCGAGGAGTTCGGCGGCGCCGGGGGCGGACTCGCCGCGGCGGCTGGTCAGCAGCAGCCGGCGTATGCCGTGCCGGGTGACGAGGTCGCGGGCGACGAGCCCGCCGAGGGTGCCGGTGGCGCCGGTGACGAGGGCGGTGCCGTCGGGGTCGAGGGCGGGCGCCTGCTGCTCGGGCGTGGCGGCGACCCGCGTCAGGCGGGGCACGAGGACCTTGCCGTCGCGGACGGCGAGTTGGGGTTCCGCGGTGGCGAGGGCGAGCGCGCCGGGCAGAGCGCGCAGGGACTCCTCGCGTCCGTCCAGGTCGGCCAGGACGAAGCGGTCGGGGTGCTCGGACTGGGCGGAGCGCAGCATGCCCCACAGCGGGGCGTGGGCGAGGTCGGCGACGTCGGAGCCGGCCGTGGTGGCGACCGCGCCGCGGGTGACGAACACCAGGCGGGAGGCGGCGAAGCGGTCGTCGGCGAGCCAGGCCTGGGCGAGCGCGAGGGCGTCGTGCAGGGCGGTGCGGACGGCGCCCGGCAGGTCGGCGTCGAGGAGGGTCGGCGCGCCGTCGCCGAAGGGCACGACGACGGCCTGCGGGACGGGCCCGCCGGCCGCCAGGGCGGCGCCGAGCGCGTCGAGGCCGGCGTGGACGGCCGCGGTGGGCAGGGCGCCGGTGAACGCGCCGCCCGCCTCGCCCAGCACGGCCCACTGGCCGGCGGCGACGGTGGTCGCGGCGGGCGCGGGGACGCCCGTCCACTCGACGCGGAACAGCGACTCGTGGAAGGCCGTGCGCGCGGCGTGCACCTGCTCGGGCGAGACCGGCCGCAGCAGCAGCCCGTCGACCGAGGCGACGGGGGCGCCGGTCTCGTCGGCGAGGGTGACGGAGACGGTGTCGTTGCCCGCGGGCGCGAGCCGGACCCGCAGGGCGCGGGCGCCGACGGCGTGGAGGGCGACACCGCTCCAGGAGAACGGGAGCCTGCCGTGCTCGGTGTCCTCCAGGAGCGAGCCGATGCCGACGGCGTGCAGGGCCGCGTCCAGGAGCGCGGGGTGGACGCCGAACAGGCCGGCCTCGGCGTGCGCCTGCTGCGGCAGGCGGACCTCGGCGAACACCTCGTCGCCGCGCTGCCAGGCGGCGGTCAGGCCCTGGAAGACGGGGCCGTAGGCGAAGCCGGACTCGGCCAGGTACTCGTACAGGCCGTCGACGACGACCTCGTCGGCGCCCGCGGGCGGCCAGGCGGCGAGGTCGCCCACGGGCGCGGTGGCGCCCGGCGCGGCGGGGGCGAGGACACCGGTGGCGTGGCGGGTCCAGGCGCCCTCGCCCCAGGTGTCGTCTGCGGCGTCCTCGGGACGCGAGTGCAGGGTCAGCGCGCGGCGTCCCTCGGCGTCGGGCGCGCCGACGGCGAGCTGGATCTGCACTCCGCCGTGCGGGGGCAGCGCCAGCGGCGCTTCGAGGGTGAGTTCGTCCAGGAGGGGGCAGCCGGTGTGGTCACCGGCCTGGAGGGCGAGTTCGACCATGGCGGTGCCGGGCAGCAGCACGGTGTCCATCACCGTGTGGTCGGCGAGCCAGGGGTGGGTGGCGAGCGAGAGGCGGCCGGTGAAGAGGTGGCCGTCGCCGCCGGCCAGGGCGATGGCCGCGCCCAGCAGCGGGTGGTCGGCGGAGCCGATGCCGACGGCGGTGACGTCGCCCGCCCAGGCGGTGGGCTGCTCGGGCCAGAACAGCTCGCGCTGGAAGGCGTACGTGGGCAGGTCCACGCGTCCGGCGCCGCGGCCGGCGAACACGGCCCGCCAGTCGACGGCGACACCGTGGACGTGGGCCTGCGCGACCGCTCCGGCCAGGGCGGCCGATTCGGCGCGGTCGGCGCGCAGGACGGGCACGAACAGGGCGTCCGGGTCGTCGACGCACTCCTGGGCGAGGGCGGTCAGCACACCCCCGGGGCCCACCTCGACGAAGGCGGTGACGCCCTGCGCGGCCAGCCGGCGCACGCCGTCGTGGAAGCGGACGGCCTCGCGGACGTGGCGGACCCAGTAGTCGGCGGTGCCGATCTCGTCGGCGGTGACGGAGGCACCGGTGAGGTTGGAGACGATCGGGATGACCGGCGGCCGGTAGTCAATGGTCCCGGCGATGTCGCGGAATGCCTCCAGCATGCCGTCCATCAGCGGGGAGTGGAAGGCGTGACTGACCGTCAGGCGCTTGGTCCTGCGGCCCTGGGCGCGCAGTTCCTCCGCGATCGCCTCGGCGGCGTCCTCGTCGCCGGAGACGACGACGGAGCGCGGGCCGTTGACGGCGGCGATGCCCACCCGGCCGGTGAGCAGCGGCGTCACTTCCTCCTCTGCGGCCTCGACGGCGATCATGGCGCCGCCGGTGGGCAGCGCCTGCATCAGCCGACCGCGGGCGGCGACCAGGCGGGCCGCGTCGGGCAGGGTGAGGACGCCGGAGACGTGGGCGGCGGTGAGTTCGCCGATGGAGTGGCCGATGAGGAAGTCGGGGGCCACGCCCCACTGTTCGAGCTGGCGGAAGAGGGCGACCTCGACCGCGAACAGGGCGGTCTGGGCGTAGGCGGTCTGGTCCAGCAGCGCGGCGCGCGGGCTGTCCTGCGGCGCGAACAGCACGTCGTACAGGGGGGTGTCGAGGTGCCGGTCGAGTTCGTCGCGGACCTCGTCCAGGGCGCGCGCGAAGCCCGGGTGGGTCGCGTACAGGTCGCGGCCCATGCCGGGGCGCTGGCTGCCCTGTCCGGTGAAGAGGAACGCGGTCTTGCCCTCGCCCGCCGTGCCGAGGACGGCCTCCGCGGGCTGTTCGGTGCGGTCGGCGTCCGCCAGCAGGTCGAGGCCGGCGAGCAGGGCGTCGCGGTCGCCGGAGAACAGCACGGCCCTGCGGTCCAGGGCGGCGCGGCTCGTGGCGAGCGAGAAGCCGAGGTCGGTCAGGCCCGCCGCGTCGGCGGCCAGTTCGGGGTGGGTGCGCAGGTGGGCGGCGAGGCGCTCCGCCTGCGCGCGCAGGGCGATGTCGCCGTGGCCGGACAGCAGCAGCGGCACCGGGCCGTCGACGCCCTGCACGGCCTCGGCAGCGGGGGCGGCGTCCTCGGCGGAGGGCTCCTGCGGCTCGTCGGCGCTCGGGGCCTCCTCGATGACGGTGTGCGCGTTGGTGCCGCTGACACCGAAGGAGGAGATGCCGGCGCGGCGCGGCTGCCCGGTCGCGGGCCACGGCACCGACTCGGTGAGCAGGGCGACGTCGCCGGAGGTCCAGTCGACGTTGGTGGAGGGCGCGTCGATGTGGAGCGACTTGGGCAGGACGCCGTGCCGGATCGCCTGCACCATCTTGATGATGCCCGCGACACCGGCGGCGGCCTGCGTGTGGCCGATGTTGGACTTGACCGAGCCCAGCCACAGCGGGCGCCCGTCGGGACGGTTCTGGCCGTAGGTGGCGAGGATCGCCTGCGCCTCGATGGGGTCGCCGAGGGTGGTGCCGGTGCCGTGTGCCTCGACGACGTCGACCTGCGCGGGGCTGAGCCCGGCGTTGGTCAGCGCCTGGCGGATGACGCGCTGCTGGGACGGGCCGTTGGGGGCGGTGAGGCCGTTGCTGGCGCCGTCCTGGTTGATGGCGGAGCCGCGCACGATCGCCAGCACGGGGTGGCCGTTGCGGCGGGCGTCGGAGAGCCGCTCGACGAGCAGCATGCCGACGCCCTCGCCCCAGCCCGTGCCGTCGGCGCCGTCGGCGAACGGCTTGCAGCGGCCGTCGGGGGCCAGCCCCCGCTGCCGGCTGAACTGGATGAAGGCGCGCGGGCTCGACATGACGGTGACGCCGCCCGCGAGGGCGATCGTGCACTCGTCGTTGCGCAGCGCCTGGACGGCCAGGTGCAGCGCGACGAGCGAGGCGGAGCAGGCGGTGTCGACGGTGACGGCCGGGCCCTCGAGGCCGAAGGTGTACGACAGGCGGCCGGAGATGACGCTGGCCGCGTTGCCGGTCATCAGGTATCCCTCGACGCCCTTGGGGACGTCGTGCAGCATCTCGGGATAGTCCTGGCCGTTGGTGCCGATGAACACACCGGCCTTGCTGCCGCGCAGGGTGCCCGGGTCGACCCCGGCGCGCTCGAAGGTCTCCCAGGCGGTCTCCAGCAGCAGGCGCTGCTGGGGGTCCATGCCGAGGGTCTCGCGAGGGCTGATCCCGAAGAACGCGGCGTCGAACTCCCCGACGCCGTTGAGGAATCCGCCCTCGCGGGTGTAGCTGGTGCCTTCCTGGTCGGGGTCGGCGTCGTACAGCGAGTCGATGTCCCAGCCGCGGTCGGACGGGAAGTCGGTGATGGCGTCGCGGCCCTGGGCGACCAGGTCCCACAGGCCCTCCGGCGACGTGATGCCGCCGGGGAACCGGCAGCTCATGCCGACGATCGCGATCGGCTCCGGCTCCGCCGACTCGACCTCGCGGAGCCGCTGCCGGGTCTGGTGCAGATCGGCCGTCACCCGCTTCAGGTAACCGAGGATCTTGTCCTGATCTGCCATTGGAACCTCACCCATGCTTCTCGTCACACCTTCGCGCTGCTGCTGCCTGCTGAGTGCTGCCTGCTGTCCGCCTGCTTAAATCCCGAGCTCCTTGTCGATGAAGGCGAAGAGCTCGTCGGGCGTGGCCTCTTGAAGCTTTTCTGTGACGGCCTCGCCACGGGAATCGGTGTGCGGTTCACCCCACTTCGCCAGGAGGGCCTGCAGACGCAGCGCGATGTCGGTACGGGTCGGGGTGTCCGCGGCGTCCGGGTCGAGCACGGACAGCGCGGACTCGAGCTTGTCGAGTTCCGCCATGCCGGGGGCGGCGCCGGGGCCGCCGTCCGGGACGATCTCACCGAGCAGGAAGTCGGCCAGGACGGCCGGGTTCGGGTGGTCGAAGACGAGGGTGGCCGGGAGCCGCAGTCCGGTCGCGGCGTTCAGCCGGTTGCGCAGCTCCAGCGCGATGAGGGAGTCGAAGCCGAGCTCCTTGAACGCGCGCTGCGCGCCGACCTCGTCGGTGGTCGGGTGGCCGAGTGCCGCGGCCGCGTGGGTACGGACCAGCTCGGCGACGGCCAGGCCCTGTTCGGCCCGCGGCATGACCTCCAGGCGGCGGCGCAGGGCCTCCGCCGGGGAGAGCCCGGCACCGGACGGATCGCCGTCCGCCGCGCCGGAACGGGCCTCCGCCAGCCGCCGCACCGCGGGCAGGTCGGCGAGGAACGGGCTCGGCCGCACGGCGGTGTGGCCGGGCGCGAACCGCTCCCACTGGATGTCGGCGACCGCGACCGTCACGTCGCCCAGGTCGAGAGCCTGCTGGAGCGCGCGGATCGCGGAACCGGGCGCCATCGCCGGCACGCCGCCGCGGTCGAGGCGTTCGCCGATCGCGCCGCCCGCCGCCAGTCCGCTGTCACCCCAGCGGCCCCATGCCACGGAGGTCGCGGCCAGGCCCTCGGCGTGCCGCTGCTCCGCGAGGGCGTCCAGATAGGCGTTGGCCGCCGCGTAGTTGCCCTGTCCGCCGTCGCCGAGCGTGCCGGCGACCCCGGAGAAGAGCACGAACGCGGACAGGTCCAGACCGCGGGTCAGCTCGTGCAGGGCGAGCGCCGCCTCCGCCTTGGGGGCGAGGACGGTCGCGAACCGCTCGGGCGTGAGCGCGTCGATGACTCCGTCGTCGAGCACACCGGCGGTGTGGACGACGGCGGTCAGGGGGCGGTTCGCGGGGACGGCGTCGAGGAGCGCGGCCAGGGCGTCACGGTCGGCGGCGTCGCAGGCGGCCACGGTCACTTCCGTGCCCAGCGCGGTCAGTTCGTCGCGCAGCTCGGCGGCGCCGGGGGCGTCGATGCCCCGGCGGCCGGCCAGCACCAGGTGCTCGGCGCCGTTGGACGCGAGCCAGCGCGCGACGTGCGCACCCAGCGCGCCCGTACCGCCGGTGACCAGCACCGTGCCGTGCGGGTTCCACACCTTGCCGGTGGGCGCGTCGGCACCGGACGCGTGGGCGAGCCGGCGCGCGAAGACGCCGGAGGCCCGGACCGCGACCTCGTCCTCCGCACCGTCCCCGGCCAGCAGGCCCGCGAGGCGGGTGAGCGTACGGTCGTCCGCGGTGTCCGTGCCGGGCAGGTCGACGAGACCGCCCCAGCGGTCGGGGTACTCCAGGGCGGCCGTCCGGCCGAATCCCCAGATGAGCGCCTGCGCGGGATCGGTCACCGCCTCGGAGCGGCCGGTCGCGATCGCGCCGCGGGTCAGGCACCACAGGGGCGCGGTGACCTCGGCGTCGCCGAGTGCCTGGACCAGAGCGGCAGTCGCCAGCAGTCCGGCGTGCTCGCGCAGCGGGGCGCTGGCGCCGCCGAGGGCGAGGAGGGAGAGGACACCGCCGGGCGCGGAGCCGTCGAGTGCGGCCTTCAGCGCTGCCGTCAGCTGCTCGCGGTCGGCGGTGCCGTGGTCGACCCGCACGGTGCGCACCTGCGCTCCGCGGTCGGTGAGCGTGCGTTCGACGGCGGCCGCCCACTCCTCGTCCGTGCCGGTGAGCGTACTGGGGACGGCGAGCAGCCAGGTCCCGGTGAGACGGGCCGAAGCCGGCTCGGACACCGGCTTCCACGTGACGCGGTAGCGCCAGCCGTCGACGGTGGACTGCTCACGGCTCTGCCGGCGCCACGAGGACAGCGCCGGAAGCAGCGCGGTCAGCGGCTGGTCGGCGTCGACGGCGAGTTCAGAGGTGATCGTGTCGAGGTCCTCGCGTTCGACGGCCGCCCAGAAACGGGCGTCGATCGCGTTCTCCACGGGCGCCTCGAACGCGGACGCCGGGGCGATCTCGGGCCAGAACCGCTGCGACTGGAAGGCGTAGGTGGGCAGGTCCACGCGCTGTGCGCCGGTCCCGGCGAACACCGCCTGCCAGTCCACGGACGCGCCGTGGACATAGGCCTCGCCAAGGGAGAGCCAGAACCGCTCCAAGCCGCCTTCGTTGCGGCGCAGCGAGCCCAGGACGGCGGCCTCACGGCCTGCGTCCTCGACGGTCTCCTGAAGACCCACGGTGAGAACGGGGTGCGGGCTGGACTCGATGAACACTCCGAAGCCCTGCTCCAGCAGGCTTCGTACGGCCTGCTCGAGTTCAACGGTCTGCCGCAGGTTGCGGAACCAGTACCCGGCGTTGAGCTCCGGACCGGTCATCCACTCGCCGGTCACCGTCGACAGGAACGGCACCTGCGCCTCGCCCGGGGCGATCGGCGCCAGCAGCTCGGCCAGCTCGTCCCGCAGCAGATCCACCTGAGCGGAGTGCGACGCGTAGTCCACGGCGATCCGCCGCGCCCGCACGCCGTCCGCCTCGCAGGAGGCCAGCAGCTCGTCCAGGGCGTGCACTTCGCCGGAGACCACGACCGAGGAGGGGCCGTTCACCGCGGCAACGGAGATCCGGTCCTCGCCCCACGCCGCGATCCGCTCCCGCACCTGCGCGGCCGGCAGCGCCACCGACACCATCCCGCCCAGACCGGCCAGCACCCGTCCGATCGCCTGACTGCGCAGAGCCACGACGCGGGCGGCATCCTCAAGCGAGAGGATCCCGGCAACACACGCGGCCGCGATCTCGCCCTGCGAATGCCCGATCACCGCCGCCGGACGGACTCCGGCCGCCTTCCACACCTCCGCCAGCGACACCATCACCGCGAACAGCGCGGGCTGGACCACGTCCACGCGCTCCAGCGACGGAGCGCCCTCGACACCGCGCAGCACATCGACCAGCGACCAGCCGGTCAACGGCTCCAGCGCCTGAGCGCACTCCTCCATCCGGGCAGCGAACACGGCTGAAGCGTCCAACAGCCCTTCGGCCATGCCTACCCATTGCGACCCCTGTCCGGGGAAGACGAACACCGTCCTTCCCCCGATCGCGGACCCCTGCACCAGGGCCGGTGAGGTCTCCCCGGTGGCCAGGGCGGTCAGGGCGGTGACGACGTCGGCGCGCTCGCGACCGACGACGACGGCTCGCTCGTCCAGGGCGCCGCGGGTCGTGGCCAGGGAGTGGGCCGCGTCGACAAGTCGCAGGTCAGGATGGGCGGCGAGATGGGTCAGGAGGCGTTCGGCCTGACCGCGCAGGGCCTTCGGCGTCCGTGCGGTGAGGGTCCAGGGCAGGGCGGTCGACGGGCCCGACGGGGAACCGTCAGGGGTCACCCCGGCCAGTAGGGGTGTCGGCGCCGGTTCCGGGGTCGTGTCCTCGGCGGCATCGGGGGCCTGCTCGATGATGGCATGCGCGTTGGTGCCGCTGAAGCCGAACGACGAGACTCCCGCTCGCCAGGGGCGGTGGGTGTCCGGCCAGGGCCGCGCCTCGGTCAGGAGGTCGACGTCGCCCGCGGTCCAGTCGACGTGCGGGGTCGGCTCGGCAATGTGGAGGCTGCGCGGCAGCACGCCGTGCTCCATGGCGAGCACGATCTTCATGACTCCGGCGACACCGGCAGCGGCCTGCGCGTGGCCGATGTTCGACTTGATCGAGCCGAGCAGCAGGGGCCGGCCGTCGGGACGGTCCTGGCCGTAGGTCGCGAGCAGGGCCTGCGCCTCGATGGGGTCGCCGAGCGTCGTGCCGGTGCCGTGCGCCTCGACGACATCGACGTCGGCGGCCGACAGGCGCGCGTTGGCGAGGGCCTGACGGATGACGCGCTGCTGGGACGGGCCGTTGGGGGCGGTGAGGCCGTTGCTCGCGCCGTCCTGGTTGATGGCGGAGCCGCGGACGACGGCGAGCACCGGGTGGCCGTTGCGCCGCGCGTCCGACAGCCGCTCCACGAGCAGCATGCCGACACCCTCGGCGGGGCTGAAGCCGTCGGCGTCGGAGGAGAACGCCTTGCAGCGGCCGTCCGTGGACAGTCCCCGCTGGCGGCTGAACTCGATGAAGGTGCCGGGCGTCGACATGACCGTCACGCCGCCGGCCAGGGCCACCGAGCACTCCCCCGCCCGCAGCGCCTGGACCGCGAGGTGCAGGGCGACAAGCGAGGCGGAGCAGGCGGTGTCGACGGTGACCGCCGGGCCCTCCAGGCCGAAGGTGTACGAGATGCGGCCGGAGACGACGCTGCCGGCGCTGCCGGTGGCCAGATGGCCTTCGAGGCCTTCGGTCGCGGTGCGGGCGAGTTCGGCGTAGTCCGAGCCGTTGGTGCCGACGAAGACACCGGCCTGGCTGCCGCGCAGGGTCTGCGGGTCGATGCCGGCCCGCTCGAACGCCTCCCAGGACGTCTCCAGCAGGAGTCGCTGCTGCGGGTCCATCGCCAGCGCCTCACGCGGCGAGATCCCGAAGAACCCGGAGTCGAACTCGGCCGCACCGGACAGGAAGCCGCCCTCGCGGGTGTACGAGGTGCCCTGCGCGTCGGGGTCGGGGTCGTACAGCGCCTCGATGTCCCAGCCGCGGTCGGCGGGGAACCGGGAGAGCGCATCGCCGTCGGAGACCAGCAGCTGCCACAGCTCCTCGGGAGTGCGCACCCCGCCGGGGAAGCGGCACGCCATCGCGACGATCGCCACGGGCTCGGCGTCGAGGACCGCGGCACTCGGCGTCGGGACGGCGGACGCCGCGCCGCCCTCCCGGCCGAACATCTCCTCGCGCAGGTACCGGGCGAGGACGGTGGCCGTCGGGTAGTCGAAGACGAGGGTGGGCGGGAGCTTGAGACCGCTGGCGGCGACCAGGCGGTTGCGGAGTTCGACGGAGGTGAGTGAGTCGAAGCCCAGCTCCTTGAACGCCCGCCCGGCCTCGACCGCTTCGGGGCCCGCGTACCCCAGCACGGCGGCGACGGCGGTGCGGACGAGGTCGAGGAGCAGCCGCTCCTGCTCGGCCGCGGGCTGCCCCGCGAGCCGCCGGGAGAACTCGCCCGAGTCGCCCGCGCCTTCGGTGGCGTCGGCACGGATGCTCTCGACGGCGGCGCGCGCCTCGGGCAGGTCGTGCAGCAGCGGCCGGGACCGGCCGGAGGTGAAGGCGAGGACGAAGCGCTTCCACTCCATGTCGGCGACGGTCAGCGTCGTCTCGGCCCGGTCCAGGGCGTGCTGGAGCGCGGCGACGGCCCGCTCCGGGTCCATCTCGATGACGCCGTGGCGGCGCATGCGGTCGCCCACCGCGCCTTCCGCCATCCCGCCGTCGCCCCAGGGGCCCCAGGCGATCGCAGTCGCGGGCAGGCCCGCCGCCCGGCGGTGCTCGGCGAAGGCGTCCAGGAAGGCGTTGCCCGGCGCGTAGTTGCCCTGTCCGGGTGCGCCGAAGGTGGCGGCGAAGGAGGAGAAGAGCACAAAGGCGGACAGGTCGAGGTCGCGGGTCAGTTCGTGCAGGTGCAGGGTCGCGTCGACCTTGACGCGCAGCACCGCCTCCACCTGGTCGGGGGTCAGGGCCTCGATCACGCCGTCGTCGAGGACGGCGGCGGTGTGGACGACGGCGGTCAGGGGACGATCGGCGGGTACGGCACCGAGGAGCGCGGCGAGGGCATCCCGGTCGGCGACGTCGCAGGCGGCGACGGTCACCTCGGTGCCGAGCGCGGTCAGTTCGTCGCGCAGCTCGGCGGCGCCGGGGGCGTCGACGCCCCGGCGGCTCGTGAGCACGAGGTGCTCGGCGCCGTTCGCCGCGAGCCAGCGGGCGACATGCGCGCCGAGCGCGCCCGTACCGCCGGTCACCAGCACCGTGCCCTGCGGACGCCACGCGCGTACCGCCTTGGTCTCAGCGAGCCGCGCACGCACCAGACGGCGCGCGAACAGGCCGCCCGGGCGTACCGCGACCTGGTCCTCGGCCGCGTCGCCCGCCAGGACGCCGGCGAGCCGGGCCAGTGCCCGGTCGTCCACGTCGTCCGTGCCGGGCAGGTCCACCAGGCCGCCCCAGCGCTCGCCGTGCTCCAGCGCGGTCACGCGACCGAGACCCCAGATCAGCGCCTGCGTCGGGTGCTCCAAGCCCTCGGAGCGGGCGGCGGCGACGGCACCGCGGGTCACGCACCACAGGGGCGCGGTCACCTCGGCGTCACCGAGCGCCTGGACGACGGCGAGCGTGGTCACGACAGTGCCGGCCGCGGTGCCCGAGGGCGTCGACAGGCAGACGACACCGGACACAGCGGGCCCGTCGGCGAGCGCTTCACGTATGCCTGCGGCGAGTTCGGCGCGGGTGTCGTCGCTGTTCCGGACGATGGCGATCCGCCGCACGTCAGCGCCGCGGTCGGTGAGCGTGCGCTCGACGGCGGCCGCCCACTCCTGGTCCGCGCCGGTGAGCGTGTCGGGGACGGCGAGCAGCCAGGTTCCGGTGAGGTGGGCCGAGGCGGGCTCGGGCAGGGGCTTCCACGTGACGCGGTAGCGCCAGCCGTCGACGGTCGACTGCTCACGGCTCTGCCGGCGCCACGACGACAGCGCCGGGAGCAGCGCGGTCAGCGCCTGGTCGCCGTCCACGTCCAACTCGGCCGTCAGGGCGACCACATCGTTGCGTTCGACGGCCTCCCAGAAGCGGGCCTCCACGCTGTCGGCGGGGGCGACGGCCCCAGCGGCCTCGGGCGTTCCGCTCTCCAGCCAGTAGTGCTCGCGCTGGAAGGCGTAGGTGGGGAGGTCGACGTGGCGGGCGCCGGTCCCGTCGAAGACCGCCTGCCAGTCCACGGACGCGCCGTGGACGTAGGCCTCACCCAGCGACAGCCAGAACCGCTCCAGACCACCCTCGTTGCGGCGCAGCGAACCCAGCACGGCCGCCTCACGACCCGCGTCCTCGACGGTCTCCTGAAGACCCACGGTGAGCACCGGGTGCGGGCTGGACTCCACGAACACACCGAAGCCCTGCTCCAACAGCGTCCGAACCGCCTGCTCCAGCTCCACCGTCTGCCGCAGATTCCGGAACCAGTAACCGCCGTCCAGCTCCGGCCCGGACACCCACTCACCGGTCACCGTCGACAAGAACGGCACCTGCGCCTCACCCGGCGCGATCGGCGCAAGAAGCTTCCCGAGCTCATCTTCGAGCAGGTCGACCTGCGCGGAGTGCGACGCGTAGTCCACCGCGATCCGCCGCGCCCGCACACCGTCCGCCTCACACGACGCCAGCAGCTCCTCCAGCGCCTCAACCTCGCCGGAAACCACCACGGACGACGGGCCGTTCACCGCGGCAACCGAGATCCGGTTCTCACCCCACGCAGCGATCCGCTCCCGCACCTGCGCGGCCGGCAGCGCCACCGACACCATCCCGCCCAGACCCGCCAGCACCCGGCCGATCGCCTGACTCCGCAGAGCCACGACGCGGGCCGCGTCCTCCAGCGACAGGATCCCGGCAACGCAGGCCGCCGCGATCTCGCCCTGCGAATGCCCGATCACCGCCGCCGGACGCACACCGGCCGCCTTCCACACCTCCGCCAGCGACACCATCACCGCGAACAGCGCAGGCTGCACGACATCCACACGCTCCAACGAGGGAGCGCCCTCGACACCGCGCAGCACATCCACCAGCGACCAGCCCGTGAACGGCTCCAGCGCGCGCGCACACTCCCCTATCCGGGCAGCGAACACCGGCGACGAATCGAGCAGTTCCACGGCCATCCCGACCCACTGCGAACCCTGGCCCGGGAACACGAACACCGTCTTGCCACCGACGACACGCCCGGTCACCACACCCGCCGCCGGCACACCCTGCGCCACCGCCGACAACCCGGTCACGTGATCGCCCAGCACCACCGCACGGTGCTCCAACGCCGCCCGAGACGACGCCAACGACCACCCCACCTCGGCCACCGAAGCCGCCGAACCCGCCTCACCGACCAGCCAGCCCGACAACCGCTCCGCCTGACCCCGCAACGCCACCGCACTCTTGCCCGACAGCACCCACGGCACCACCGCAGGACCAACGGCCGACGACGGCGCCTCAGACTCAGCCTCCGGCTCCGGCGCCTGCTCCACGATCACGTGCGCATTCGTCCCACTGAAACCGAACGACGACACACCCGCCCGCCGTACACGCCCCGACTCCGGCCACACCACCGCATCCGAAGCCAACGACACCGCACCCGACGCCCAATCCACGTGCGGCGACGGCTCATCCACGTGCAACGACTTCGGCACCACACCATGCCGCATCGCCAGCACCATCTTGATGATGCTGGCGACGCCGGCCGCGGCCTGCGTGTGACCGATGTTCGACTTGATCGAGCCGAGCAGCAGGGGCTGTTCGGGCGTGTGCTCCTGTCCGTAGGTGGCGAGGAGGGCCTGCGCCTCGATGGGGTCGCCGAGCGTCGTGCCAGTGCCGTGCGCCTCGACGACGTCGACGTCCGCGGCCGACAGGCGCGCGTTGGTGAGCGCCTGGTGGATGACGCGCTGCTGGGACGGGCCGTTGGGGGCCGTCAGGCCGTTGCTCGCGCCGTCCTGGTTGATCGCGGAACCCCGCACCACCGCCAGCACCGGGTGACCGTTGCGCCGCGCGTCCGACAGCCGTTCGACCAGGAGCATGCCGGCGCCCTCGCCCCAGCCCGTACCGTCGGCCGCGGCCGCGAAGGGCTTGCAGCGGCCGTCCGCCGCGAGACCGCGCTGACGGCTGAACTCGGTGAACGTCGACGGGGTGGCCATGACGGTCACGCCGCCGGCGAGCGCCATGGAGCACTCCCCCGCGCGCAGCGCCTGCACCGCCAGGTGCAGCGCCACCAGCGACGACGAGCAGGCCGTGTCGATGGTGACGGCCGGGCCCTCGAGACCGAAGGTGTAGGCGACGCGCCCGGAGGCGATGCTGCCGCTGCTGCCGGTGCCGAGGAAGCCCTCGACGCCGTCGGGGACGGAGTCGAGGCGCGCGGTGTAGTCGTGGTACATGACGCCCGCGAAGACGGCCGTCCGGCTGCCGCGCAGCGAGGACGGGTCGATGCCGGCCCGCTCGAACGCCTCCCAGGACGTCTCCAGCAGCAGCCGCTGCTGCGGGTCCATCGCCAGCGCCTCGCGCGGCGAGATCCCGAAGGGGGCCGGGTCGAAGCGGCCGGCGTCGTAGAGGAAGCCGCCCTCGCTGACGTAGCTGGATCCCGCGCTGTCGGGGTCGGCGTCGTACAGCGACTCGACGTCCCAGCCGCGGTCGACCGGGAAGGCGGAGATGGTGTCCTCGCCGTTCGCGACGAGCCGCCACAGGTCCTCGGGGGTCTGCACGCCTCCGGGGTAGCGGCAGCTCATCGCGACGATGGCGATGGGCTCCTCGTTCTTCTCCTCCACCTCGCGCAGCCGCCTGCGGGCCTGGCGCAGGTCGGCGGTCGCCCGCTTGAGGTAGTCGCGAAGCTTGTCCTCGTTCTCCATTGCGTGGGCTCCATGCCTCAGAGGCGGTCGTTCCGGTCGGTCGTCGTCCGGGCGGGGCGGCGCGCCCGGCCGGGTCTCCGGTGGCGCGGATGGGTCGTGGGGCGGGTGGGGCGGCAGGAAGGGTCAGGAGGAGCCGAGTTCCTCGTCCAGCAGGTCGAAGAGCTCGTCGTCCGTGGCGGTCTCGAGGTCGCCGTCGTCGTCGGCCGTGTCAGGGGCCGTGCCGCCGGCTTCCTGCGCGTCCTTCCACTTGGCCAGGAGGGCCTGCAGGCGCATCGTGATCCGCGAAGCGGTGACGCTGTCCGCGTCGGACGCGCCCAAGGCCTCCTCGAGCCGGTCGAGTTCGCCGAGGACCGACGGCCCGTCGTCGAGGGGCAGCGCGGAGCGCAGGTAGCCGCTCAGCGCTTCGGGGGTCGGGTAGTCGAAGATCAGCGTGGCGGGCAGCCTCAGCCCGGACGCGGCTCCGAGGCGGTTGCGCAGCTCCACCGCGGTCAGCGAGTCGAAGCCCAGTTCCTTGAAGGCGCTGCCGGGTTCGATGGCGCCGGATCCGCTGTGGCCGAGGACCTGGGCCACCTGGGTACAGACCAGGTCGAGGAGGACCCGGTCCCGTTCGGCGGAGGGCAGTTGGGCGAGCCGCAGCGCGAGCGAGTCCGGGGTCGGCGCCGACGCGTCGCCCGCCCGGCGCCGCGCGGTGCCGCGGAGCAGGCCGCGCAGCAGCGGCGGTGTCCAGTCGCCGACGGCCCTGCGCAGTTCGGCCAGGTCGAGCCGGGCGGGGACCAGGAGGGACGCGGTCGCTTCCTCCCCGGCGGCACCGGGCAGGGCGGCGTCGAACAGGGCCAGGCCCTCCGCCGGGGAGAGCGGCAGCATGCCGCCGCGGCCCAGGCGCCGCCGCTCGGCCGCGTCGAGCGTCCCGGCCATGCCGGCCTCGTCGTCCCACAGGCCCCAGGCCAGCGAGACCGCCGTGAGTCCCTGCGCCCTTCGGTGCTGGGCGAGGGCGTCGAGGAAGGTGTTGCCCGCCGCGTAGTTGGCCTGTCCGGCGTTGCCGAGGACACCGGCGGCCGAGGAGAACAGGACGAACGCCGACAGGTCCAGGTCGCGGGTCAGGTCGTGCAGGTGCCAGGCCGCGTCGACCTTGGGCCGCAGGACGCGCCGCAGCCGGTCCGGGGTCAGCGCCTCGACCGTTCCGTCGTCCAGGACACCGGCCGCGTGCACGACCGCGGTGAGCGGGTGCTCCGCGGGGATGCCGGCCAGTACGGTGGCGAGCGCGTCGCGGTCGGCCACGTCGCACGCCGCCCAGGTCACCTCCGTGCCGGATGCGCCCAGTTGCTCCGTGAGCTCCGCCGCGTTCTCCGCCCCCGCGCCGCGCCGGCTCACCAGCAGCAGGCGCCGCACCCCGTGGACGTCCACCAGGTGCCGGGCGAGGAGTCCGCCCAGAGTGCCGCCGGCACCCGTGACCAGGACGGTGCCGTCCGGGTCGAAGGCGTCCGCCGATTGCGCGGGTGCGGTGGCGGCGCGCGCGAGGCGCGGCGTCCGTACGACGCCGTCCCGTACGGCCAGTTGCGTCTCGTCGGTGTCGAGCGCGGCGGTGAGCGCCCGGAGGGACGCGTCCTCGGAGTCGACATCGACCAGCACGAACCGGCCCGGGTGCTCGGCCTGCGCGGAACGGACCAGGCCCCACACCGCGGCGTGCGCCAGGTCTTCGACGTCCTCGTCGGCGTCCACGGCGACAGCACCCCGGGTGACGAGGGCCAGCCGCGACGCGGCGAACCGCTCGTCCGCCAGCCACTCCTGGACCAGCTCCAGCGCGGCGGTGACGGCGCTGTGCGTAGCGCGCGCAAGGTGGCCGGCGGTGGAGACGTCCGGCGCGAGGGCGACGAGGACGGTCTCCGGCACCTCGTCGGCCGGGACGGCGCCGATCTCTCGGTCGAGCGACGCCAGGTCCGGGTGGACGCTCTGCACGCCGAGGACGGCACCCAGCTTGAACGGGTCCCCGCCCAGCAAGGCCCAGCGGCCCGCGGCCTCCGGCTGCACGTCCCCAGACAGCGGCAGCACCGGCCAGTCGACCTGGAACAAGCTGTCCCGGAAGGCCCCACCGGGCCCGCCGGCACTGCCCGTGATCCCGTCCACGTTCAGCGGACGCAGGACGAGGGAGCCGACGCTGAGCACCGGCTGCCCCGTCTCGTCCGCGATCAGCAGGGAGACGGCGTCCTGTCCGGCCGGCGCCATGCGGACCCGCAGCGCGGAGGCGCCCACGGCGTGCAGCCGCACCGAGTCCCACGCGAAGGGCAGGCGGGCGCCCCGCTCGGCGCCGGGGAAGAAATCCCCGAGACCGGCCGCGTGCAGGGCCGAGTCCAGCAGCGCCGGATGGAGCCCGAACCGCGCGCCCTCCGGCCGGTCGTCGTCGGCGAGGGCGACTTCGGCGCAGACCTCGCCGTCGCCGAGCCGCCAGGCGCGCCGCAGGTTGCGGAACGCCGGACCGTACTCGAGGCCCATCGCGTCGAAGGACGCATAGAGCTCGTCCACGTCGCAGGGCTCGGCCCCGGCGGGCGGCCACGCGGCCGCTTCCTCCGCCGCGGGCGTCCCCTCGGTCGCGACCGCCAGGAATCCGCCCGCGTGCCGGGTCCAGGGCTCGTCCGCCGCGGACTCCTCCGGCCGCGAGTACACGTGGAAGGCGCGCCGCCCCGCCGCCTCGGGCTCCGCCACGGTGAGCCGGAGCTGCACGCCGCCCGTCTCGGGCAGCACCAGCGGCGCTTCCAGCGTCAGGTCCTCCAGCAGATCGCAACCCGCGTGGTCCCCGACGCGCACGGCCAGTTCGACGAGCGCGGCCCCGGGCAGCAGCGCGGTGCCCGCGACGCGGTGGTCGGCCAGCCAGGGGTGGGTGCGCAGGGAGATCCGGCCGGTGAAGAGGAACCCGTCGGAGTCGGGCAGCTCGACCGCCGCGCCGAGCAGCGGGTGATCCGCGCTGCCGAGGCCCGCGGACGTCACATCGCCGCTCAGGGCGTGTGCGGGGGCCTCCAGCCAGTAGCGCTGCCGCTGGAAGGCGTAGGTGGGCAGGTCGACGCGCCGCGCGCCGGTCCCGGCGAAGTAGGTCTGCCAGTCGACCGCGACGCCCCGGGTGTGGGCGTGGGCGAGGGCGGTGGTGACGGTCTCGGCCTCGGGGCGCGAGGAGCGCAGCACCGGGGCGAAGACGGCGTTCTCGCCGGTCAGGCACTCCTGGGCCATGGCGGAGAGGACTCCGTCGGGGCCGAGTTCGAGGTAGGTGGTGACGCCTGCGGCCTCCAGGGCGCGGATGCCGTCGAGGAAGCGGACGGCTTCGCGGACGTGGCGGACCCAGAAGTCGGGCGAGGTCATCTCGTCGCTGACGACGGTGCCGGTGAGGTTGGAGACGACGGGGATGCGCGGGGCGGCGTAGGCCAGGCCCGCGGCGACCTCGCCGAATTCCGCCAGCATGCCGTCCATGTGCGGCGAGTGGAAGGCGTGACTGACCGTCAGCCGCTTCGACCTGCGGTCCGGGAACAGTTCCACGACGGCCGTGGCCGTGTCCTCGTCACCCGCGATGACGACCGAGCGCGGCCCGTTGACGGCGGCGATGCTCACGCGGTCGTCCAACACCGGCAGGACCTCGTCCTCGGCCGCCTCCAGCGCGATCATCACGCCGCCGGAAGGCAGCGCCTGCATCAGCCGTCCGCGCGCCTCGACCAGCGTGCAGGCGTCCTCCAGGGACAGCACTCCGGCGACATGCGCTGCGGCGATCTCGCCGATGGAGTGGCCGGAGAGGAAGTCGGGCTTCACACCCCAGCTCTCCAGCAGCCGGAACAGCGCCACTTCCACCGCGAACAGTGCCGGCTGCGTGGAGGCGGTCTCGTTCAGCAGCTCGGCGTCGTCGCCGAACAGCACATCCTTCAGCGGCGCATCGAGGTGTGCGCAGACCGCGTCCAGGGCGTCCGCGAACACGGGACAGGCGGCGTACAGCTCGCGGCCCATGCCGAGGCGCTGGCTGCCCTGCCCGGTGAAGAGGAAGGCCACCTTGCCCGCCGCCGCCGTGCCCTGTGTCACTGCCGCGCTCGCCTCGCCGGCTGCCAGCGCTTCGAGCGCGGCGAGGAATCCCTCGCGGTCCTCGGCGACGACCACTGCGCGGCGGTCCAGCGCGGTACGGGTCGTGGTCAGGGACCAGCCGATGTCGGCCGGGGTCACGTCCGCGTTGTCGAGGGCGAACGCCCGCAGCCGTGCGGCCTGTTCGCGGAGGGCCTCGACGGACTTCCCGGACAGGGTCCAGGGAAGCGGGCCGGTCGGCCGCTCCGGTTCCTGCGGCTGTACGGGCGTGGGTTCGGGGGCCTGTTCGATGATGGCGTGGGCGTTGGTGCCGCTGAAGCCGAACGAGGACACCGCGGCGCGGCGCGGACGGCCGGTCTGCGGCCAGTCCCTCTGCTCGGCCAGCAGCGACACCGCGCCCTCGGACCAGTCCACGTGCGGGGACGGCTCATCCACGTGCAGCGTCCGCGGCAGCACACCGTGCCGCATCGCCATGACCATCTTGATGATGCCCGCCACGCCGGCCGCGGCCTGCGTGTGACCCATGTTCGACTTGATCGAACCCAGCCACAGCGGCTGCTCGTCACCGTGCTCCTGGCCGTAGGTCGCCAGCAGCGCCTGCGCCTCGATCGGGTCACCCAGCGTCGTACCCGTGCCGTGCGCCTCGACCACGTCGATCTCGGCCGCGCTCAACCGGGCATTGGCCAGCGCCTGCCGGATCACCCGCTGCTGCGACGGACCGTTCGGCGCCGTCAGACCATTGCTCGCACCATCCTGGTTCACCGCCGAACCCCGCACCACCGCCAGCACCGGATGCCCCTTGGCACGCGCGTCCGACAGCCGCTCCACGACCATCACACCCGCACCCTCGGCCCAGCCCGTCCCATCAGCGTCCGCCGAAAACGCCTTGCACCGACCGTCGGACGCAAGACCCCGCTGCCGACTGAACTCCACAAACGCCGCCGGCGTCGCCATCACCGTCACACCACCGGCCAGCGCCAGATCACACTCACCACTCCGCAGCGCCTGCACCGCCAGATGGAGTGCCACCAAGGACGAGGAGCACGCGGTGTCCACCGTGACCGCCGGGCCCTCAAGACCGAAGGCGTACGACAACCGGCCCGAGATGACACTCGCCGCGTTGCCGGTCCCGACGAAGCCCTCAACACCCTCCGGCAGCACGCTCAGCCGGGACGCGTAGTCGTGGTACATCACACCCGCGAAGACACCCGTCCGGCTGCCCCGCATCGTCGTCGGGTCGATCCCGGCGCGCTCGAACGCCTCCCATGACGTCTCCAGCAGCAACCGCTGCTGCGGATCCATCGCCACCGCCTCACGCGGCGAGATCCCGAAGAAGGCCGGGTCGAAGTGACCCGCATCCCGGACGAAGCCGCCCTCCCGCGCGTAGCTCGTCCCCTGCTGATCGGGATCGGCGTCGAACAACGCCTCCACATCCCAACCACGATCCTCAGGGAACCCCGAAATCGCATCCCGGCCCTCAAGGACCAGCCGCCACAGATCCTCCGGACTCTCCACCCCACCCGGATAGCGACAGCCCAGACCCACGATCGCGATCGGCTCGTCGTCGCGCGGAGCGACGGGCACAGCCGCAGTCACCACGGCTTCCGTACCGACCAGTTCGCCCCGCACGTACTCCGCGAGAAGCGCGGCGGTCGGGTAGTCGAAGACCAGTGTGGCGGGCAGGCGCTGCCCGATGGCAGCGGCAAGCCGGTTGCGCAGCTCGACGGCGGTCAACGAGTCGAAGCCCAGCTCACGGAACGACCGATCCGGCTCCACCCCCTCCGGACCCGCGTAACCGAGCACCGCCGCGACCTCGGAGCGCACCAGCTCCAGGACGTGAGCTTCCTGCTCGGCAACGGACAGTCCGGCCAGGCGCTCGGCCACGGACCCGGTGCCGGCCTTCGCGGCACGGCGGGCCGGGACGCGGACCAGACCGCTCAGCAGCGACGGCAGCACCCCGCCGCCCGAAGCCTGGGAGCGCAGGGCCGCCAGGTCGAGCTTCAGCGGTACGAGCACGGCCGTCGGCGAGGCGGCCGCGGTGTCGAAGAGGGCCAGACCCTCCTGCTCGGTCAGGGCATTCACGGCGCCCCGTCCGGAACGCGACAGCTCGCCGGCCATGCCGCCGTCCCACAGGCCCCACGCCAGCGACGTCGCCGCCAGACCCCGCGACCTGCGGTGCGCGGCCAGCGCATCCAGGAAGGAGTTTGCCGCCGCGTAGTTCGCCTGACCCGCATTGCCGAACACACCGGCAGCCGAGGAGAACAGCACGAACGCCGACAGATCCATACCCTGCGTCAGCGCGTGCAGGTTCCACGCCGCATCCACCTTCGGCCGCAGCACCGACGACAGACGCTCCGCCGTCAGCGACCCGACCACACCGTCGTCCAGGACACCCGCGATGTGCACCACCGCCGACAACGAACGCCCCGCCAGTAGCCCAGCCAGGGCATCCCGGTCGGCCACATCGCACGCCGCCCACGACACCGACGCACCCAGACCCGCCAGTTCAGCGGTCAGGTCCTCAGCACCAGGGGCGTCCCCACCCCGCCGGCTCACCAGCAGCAGATCCCGCACCCCGTACTCGGACACCAGATGACGCGCGAACAAACCGCCCAGCTCACCACTGGCACCCGTCACCAACACCGTGCCGTCCAGCACCAGCGCCCCGGCCTCCGGCTCCACCACCGCACGCACCAGACGCGGCACCAGGAACGTCCCCGTCCTGACCGCGACCTCCGGCTCACCCGAGCCCAACGCTGCAGTGACGGTCTCGGCGTCGATCTCGCCGTCGAGGTCGATCAGACCGAACCGGCCCGGATTCTCCGACTGCGCCGAACGGACCAGACCCCACACCGGGGCGTGCATCAGATCCGCGACCTCGTCACCCGGCACAGCAGCCACCGCACCCCGCGTCAGGAACACCAGACGCGACGCCGCGAACCGCTCGTCATCAAGCCACTCCTGCACCAGACCCAGCACACGACCGGACTCCGCATGCACCGCACCGGGAAGGTCGTCCGAAGCGGCCCGGTCCAGCGGTACCACCACGGCCTCCGGCACGGCCTGGCCGTCGCCCGCGAGGACGGCGAGTCCCGCGCTTCCGAGCCACTGCACCGTCGGCTGCCGGGTGTCCGACACGGGAGCCAGCGCCGTCCAGTCGACCTCGAACAGTGAATCCTGTCGTCGGTTGTCGTGCGCGGCGTCGATCTGGTCCGGCGAGACCGCGCGCAGCGCGAGCGACTCGACCGACACCACCGGGGCACCCGTCGGGTCCGCCAACTCCAACGACACCGCACCGTCCCCGGCCGACGCCACCCGCACACGGACCGACGACGCGCCGGCCGCATACAGCCGCACACCACTCCACGCGAACGGCAACCGCGCACCCTCATCCGAGCCCGCGAGAACACCACCCAGGGCCAAGCTGTGCAACACCGCATCCAGCAACGCCGGATGCACACCGAACGTGTCCGCGTCCCGCTGCGCCTCCTCCGGCACCGCCACCTCGGCGAACAGCTCGTCGCCGCGCCGCCACGCCGCACGCAGCCCCCGGAACAGCGGGCCGTACACAAGGCCCGCCGCATCCAACGCCTCGTACGCCGCATCGACCTCGACGGCACTCGCGCCGGCCGGAGGCCACACGGACAGATCGGCCGCACCCGGACGCACGTCGTCCGTCAGCACACCCACGGCGTGGCGGACCCACGGCGCGTCCGCGTCATCCGGACGGGAGTAGACCGCAACCGGACGACCGCCCGATCCGTCGACCTCCCCGACCACCACCTGCACCTGAACCGCGCCGGACTCCGGCAGGACCAAAGGCGCCGCAAGCGTCAACTCCGCCAGACCCGGGCAGCCCACCCGCTCACCGGCATGCAGAGCCAGCTCCACAAACGCCGTACCTGGCAACAACACCGACCCGAACACCACGTGATCAGCCAGCCACGCATGCGAACGCAACGACAACCGACCCGTGAACACCAGGCCGTCGGCGTCCGCGAGCGCGAGAGCCGCACCCAGCATGGGGTGGTCCGTCGCGCCGAGACCCGCGGACGTCACGTCCCCGGTCACGGCGAGCTCGGGGGCCTCCAGCCAGTACCGCTGCCGCTGGAAGGCGTAGGTGGGCAGATCGACGGTCTCAGCGCCGATGCCCGCGAAGTACGCCTGCCAGTCGACCGCGATGCCCCGGTTGTGGGCCTGGGCAAGTGCGGTGGTGACGGTCTCGGCCTCGGGGCGCGCAGAGCGCAGGACGGGCACGAAGGCCGCGCCTTCCCCGGCAACGCACTCCTGCGCCATCGCCGAGAGCACGCCGTCGGGGCCGAGTTCGACGTACGTGGTGACGCCCGCGGCCTCCAGGGCGCGGACGCCGTCGAGGAAGCGGACAGCCTCACGGACGTGCCGCACCCAGAAGTCCGCCGACGCCATCTCGTCCGTAACGACGGCACCGGTCAGATTCGAGACGACCGGAATGCGCGGCGCCGCGAACGTCAGCCCGGAAACGACCTCACGGAACGCCTCGAGCATGCCGTCCATGTGCGGCGAGTGGAATGCGTGACTGACCGTCAGGCGCTTCGACTTCCGGTCACCGAAGGACTCGACGATCGCGGCAGCGGCATCCTCGTCACCGGCAATCACCACCGACTGCGGACCGTTCACGGCCGCGATGCTCACGCGCTCGTTCAGCAGCGGCAGGACCTCGTCCTCCGAAGCCTGCACCGCGATCATCACACCACCCGAAGGCAGCGCCTGCATCAACCGCCCACGAGCCTCAACCAGCGTGCAAGCTTCCTCCAGGGACAGCACCCCGGCCACGTGGGCCGCGGCAATCTCGCCGATGGAGTGCCCGGACAGGAAGTCCGGCTTCACACCCCACGACTCCAGCAGCCGGAACAGCGCGACCTCCACCGCGAACAACGCAGGCTGCGCGAACTCCGTCCGGTCCAACACCTCAGCGTCATCACCGAACAGCACGTCCAGCCCCAGCCGCCCACCCACCGCGTCCAACGCCTGCGCGAACACCGGATAGGCCGCGTACAACTCACGCCCCATGCCCAGCCGCTGGCTCCCCTGACCGGTGAAGAGGAAGGCGAGCTTGCCGGTGCTCACGGTGTCCCGCGTGGCCGAGGGCGCCGAATCTCCGGCCTGCAGTGAGGCAAGGCCGCGCAGCAGTTCATCCCGGTCCGAGGCGACGACCGCCGCGCGGTGCTCGAAGGCGGTGCGCTGGGTGGCCAGGGAGGGGGCGACGGCGGCACTGACGTCGTCGGCGTCCTCGATGTGGGCGCGGAGCCGGGCCGCCTGGTCTCGCAGCGCGTCCGGGGTCTTCGCCGAAAGCACGTACGGCAGGACGTCCGTCGGGGCCTGCTCCCGTGCTTCAACCGGTGCGGGTTCGGGGGCCTGTTCGATGATGGCGTGGGCGTTGGTGCCGCTGAAGCCGAACGAGGACACCGCGGCGCGGCGCGGACGGCCGGTCTGCGGCCAGTCCCTCTGCTCGGCCAGCAGCGACACCGCGCCCTCGGACCAGTCCACGTGCGGGGACGGCTCGTCCACGTGCAGCGTCCGCGGCAGCACACCGTGCCGCATCGCCATGACCATCTTGATGATGCCCGCCACGCCGGCCGCGGCCTGCGTGTGACCCATGTTCGACTTGATCGAACCCAGCCACAGCGGCTGCTCGTCACCGTGCTCCTGGCCGTAGGTCGCCAGCAGCGCCTGCGCCTCGATCGGGTCACCCAGCGTCGTGCCCGTGCCGTGCGCCTCGACCACGTCGATCTCAGCGGCGGTAAGCCGGGCATTGGCCAGCGCCTGCCGGATCACCCGCTGCTGCGACGGCCCGTTCGGCGCCGTCAGACCATTGCTCGCACCATCCTGGTTCACCGCCGAACCCCGCACCACCGCCAGCACCGGATGCCCCTTGGCACGCGCGTCCGACAGCCGCTCCACGACCATCACACCCGCACCCTCGGCCCAGCCCGTCCCATCAGCGTCCGCCGAAAAGGCCTTGCACCGACCGTCGGACGCAAGACCCCGCTGCCGACTGAACTCCACAAACGCCGCCGGCGTCGCCATCACCGTCACACCACCGGCCAGCGCCAGATCACACTCACCACTCCGCAGCGCCTGCACCGCCAGGTGCAGGGCGACGAGCGAGGACGAGCACGCCGTGTCGACGGTGACGGCCGGACCTTCGAGGCCGAACGCATAGGAGAGGCGGCCCGAGATGACACTCGCGGCGTTGCCCGTGCCGAGGAAGCCTTCGACGCCCTCGGGGAGCACCGACAGGCGGGACGCGTAGTCGTGGTACATCACGCCGGCGAAGACACCCGTCCGGCTGCCCCGCATCGTCGTCGGGTCGATGCCTGCGCGCTCGAACGCCTCCCATGACGTCTCCAGCAGCAACCGCTGCTGCGGATCCATCGCCACCGCCTCACGCGGCGAGATCCCGAAGAAAGCGGGGTCGAAGTGACCCGCATCGCGAACGAAGCCGCCCTCCCGCGCGTAGCTCGTCCCCTGCTGATCGGGATCCGCGTCGAACAACGCCTCCACATCCCAGCCACGATCCTCAGGGAACCCGGAAATCGCATCCCGGCCCTCAAGAACGAGCCGCCACAGATCCTCCGGACTCTCCACCCCACCCGGGTAGCGGCAGCCCAGACCCACGATCGCGATCGGCTCGTCGTCACGGACCGGGACGGCGACCGGTGCCACCGCTGCCGGGGCAGCTCCGACGAGCTCCCCTCGCAGGTGCTCGGCCAGGACCACGGAGGTCGGGTAATCGAAGACCAGTGTGGCGGGCAGGCGCAGCCCGATCGCCGCACCGAGCCGGTTGCGCAGCTCGACGGCGGTCAGCGAGTCGAAGCCCAGCTCACGGAACGACCGATCCGGCTCCACCCCCTCCGGACCCGCGTAACCGAGCACCGCCGCGACCTCGGAGCGCACCAGCTCCAGGACGTGAGCCTTCTGCTCGGCAACGGACAGTCCGGCCAGGCGTTCCGCCTCCGGCCCCGCGCCGACAGCCTTCGCGGCGCGACGGGCCGGGACGCGGACCAGACCGCTCAGCACCGGCGGCAGCATCCCGCTGGCCGCCTGCGTGCGCAGCGCGCCCAGGTCCAGCTTCACCGGTACGAACTCCGCGTCCTGCGAAGCGGCGGCCGCGTCGAACAGGGCCAGGCCCTCTTCCTCCGACAGGGCGTTCACGGCACCGCGTCCGGAGCGCGACACCTCGCCGGCCATGCCGCCGTCCCACAGCCCCCACGCCAGCGACGTCGCCGCCAGGCCCTGCGCCCTGCGGTGCGCGGCCAGCGCGTCCAGGAAGGAGTTGGCCGCCGCGTAGTTCGCCTGCCCCGCATTGCCGAACACACCGGCAGCCGAGGAGAACAGCACGAACGCCGACAGATCCATACCCTGCGTCAGCGCGTGCAGGTTCCACGCCGCGTCCACCTTCGGCCGCAGCACCGACGACAGACGCTCCGCCGTCAGCGACCCGACCACACCGTCGTCCAGGACACCCGCGATGTGCACCACCGCCGACAACGAACGCCCCGCCAGTAGCCCAGCCAGGGCATCCCGGTCGGCCACATCGCACGCCGCCCACGACACCGACGCACCCAGCTCCGCCAGTTCAGCGGTCAGGTCCTCAGCACCAGGGGCGTCCCCACCCCGCCGGCTCACCAGCAGCAGATCCCGCACCCTGTACTCGGACACCAGATGACGCGCGAACAACCCACCCAGCGCACCACTGGCACCCGTCACCAACACCGTGCCGTCCAGCACCAGCGCCCCGGCCTCCGGCTCCACCACCGCACGCACCAGACGCGGCACCTGCACCGTGCCTTCACGGGCGCGCATCTCCGACTCCCCCGCGGCCAGGGCGGCAGCAACTGCCGCCACGGGCAGCGCAGTCAGGTCGTCGACATCGACCAGGCCGAACCGGCCGGGGTGCTCGGTCGCGGCGGAACGGACCAGGCCCCAGACCGCCGCGCCGACAAGGTCCTCGGCCGCCGTAGCCCCCCGGGTGACGAACACGAGGCGGGAGTCGGCAAAGCGGTCCTCCTCCAGCCAGGCCTGCACGAGGGCAAGCGCCCGG
Organism: Streptomyces sp. NPDC088733; assembly: GCF_044751185.1. NCBI lineage: Bacteria > Bacillati > Actinomycetota > Actinomycetes > Kitasatosporales > Streptomycetaceae > Streptomyces > Streptomyces sp. NPDC088733. The sequence goes on from NZ_JBIVLH010000034.1 coordinate 42,889, forward strand.
GCGGCCCCGGCGTGCACCGCTTCCCGCACTTCGCCCTCGGCCTCTCCGAGGGTGACGAACACCAGGTCCGGCACGGCGTCGGACGCATCGGCCAGGGCAGCCAGGTCGGTGTGGATCGGGCCGTCCAGACCCGGTATCCCGGCGCCCACGACCGCCCACCTGGCCGTCACCGACGGTGAAGTACGCTCCCGCTCGGCCGGACGTCCGGTCCATTCGAGCCGGTAGAGAGAGTGCTGACGGTTGTCGTGTACGGCGTCGATCTGGTCGGGCGAGACCGCGCGCAGCGCGAGCGACTCGACCGACACCACCGGGGCACCCGTCGGGTCCGCCAGCTCCAGCGACACCGCACCGTCCCCGGCCGATGCCACCCGCACCCGGACCGACGACGCGCCAGCCGCGTACAGCCGCACACCACTCCACGCGAACGGCAGCCGCGCACCCTCATCAGCGCCGATGAGAACACCACCCAGCGCCAGGCTGTGCAGCACCGCGTCCAGCAAGGCCGGATGCACACCGAACCCCTTGGCGTCACCGTGCAACTCCGCGGGGAGCGACACCTCCGCGAACAGCTCGCCGTCACGCCGCCACGCCGCACCGAGCCCCTGGAACAGGGGGCCGTACGTGAGACCGGCGGCGTCCAGCACCTCGTACGCGCTCGCCGCGCTCACGGCGGTGGCTCCGGCGGGGGGCCACACGGACAGGTCGGTCGCCTCAGCCAGGATGCCCTCCGTCAGCAAGCCCGCCGCATGGCGAACCCAGGCCCCGTCGTCACCGTCCGGACGGGAGTAGACCGCAACCGGACGACCGCCCGATCCGTCGACCTCCCCGACCACCACCTGCACCTGAACCGCACCCGACTCCGGCACGACCAAAGGCGCCGCAAGCGTCAACTCCGCCAGATCCGGGCAGCCCACCCGCTCACCCGCATGCAGAGCCAGCTCCACGAACGCCGTCCCCGGCAACAACACCGACCCGAACACCACGTGATCAGCCAGCCACGCATGCGAACGCAACGACAACCGACCCGTGAACACCAGGCCGTCGGCATCGGCCAGGGTGACGGACGCGCCCAGCAGGGGGTGCCCAGCGGCGGCAAGCCCGAGCCCCGCGGCGTCTCCGGGAAGCGGGTGGGCGGCGTCGGGCCAGTAGCGGGCGCGCTGGAAGGCGTAGGTGGGCAGGTCGACCCGCTGCGCACCGGTGCCGGTGAAAAGGGCCTCCCAGTCCACGGCCGCACCACGAACGTGCAGGTGGGCCAGGGCGGTGAGAACGGTTTCGGCCTCCGGTCGGCCACCGCGCAGTGCCGGGGCGAAGCCCGCTCCGTCGACGGTCACGCACTCCTGCGCCATGGCCGACAGGACGCCGTCGGGGCCGAGTTCGAGGTACGTGGTGACGCCCGCGGCCTCCAGGGCGCGGACGCCGTCCAGGAAGCGCACGGTCTCACGGACGTGCCGCACCCAGAAGTCCGCCGAAGCCATTTCATCGGTGACCACGGCGCCCGTCAGGTTCGACACGACCGGGATGCGCGGGGCCCCGTACGACAGCCCGGACACCACCTCACGGAACGCGTCCAGCATCCCGTCCATGTGCGGCGAATGGAATGCGTGACTGACCGTCAGACGCTTCGACTTGCGATCCCCGAACGACTCCACGATCGCGACCGCGGCATCCTCATCACCCGCGATCACCACCGCCTGCGGGCCATTGACGGCCGCGATGCTCACGCGCTCGGTCAGCAGCGGCAGAACCTCGTCCTCCGACGCCTGCACCGCGATCATTACACCGCCCGCGGGCAGCGCCTGCATCAACCGACCACGAGCCTCGACCAGCGTGCACGCGTCTTCCAGGGACAGCACCCCGGCCACATGCGCGGCAGCGATCTCACCCACCGAATGCCCCGACACGAAGTCCGGACGCACGCCCCAGCCCTCCAGCAGCCGGAACAGCGCCACCTCGATCGCGAACAGTGCCGGCTGCGCGAACTCCGTACGGTCCAACGCCTCCGCGTCATCACCGAACAGCACATCCAGCCCGAGCCGCCCACGCACCGCGTCCAACGCCTCGGCGAACACCGGACAGGCCGCGTACAACTCACGCCCCATCCCCAGCCGCTGACTCCCCTGCCCCGTGAAAAGGAACGCCGTGCGGCCGCCCTTGCTGACCGTGCCGGCCGTGAGCCCGGGAGCGGGGTGGCCGTCGGCAAGGCCGTCGAGCGCGGCGGCGAGCGACGCGTCGTCCGAAGCGACGACGACGGCGCGGTGGTCGAAGGCGGCCCGGCCCGTGGTCAGGGAGTACGCGAGGTCGTGGAGGGATGTGCCCGGGTGGGCGGCCAGGTGTGCGCGCAGGGCGCGGGCCTGGGCCGCCAGGGCGTCGGTGCTGCGGCCGGAGAGCCGCAGCGGCAGGGGGCCGTGCGAGGCAGTGCTCTCAGGCAGGGCAGGGGCGGCAGGAGCCTGCTCGATGATCGTGTGGGCGTTGGTGCCGCTGATGCCGAACGACGACACGCCGGCCCGGCGCGGACGGCCCGTCTCGGGCCAGGCGACGGCCTCCGTCAGCAGGGACACCGCGCCCGTCGACCAGTCCACGTGCGCCGAGGGCTCGTCGGCGTGAAGCGTCCTGGGGAGCACGCCGTGGCGCATCGCCATGACCATCTTGATGATGCCCGCGACACCCGCCGCGGCCTGCGTGTGGCCGAAGTTGGACTTGATCGAGCCCAGCCACAGCGGCTGTTCGCCGCCGCGCTCCTGGCCGTAGGTCGCCAGCAGCGCCTGCGCCTCGATGGGGTCGCCCAGCGTCGTGCCGGTGCCGTGCGCCTCCACGGCGTCCACGTCCGCCGCGGTCAGTCCGCCACTTGCCAGGGCGGCACGGATGACGCGCTGCTGGGACGGGCCGTTGGGGGCGGTCATGCCGTTGCTGGCGCCGTCCTGGTTGATCGCCGAACCCCGCACCACCGCGAGCACCGGGTGGCCCTTGGCGCGCGCGTCGGACAGGCGTTCCACCAGCAGCATGCCGGCGCCCTCGGCCCAGCCGGTGCCGTCGGCGTCGGCGGAGAAGGCGCGGCAGCGACCGTCGGCGGACAGGCCGCGCTGACGGCTGAAGCCGACGAAGGTGCCGGGGGTGGCCATGACGGTGACGCCGCCCGCGAGGGCCATGTCGCATTCGCCGTTGCGCAGCGCCTGGACGGCGAGATGCAGGGCCACCAGCGACGAGGAGCACGCCGTGTCGATGGTGACGGCGGGTCCTTCGAGGCCGAAGGTGTACGAGACGCGGCCCGAGGCGATGCTGCCGGTGCTGCCCGAGCCGAGGGAGCCGTCGGCGCCGTCGGCGCTGCGTTCGAGGAGCGTGGCGTAGTCGTGGTACATCACGCCCGCGAAGACACCGGTCCGGCTGCCGCGCATCGTGGCCGGGTCGATGCCGGCCCGCTCGAACGCCTCCCAGGTGGTCTCCAGCAGGAGCCGCTGCTGCGGGTCGGTGCCGACGGCGTCGCGCGGGCTGATGCCGAAGAAGGTGGGGTCGAACGCGGCGGCGTCGTGGAGGAAGCCGCCGTGCCGGGTGTACGAGGTGCCGGGGTGGTCCGGGTCGGGGTCGTACAGGGCGTCGAGGTCCCAACCGCGGTCCTCGGGGAAGCCGGAGACGGCGTCCTCGCCGTTCTCCAGCAGGTGCCACAGCTGCTCGGGGGTGGTGACGCCGCCGGGGAAACGGCAGCTCATCGCGACGATGGCGATCGGGTCGTCCGCGAGGGCGCCGTCGGTGACGGCTGCGCGGGCGAGGGCCGGGCGTGTGGCCGCGTCCGCCCCGGCCAGTTCCACGAGCAGGTGCCGGGCGAGGGAGAGCGAGGTGGGGTAGTCGAAGATCAGGGTGGCGGGCAGCCGTCGGCCGACCGAGGCGCCGAGCCGGTTGCGCAGTTCGACGGCGGTGAGGGAGTCGAAGCCCAGCTCGCTGAAGGCGTTTTCGGGCTCGATGGCGTCCGGGGAGCCGTGGCCGAGGACATCGGCCACGTGGCCGCGGACGAGGTCGAGGAGCAGCCGCTCCCGCTCGGCCGGGTCGAGTGCGACGAGCCGCTGCTCCAGGGCGGTTGCGGCGGAGCTGCCGGCTGCGGCACGGTCCCCGGAACTGGCGACGAGGCGCCTGGCGGGGCCGCGGACGAGGCCGCGCAGCAGGGGTGCGACGTCGGTGCCGCGCGCGCCGTGGGTCAGGGTCAGTCGCATGGGCACGAGCAGACCGCGGGGGGAACCGCCGCCATCGCTTCCCCCGGTACCGAGGGCGTCGGCGAGGTCGAGGAGCGCAAGCCCTTCGGCGGCCGTGAGGCCCTCTACGCCGCCGCGCTTCATGCGGTCCAGGTCGGCCTGGTCGAGCCGGCCCGCCATGCCGTCGGTGTCCGCCCACAGGCCCCAGGCGAGCGAGGTGGCGGGCAGGCCGTGGGCGCGCCGGTGCTGGGCGAGGGCGTCCAGGAAGGCGTTGGCGGCGGCGTAGTTGCCCTGGCCAGGCGCGCCGAAGACGCCCGCAGCCGACGAGAAGAGGACGAAGGCGGCGAGGTCGAGGCCGCGGGTGAGCTCGTGCAGGTTGAGGGCGGCGTCGGCCTTGGGACGCAGGACGCCGGAGAGGCGCTGCGGCGTGAGGGAGTCGATGATGCCGTCGTCGAGGACACCCGCGGTGTGGACGACAGCGGTGAGCGGACGCTCCGCGGGTACGGCCGCCAGCACCTCCGCCAGCGCGTCACGGTCGGCGGCGTCGCACGCCGCCCACGTCACCGAGGCACCCAACACGTCCAGCTCAGCGGTCAGTTCGCCGGCACCGGGCGCGTCGGAGCCGCGCCGGCTGAGCAGCAGCAGGTGCCGCACGCCGCGCTCCGCCACCAGGTGACGGGCCACCAGCCCGCCCAGGGTGCCGGTCGCGCCGGTGACCAGCACCGTCCCCTCGGCGTCGAACGCGGGAGCCGAGGCCTCGGCGGGCACGGCGACCCGGGTGAGGCGGGGGGCGTGCACGATGCCGTCACGCAGGGCGAGTTGGGGTTCACCGGTGGCGAGCGCGACGGGCAGGGCGGCCAGCGACGCGTCGGTGCCGTCGGTGTCGACGAGCACGAAGCGCCCGGGGTTCTCGGACTGCGCGGAGCGCACCAGACCCCAGACGGCGGCGTGGCCCGGGTCGGGGACGCCGTCGTCGTGGCGGGCGGCGAGGGCACCTTCGGTGAGCAGGACGAGCCGGGTGTCGGCGAAGCGGTCCTCCGCCGCCCAGGACTGGAGCAGGGCGAGCGTGCGGTGCGCGGCCTCGTGGACGGCCTCGGCGGTGAGCGCCGCCGGGGCGGCGTGCGGAACGAGGACGGTGCCGGGCACGGGGGCGCCCGCATCGCGGGCCTCGATCAGCGCGGCCGTCGAGGCGTGCCGGGTGCCGGGCAGGACCGGGAGCTCGCCGGAGGCCGGGCCGGTGAGCACGGCCCAGTCTTCGGCCGTCGTCGCGGGGGTGTCGAGGGGCATCCAGTCCACGGCGAACAGGGCGTCGCGGTGGCCGCCGTACCCGGTGCCGAACTGTCCGGCGGAGACCGGGCGGAGGGTGAGCGAGGCGACGTCGGCGACCGGCCTGCCGTCCTCGTCGGCGAGCGCCAGTGACACGGCCTCGGGGCCGGCCGCCGTCAGCCGTGCGCGCAGCACCGAGCCGCCCACGGCGTGCAGGGCGACGCCGTTCCAGGAGAAGGGCAGCCGGCCGCGGCCGGTGTCCTCGACGAGTCCGGCGAGGCCGATGGTGTGCAGGGCGGCGTCGAGCAGGGCGGGGTGCAGGCCGAAGCGTGCGGCGTCGGCGCGCTGTTCGTCGGCGAGGGCGAGTTCGGCGTACGTCGTCCCGTCGGTGTCGCGCCAGGCGGCGCGCACGCCCTGGAAGGCGGGTCCGTACTCCAGGCCCGCTTCGGCGAGTCCGGCGTACAGGTCGGTCACGGGCACGGCGGTGGTGCCGGCCGGCGGCCACACCTCCGGGGCGAAGCCGGGGGCGGGGGCGCCGGTGGTGAGGACGCCGTCGGCGTTGAGCGTCCACGGTGCGTCGTTCGCGGTGTCCTGCGGGGTGTCCCCGGCCGGTTCGGGCCGGGAGTGCACGCCGAGGGTGCGGCGGCCCGTGGCGTCCGGCGCCCCGACCCACACCTGGACCTGGACGGCGCCGTCGTGCGGCAGCACCAGCGGCGCGTGCAGGGTGAGTTCTTCCAGCAGGTCGCAGCCCACCTGGTCGCCGGCGCGGATCGCGAGTTCCACGAAGGCGGTGCCGGGCAGCAGGACCGTGCCGTGGACGGTGTGGTCGGCCAGCCACGGGTGGGTGTCCAGGGAGAGGCGGCCGGTGCAGAGGAAGCCGTCGAGGCCGGCGAGCGCGACGGCGGCGCCGAGCAGCGGGTGGTCGGCGGCGCCGAGTCCGGCGGCCGAGACGTCCCCGGCGGGGCGGCCGGCGTCGAGCCAGTACGCCTCGCGCTGGAAGGCGTAGGTGGGCAGGTCGACGCGCCGGGCGCCGCTGCCCGCGTAGTAGGCGTCCCAGGCGACGGGCACGCCGCGGACATGGAGCCGGGCGAGGGCGGCCGTGGCGGTCGCCGTCTCGGGCCGGCCGGTGCGGAGCAGGGGGACGAACGCGGCCGTCTCGCCGACCGGGCCCTCCTGGGCCATGGCGGACAGCACCGCGTCGGGGCCGAGTTCCACGAAGTGCGTGACGTTGCGCCCGGCGAGGGTGCGGACGCCGTCGAGGAAGCGGACGGGCTCGCGGACGTGCCGCACCCAGAAGTCCGCCGAGCCCATCTCGTCGGTGACCACGGCTCCGGTCAGGTTCGAGACCACCGGGATACGCGGAGCCTCGAACGACAACCCGGAGACAACCGCACGGAACGCGTCCAGCATCCCGTCCATGTGCGGGGAGTGGAACGCGTGACTGACCGTCAAGCGCTTGGACTTGCGGCCCACGAACCAGGCGGCGATCTCCAGTGCCGCGTCCTCGTCACCGGCGATGACGACCGACTGGGGGCCGTTGACGGCGGCGATGCTCACCCGGTCGGTGAGCATCGGCAGGACCTCGTCCTCCGACGCCTGCAGCGCGATCATCACGCCGCCGCCGGGCAACGCCTGCATCAGCCGTCCGCGCGCCTCGACCAGCGCGCAGGCGTCCTCCAGCGACAGCACTCCCGCCACGTGTGCGGCGGCGATCTCACCCACCGAATGGCCGGACACGAAGTCCGGCTTCACACCCCACGACTCCAGCAGCCGGAACAGCGCCGTCTCGACGGCGAACAGCGCCGGCTGCGCGAACTCCGTACGGTCCAGCGCCGTGGCGTCGTCACCGAACAGCACGTCCCGCAGCGGTGCGCCGAGGTGCGAGCAGACCTCGTCCAGCGCCCGCGCGAACACCGGATACGTCCGGTACAACTCCCGCCCCATGCCGAGCCGCTGACTCCCCTGCCCCGTGAACAGGAACGCCGTCTTGCCCGCGACCGGGCGACCGCGCGTGACGCCGGGGAGGGTCGCGGTCGCCTCGTCGGCCCCCGCGTCCGCGAGGGACGCCAGTGCGTCGCGGAGCCCGGCCGGGTCGCCCGCGGCGAGGACGGCGCGGTGCTCGAAGTCGGAGCGTCCGGTGGCGAGGGAGTGGGCGATGTCCTGCGCCCCGAGATCGGGGTGGGCGGTCAGGTGGTCGCGCAGTCCGGCCGCCTGGGCGCGCAGGGCCGCGGGCGTCTTGCCGGAGAGGTTCCACAGCGGGGGCACGGGCACCGGGGCAGCGGTCTCCGGGGCCTCGGCGGCGTCGGCTTCGGGGGCCTGCTCGATGATCGTGTGGGCGTTGGTGCCGCTGATGCCGAACGAGGAGACGCCGGCCCGGCGCGGGTGGCCGGTCTCGGGCCACGCGACGGACTCGGTGAGCAGCGAGACCGCGCCCTCGGTCCAGTCGACGTTGGGCGTCGGCGCGTCGACGTGGAGGGTCTTCGGCACGACGCCGTGCCGCATCGCCATGACCATCTTGATGATGCCGGCGACACCGGCGGCGGCCTGCGTGTGACCGAGGTTGGACTTCACCGACCCGAGCAGCAGGGGCTGTTCGGGCGTGTGCTCCTGCCCGTAGGTGGCGAGCAGGGCCTGCGCCTCGATGGGGTCGCCGAGGGTGGTGCCGGTGCCGTGCGCCTCCACGACGTCGATCTGGCCGGCGGACAGGCGGGCGCCGGCGAGGGCGGCGCGGATGACGCGCTGCTGGGAGGGGCCGTTGGGCGCGGTCAGGCCGCTGCTGGCGCCGTCCTGGTTGACGGCGGAGCCGCGTACGACGGCCAGCACGGGGTGGCCGTTGCGCTGGGCGTCCGAGAGCCGCTCCAGCAGGAGCATGCCGGCGCCCTCGCCCCAGCCGGTGCCGTCGGCGGCGGCCGCGAACGACTTGCAGCGGCCGTCGCCGGCCAGGCCCCGCTGGCGGCTGAACTCGGTGAAGGTGCCGGGCGTCGACATCACCGTGACGCCGCCCGCCAGCGCCAGCGTGCACTCGCCGCCGCGCAGCGCCTGGGCCGCGAGGTGGAGGGCGACCAGCGAGGAGGAGCAAGCGGTGTCGACGGTGACCGCCGGGCCCTCCAGGCCGAGGGTGTAGGCGACGCGGCCGGAGGCGATGCTGCCGGAGCTGCCGTTGCCGAGGAAGCCCTCGATCTCCTCGGGGACGCTGAACAACCGGGCGGCGTAGTCGTGGTACATGAGTCCGGCGAAGACGCCGGTGCGGCTGCCGCGCAGTGACGCGGGGTCGATCCCGGCCCGTTCGAGGGCCTCCCACGAGATCTCCAGCAGCAGCCGCTGCTGCGGGTCCATGGCCAGCGCCTCGCGCGGCGAGATGCCGAAGAAGCCTGGGTCGAAGTCGGCGGCGTCGTGGAGGAAGCCGCCGACCTTCTCGTAGGCGTCGATCCCGCTGTCGGGGTCGGGGTCGAAGAGGACGTCGGTGTCCCAGCCGCGGTCGGTGGGGTACGGGGAGACCGCGTCGCCGCCGTGGGCGACGAGCTCCCACAGCTGCTCGGGGGTGGCGACACCGCCGGGGTAGCGGCAGCTCATCGCGACGATGGCGATGGGCTCCTGGTCCTTCTCCTCCATCTCGCGCAGCCGCCGCCGCGCCTCGCGGAGGTCGGTGGTCGCCCGCTTGAGGTAATCGAGGTACTTCTCCTCGTTCACCATTTACGCCATCCCCGGGATCGAAGTCGGAAGGCTCGCGCGGAGCCGGTGGATCGGAGGCCGCGGGCCGGGCCGGGTCGTGTCGGGGAGCCGGCCGGCGCGGGGCGGTTCAGGACAGCCCCAGTTCGTCGTCGAGGAGGTCGAAGATCTCCTCGGCGGTCGCGGACTGGATCTGCCGCTCCTCGGCGGCGCTGTCCTGCGCACTGTGCGTTCCGTTCCACTTCGCCAGAAGGTCTCGCAGCCGGGACGTGATGCCGGCGCGTTCGATGTCGTCGGGGCCGACCGCCGCGAGGACCGCTTCGAGCCGGTCGAGTTCCGCGTGGACGGGCGGGCGTGCCTGGTCGTCGTGGCCGAGCCGCTCGCCGAGGTAGCGGGCGAGGGCTGCCGGGGACGGGTAGTCGAAGATGAGGGTGACCGGCAGCCGGAGTCCCGCGTGCGCGGTGAGCCGGTTGCGCAGGTCGACCGCCGTGAGGGAGTCGAAGCCCAGGTCGAGGAAGCCCCGGGCGGCGTCCACGTCGTCCGCGCCGCCGTGGCCGAGGACCGCGGCGACCTGGGTGCGGACCAGGTCCGTGAGCAGCTGGTCGCGTTCGTCGGCGGTGAGTCCGGCGAGGCGTGCCTCCAGGGACCCGGTGGCAGCGGCGCCGGGGCGGGTCCCGGCGGTGCTTCCGGTGCCGGCGGCACGGCGGGCCGGGGTGCGGACCAGGGAGCGCAGCAGCGGCGGCAGGGTGCCGTCGGCGGCCTGGGAGCGCAGGGCCGCCAGGTCGACGCGCATGGGCACGAGGACGGCGTCGTCGAGGGCGGTGGAGGTGTCGAAGAGGGACAGTCCCTCGTCGGGGGCGAGTCCGAGGACGCCGGAGCGGGCCATCCTGCTGAGGTCGGTGTCCTCCAGGGCTCCCGCCATGCCGCCTTCGGTGGCCCACAGGCCCCAGGCGAGGGAGGTGGCGGGCAGGCCGTGGGCGCGCCGGTGCTGGGCGAGGGCGTCCAGGAAGGCGTTGGCGGCGGCGTAGTTGCCCTGGCCGGGCGCCCCGAAGGAGCCGGCGACGGACGAGAAGAGGACGAAGGCGGTCACCGCGCCGTCGGCGGTCAGCTCGTGGAGGTTCCACGCGGCGTCGGCCTTGGGACGCAGGACGGTGTCGAGGCGCTGCGGGGTGAGGGAGTCGATGATGCCGTCGTCGAGGACTCCGGCGGTGTGGACGACGGCGGTCAGCGGACGCCCGGCGGGTACGGCCGCCAGCACCTCCGCCAGCGCGTCACGGTCCGCGGCGTCGCACGCCGCCCACGTCACCGTAGCGCCCGACGCGACGATGTCGGCGGTGAGTTCGGCGGCACCGGGCGCGTCGGAGCCGCGTCGGCTGAGCAGCAGCAGGTGCCGCGCACCGCGCTCCGTGGCGAGGTGACGGGCCATCAGGCCGCCCAGGGTGCCGGTCGCTCCGGTGACCAGCACCGTCCCGTCGGGGTCGAAGGCGCGAGCCGAGGCCTCGGCGGCGTCGCGGGCGATGCGGCGCAGCCGGAACGCGTGGGCCTCGCCCGCCCGCAGGGCGAACTGGGGTTCGTCGGTGGTGAGCGCGGCGGGCAGGGCCGCCAGGGACGCGTCGGTGCCGTCGGTGTCGACCAGCACGAAGCGCCCGGGGTTCTCGGACTGCGCGGAGCGCACCAGACCCCAGACGGCGGTGTGGGCGAGGTCGGTGACGTGCTCGCTGTCGTCGGCGGCGACCGCGCCGCGGGTGACGAGGACGAGCCGTGCGCCGTCCAGCCGCTCCTCGGCGAGCCAGTCCTTGACCAGGGCGAGGGCGTGGTGGGCAGCCGTGCGTGCGCCCGCCGCGGGCGTGCCGTCGTCCGTGGCCGTCAGCGGTACGAGGACGACGTCCGGCGCCGGGGCGCCTGCCGCGAGCGCGGCGCGCAGCGCGGGAAGTCCGGGGTGGGTCTTCAGGGACTCGCCGCCGACGCGCAGGGCGTTGGCGTCCTCGCCGAGGACGGTCCAGCGCTCGCCGGAGGGGATCACGGCGGCCGGGAGGGGCAGCCTGGTCCATTCCACGCCGAACAGCGACTCGTGGTGGGCGGCCCGGTCCTCGCCGATCTGCCCCGCGGTGACGGGCCGCAGGACGAGGGAGTCGACGGAGGCGACCGGCGCGCCGGACAGGTCCGCCAGGTACAGGGCCACTCCCCCGGACTCCGCGGAGGTCAGGCGGACGCGGACGGCGGCGGCGCCGACCGCGTGCAGGCGTACGCCGGTCCAGGCGAAGGGCAGCCGGGCGCCTTCCCCCTCGCTGTCGGCGGTCTCGCGCAGGCCGATGGCGTGCAGGGCCGCGTCGAGCAGCGCGGGGTGGATGCCGTACTCGGCGGCGTCGGTGGTGTGCTCCTCGCCGAGGGCGATCTCCGCGAACGTCTCGTCACCGCGCCGCCAGACGGCCCGCAGGCCCTGGAACACCGGGCCGTAGCCGAGTCCGGCGGCGGCAGCGGCCGGGTAGAACGCCTCGGTGGGGACGGGCTCCGCGCCGGGCGGCGGCCACGCGGCCAGGTCCGGTGCGTCCGCGGCGGCGGCGGTGGACGCGAGGATTCCGGCGGCGTGCCGGGTCCAGGGCGTGTCGGAGTCCTCGTCGGCCCGCCGGGCGTAGAGGGTCAGGCTGCGCCGGCCCTCGTCGTCGGCTGCCTCCACCGCCACCTGCAGCTGGACGGCTCCCTGTTCGGGGAGGACGAGCGGTGCCTCGACGGTGAGTTCCTCCAGCGTGCCGCAACCGCACTCGCTTCCGGCGCGCAGGGCCAGTTCCACGAAGGCCGAACCGGGCAGCAGGACGGTGTCCATGACCGTGTGCTCGGCCAGCCACGGGTACGCGGCAAGCGACAGGCGCCCGGTGAGGACGAGCCCGTCGGAGGCGGGCAGTTCGACGGCGGCGCCGAGCAGCGGGTGGTCGGCGGTGCCGAGGCCGGCGGCCAGGACGTCCTCGGCGCCGAGGCCCACGTCGAGCCAGTAGCGCTTGCGCTGGAAGGCGTAGGTGGGAAGGGCGACGCGCCGGGCACCGGTGCCCGCGAAGTACGCCTCCCAGTCGACGGTCGCGCCGTGGACGTGGGCGCGGGCGACGGCCGTGACGAGGGTCTCGGCCTCGGGCCGGTCGTGGCGCAGGACGGGGGCGAAGACCGCCTCGTCGCCGGTGTCGCCGGTGAGGCAGTCCTGGGCCATCGCGGACAGCGCGCCGTCGGGGCCGAGTTCGAGGTAGGTGGTGACGCCGGCCGCTTCCAGGGCGCGGACGCCGTCGAGGAAGCGGACGGCCTCGCGGACGTGCCGCACCCAGAAGTCCGCGGAGCCCATCTCGTCGGTGACGACGGCCCCGGTGAGGTTCGAGACGACCGGGATGCGGGGGGCGTCGTAGACCAGGCCCTCGGCGAGCTTGCGGAAGTCCGCCAGCATGCCGTCCATGTGCGGGGAGTGGAAGGCGTGACTGACGCTCAGGCGCTTGGACTTGCGATCCGGGAACGACTCCGCGATCGCGACCGCCGCGTCCTCGTCACCGGCGATCACCACGGACCGCGGCCCGTTGACGGCGGCGATGCTCACCCGGTCGGTGAGCAGCGGCAGGACCTCGTCCTCCGAGGCCTGCAGTGCGATCATCACGCCCCCGGCGGGCAGCGCCTGCATCAGGCGGCCCCGGGCGGCGACCAGTTCGGCGGCGTCCTGGAGGGACAGCACGCCCGCGACGTGGGCGGCCACGATCTCGCCGACGGAGTGGCCGGCGACGAAGTCCGGCTTCAGACCGAGCGATTCGACGAGGCGGAACAGCGCGACCTCGACGGCGAAGAGCGCGGGCTGGGTCCAGCCGGTGCGGTCGAGCGGGTCCGCGTCGGCGGCGAACAGGACGTCCTTGAGCGGGCGGTCGAGGTGCCGGTCGAGTTCCGCGCAGACCTCGTCCAGGGCTGCCGCGAACACCGGGTGCGTCGCGTACAGCTCGCTGCCCATGCCGGGCCGCTGGCTGCCTTGGCCGGTGAAGAGGAAGGCCGTGCCGCCCGTGCGGGCGGTGCCGCGCAGCAGTCCGGCGGTGTCCTCGCCGCGGGCGAGGGCGTCCAGGCCGCGCAGGAGGCCGTCGCGGTCCGCGGCGACGAGCGCGGCGCGCTGTTCCAGCGCGGAGCGGGTCGCGGCCAGGGAGTAGGCGATGTCGCCCGCGCCCTGGGCGGGTTCGTCGCGCAGGTGCGTGTACAGGCGGCGGGCCTGGGCGCGCAGCGCCTCCTCGCCGCGTGCCGACACGAGCACCGGGACGAGGCCGTCCTCGGCCTCCGCCTCGGGGGCGGGGGCGGGTTCGGGGGCCTGCTCGATGATGGCGTGCGCGTTGGTGCCGCTGATGCCGAAGGACGACACGCCGGCCCGCCGCGGGCGGCCGGTCTCGGGCCAGGCGGTCTGCTCGGTGAGCAGGGACACCGCGCCCGACGACCAGTCGACGTGCGGGGTGGGCTCGTCCACGTGGAGGGTCTTCGGTACGACGCCGTGCCGCATCGCCAGCACCATCTTGATGACGCCCGCGACACCGGCGGCGGCCTGCGTGTGACCGAGGTTGGACTTCACCGACCCGAGCAGCAGCGGGCGGTCGCCGGTGTGCTCCTGACCGTAGGTGGCGAGCAGGGCCTGCGCCTCGATGGGGTCACCGAGCGTGGTGCCGGTGCCGTGCGCCTCCACGACGTCGACGTCCTTCGCGGCCACACCGGCGCCCGCGAGGGCGGCGCGGATGACGCGCTGCTGCGAGGGGCCGTTGGGCGCGGTCAGGCCGTTGCTGGCGCCGTCCTGGTTGACGGCGGAGCCGCGCACGACCGCCAGGACCGGGTGGCCGTTGCGGCGGGCGTCGGAGAGGCGTTCCAGCAGGAGCATGCCGGCGCCCTCGCCCCAGCCGGTGCCGTCGGCGGCGGCCGCGAACGACTTGCAGCGGCCGTCGGCGGCCAGGCCCCGCTGGCGGCTGAACTCGATGAACGTACCCGGCGTGAACATCACGGTCACGCCGCCCGCCAGGGCCAGCGAGCACTCGCCGCGCCGCAGGGCCTGCGCCGCCAGGTGCAGGGCGACCAGCGAGGAGGAGCACGCGGTGTCGACGGTGACCGCGGGACCCTCCAGGCCGAAGGTGTACGAGACGCGGCCCGACACGACGCTGCTGGAACTGCCGGTGCCGAGGTAGCCCTCGACGCCCTCGGGCACGGCGTGCAGGCGCGCGCCGTAGTCGTGGTACATCACGCCGGCGAAGACGCCGGTGCGGCTGCCTCGTACGGAGGACGGCGCGATCCCGGCCCGTTCGAAGACCTCCCACGTGGTCTCCAGGAGCAGGCGCTGCTGCGGGTCCATGGCCAGCGCCTCGCGCGGCGAGATGCCGAAGAAGTGGGCGTCGAACTCGGCGGCGTCGTGCAGGAAGCCGCCGCCGCGGGCGTAGCTCGTGCCGCGGCTCTCGGGGTCGGGGTCGTACAGCGCCTCGGTGTCCCAGCCGCGGTTGCGCGGCAGGGGCGTGATGCCGTCCGCGCCGGCCGTCAGGAGCTCCCACAGGTCCTCGGGGCTGCGGACGCCTCCGGGGTAGCGGCAGCTCATCGCCACGATGGCGATCGGCTCGTCGTCGGCGGCCGCGGGCGCCGGGGCGGCCTCGGCCGCCGCGGGCGTGTCACCGGTCAGTTCGCCGCGCAGATGGCGGGCGAGGACGGTCGGGTCGGGGTAGTCGAAGATCAGCGTCGCGGGCAGGCGCAGCGCGGTCGCGGCGGCCAGCCGGTTGCGGAACTCGACCGCGGTCAGCGAGTCGAAGCCCAGTTCCTTGAAGGCGCGGCCCGGCTCGACGGACGCGGCACCCGCGTGTCCCAGGGTCGCGGCGACCTCGGTGCGGACGAGGTCGAGCACGGCGCGGTCCCGCTCGGCCGCGGGCAGCGCGGAGAGCCGTGCCCGCAGTTCGGTCTGGGCCGCGCCGGTGGCGGCGGAGGCGTCGACGGTGCGCCGGGCCGTGCCGCGGACGAGGCCGCGCAGCAGCGGCGCGAGCGTTCCGGCCGCCGCCAGCACGCGCAGCGCCTCGGCGTCCACCCGCATCAGGGCGACGGACGGCTCGGGCAGGGTGAGCGCGGTGTCGAACAGCTCCAGGCCGTCGGCGGCGGTCAGCGGCGGCAGACCGGCGCGGCGCATCCGGTTGACGTCGGTGGCGGCGAGGGACCCGGCCATGCCGTCGGCGACGTCCCACAGACCCCAGGCCGTCGAGGTCGCGGGCAGTCCGCGGGCCCGGCGGTGCTCGGCGAGGGCGTCGAGGAAGGCGTTGGCGGCGGCGTAGTTGGCCTGCCCGGGGCCACCGAAGAGCCCGGAGGTGGACGAGAAGAGCACGAACGCGGTCAGGTCCGCGCCCTGGGTGAGCTCGTGGAGGTGGAGGGCGGCGTCGACCTTCGGGCGCAGGACGGCGGAGAGCCGCTGCGGGGTCAGCGAGGAGACGACGCCGTCGTCGAGGACGCCGGCGGTGTGCACGACGCCGGTCAGCGGGTGCTCGGCGGGCACTGCGGCGAGGACGGCGGCGAGCGCGTCCCGGTCGGCGACGTCGCACGCGGCCCAGGTCGCCTCGGCGCCGGAGGCGGCGAGGTCCGCGACGAGCGCGGCGGCGCCGGGCGCCTCCGCGCCGCGCCTGCCGACGAGCAGCAGCCGCCGCACGCCGTACCGGTCGGCCAGGTGCCGGGCGACGAGGCCGCCGAGCGCGCCGGTGGCGCCGGTGACGAGCACCGTGCCGTCGGGCCCGAAGGCGGGACCGCGGTCGCGGGCGTCGTCGTCCTGAGCGGTTGTGGCTGTCGTAGGGGTCGTGCGGTTCTCGACGCGTGCCAGGCGCGGCACGAGCACCGTGTCGCCGCGCAGGGCGAACCGCTCCTCGTCGCCGGCGAGGGCCGCCCGCAGGGCCCGACCGGTGCGGTCGTGGCCGTCGGCGTCGATGTCGACGAGGGCGATCCGGCCCGGGTTCTCGGTCTGCGCGGAGCGCAGCAGGCCCCACACGGTCGCCGCGGCCAGGTCGTCCACGCCGGCCGTGTCGGTGGCCATCGCGCCCCGGGTCACGACCACCAGGCGGGAGGCGGCGAAGCGGTCGTCCGCGAGCCAGGTCCGGGCGAGTTGGAGCGCCTCGTGCGCGGCCTCGTGCACGACCGGCGCGGGAACGGTCCCCGGGTGGGCGGCGAGGACGGTGACGACCTCGTCGGGGACGGCCGCCCCGGCGTCGACGGCCGCGATCAGCGCCGCGAGGTCGGCGTGGACGTCGGCGTCCGTACCGGCGAGCAGGGCGCGGGCCTCGTCGCCGAGGGCGGCCCAGCGGACCGGGGAGCCGTCCACGGGGGCGGTCAGGCCCGGCAGTTCCGTCCAGAGGGGGCGGAAGACGGACTCGTGGTAGGCGGGCCGCGCCGCCAGCTGGTCGGCGGTCACCGGACGCAGCCCCAGGGACTCGACGGCCGCGACGGGCGCGCCGGAGGCGTCCGCGATCTCCAGCCGGACGCCTTCGGCCCCGGCCGGGGTCAGGTGTACGCGCAGCGCGGCGGCACCGCCCGCGTGCAGGGACACCCCGGTCCAGGCGAACGGCAGGCGTCCCTGGCCGTCGTCGGCGCCGATGCCGCCGAGGCCGATGGCGTGCAGCGCGGCGTCGAGCAGGGCCGGGTGCAGCCCGAAGCGGCGGGCCTCCTCCTCGACGCCCTCGGGCAGCCGTACCTCGGCGAAGATCTCCTGGCCGCGCTGCCAGGCGGCCCGCAGGCCGCGGAAGGTGGGGCCGTAGGCGAAGCCGATGGCGGCGAGGCCGTCGTACCGGCCGTCCAGGTCCAGCGCTCGGGCACCGGCCGGGGGCCACTCGGCGAGGCCGCCGCCGGCCGGCGGCCGGCCCCCCTCGCAGAGCACACCGGCGGCGTGCCGGGTCCACGGCTCCTCCGCGGCGGCACCCTCGGGGCGCGAGTGCAGGGCGAGCGGACGGCGTCCGGTCTGGTCGGGGGCGCCGACCCACAGCCGCAGTTGGACGCCGCCGGTCACGGGGAGCACCAGCGGCGCTTCGAGGGTCAGTTCCTCCAGGTAGTCGCAGCCGAGCTGGTCGCCGGCACGGATCGCGAGCTCGACGAAGGCCGTACCGGGCAGCAGGACGCTGCCGAGGATGGCGTGGTCGCCCAGCCAGGGGTGGG
Source organism: Streptomyces sp. NPDC088733 (assembly GCF_044751185.1). Classification (NCBI taxonomy): domain Bacteria; kingdom Bacillati; phylum Actinomycetota; class Actinomycetes; order Kitasatosporales; family Streptomycetaceae; genus Streptomyces; species Streptomyces sp. NPDC088733. Next base: position 60,156 of record NZ_JBIVLH010000034.1, read on the forward strand.
TGGACAGGGCGAGCCGTCCGGCGAACACCATCCCGTCGGACTCCGGCAGGGCGACCCCGGCGGTCAGCAGCGGGTGCGCGGTGTCGTCGAGGCCGATCGCCTCGACGTCGCCGAGGTAGAGGGAGGGCAGGGCCGGCCAGTAGCGCTGCCGCTGGAAGGCGTAGGTGGGCAGGTCGACGCGGCGCGCGCCGGTCCCGGCGAAGTACGCGGCCCAGTCCACCGCCACGCCTCGCACGTATGCCTGCGTCAGCGCCGCGACGGCGGTCTCGGCCTCGGGGCGCGAGGAGCGCAGCACCGGGGCGAAGGTCGCGTTCCCGCCGGTCAGGCACTCCTGGGCCATCGCGGACAGCACGCCGTCGGGGCCGAGTTCGAGGTACGTGGTGACGCCCGCGGCCTCCAGCGCACGGACACCGTCAAGGAAGCGTACGGCGTCGCGGACGTGCCGCACCCAGAAGTCGGGCGTGGCCATCTCGTCGGTGACCTGGGCGCCGGTGAGATGGGAGACCACGGGGATGCGCGGGGCTTCGAAGGAGAGCCCGGACACCACCTCGCGGAAGGCGTCGAGCATGCCGTCCATGTGCGGCGAGTGGAACGCGTGACTGACCGTCAGACGCTTGGACTTCCGGTCCCCGAGGGAATCCACGATCCCGACAGCGGCATCCTCGTCACCAGCGATCACCACCGCCTGGGGGCCATTGACGGCCGCGATGCTCACGCGCTCGGTCAGCAGCGGCAGAACCTCGTCCTCCGAAGCCTGCACGGCGATCATCACACCGCCGCCCGGCAGCGCCTGCATCAACCGCCCGCGAGCGGCGACCACCGTGCACGCGTCCTCCAGCGACAGCACCCCCGCCACGTGCGCGGCGGCGATCTCACCGATGGAGTGGCCCGACACGAAGTCCGCCCGCACGCCCCACGACTCCAGCAGCCGGAACAGCGCCACCTCGACGGCGAACAGCGCCGGCTGCGTGAACTCCGTGCGGTCGAGGAGGTCCGCGTCGTCGCCGAACAGCACGTCCTTCAGGGGCACTTCGAGGTGCGTGTCGATGTGCGCGCACACCGCGTCGAGCGCGTCCGCGAACACCGGGTACGTCGCGTACAGCTCCCGGCCCATGCCGAGCCGCTGGCTTCCCTGGCCCGTGAACAGGAACGCCGATCTGCCGCCCGCCGGGGAGCCCGTCAGCACCTGTGCGGCCGACCGGCCCTCCGCGAGTGCGGCGAGCCCGGCCAGCAGTCCGGCGGCGTCGGCGGCGACGACCGCGCCGCGCCGTTCGAAGGCGGTGCGGCCGGTGGCGAGGGAGAACCCCAGGTCCTCCGGGCGCAGAGCGGGGTCGGCCTCGGCGCGGGAGTGCAGGAGGCGTGCCTGGTCGCGCAGGGCGTCGTCGGTCCTGGCGGAGAGCACCCACGGCACGGGGCCGGCGAGGTACGCCGCGGGAGCCGCCGACTCAGCGGCGTCCGGGGCCTGTTCGACGATCGTGTGGGCGTTGGTGCCGCTGATACCGAAGGAGGAGACACCGGCCCGCTTGGGCCGCCCGGTCTCGGGCCACTGCCGGGCCTCGGTGAGCAGGGTGATGTCGCCGGTCGTCCAGTCGACGTGCGGGGTGGGCGCGTCCACGTGCAGGGTCGCGGGGAGCACGCCGTGCTCCATGGCGAGCACCATCTTCATGATGCCCGCGACACCGGCCGCGGCCTGCGTGTGCCCGAGGTTGGACTTGACGGACCCCAGGAACAGGGGCTGTTCGGGCGACCGGTCCTGGCCGTAGGTGGCGAGCAGGGCCTGGGCCTCTATGGGGTCGCCGAGCGTGGTGCCGGTGCCGTGCGCCTCGACGGCGTCCACGTCGCCGGCCGCCAGACCGGCGCTCGCCAGGGCCTGGCGGATCACCCGCTGCTGGGACGGGCCGTTGGGCGCGGTGAGGCCGTTGCTGGCGCCGTCCTGGTTCACGGCCGAGCCGCGGACGAGCGCGAGCACCGGGTGGCCGTTGCGCCGCGCGTCCGACAGGCGCTCGACGAGCAGCATGCCGACGCCCTCGCCCCAGCCCGTGCCGTCGGCCCCGGCCGCGAAGGCCTTGATCCGGCCGTCCTCGGCCAGGCCCCGCTGACGGCTGAAGTCGATGAAGGAGGCGGGCGTGGACATCACGGTGACGCCGCCCGCCAGGGCCATGGAGCACTCGCCGGCGCGCAGCGCCTGCATCGCCCAGTGCAGGGCGACCAGTGACGAGGAGCAGGCGGTGTCGACGGTCACCGCCGGGCCCTCCAGCCCGAGGACGTACGAGATGCGGCCGGAGACGACGCTCGCGGTGTTGCCGGTGCCGATGAAGCCCTCGGCGCCGCCGGGGGCGGCCAGGATGACGTTCAGGTAGTCCTGGCCGTTGGTGCCGGTGAAGACGCCGATCTGCTCGCCGCGGACGGTCGTGGGGTCGATGCCGGCGCGCTCGAAGGCCTCCCAGGATGTCTCCAGCAGCAGCCGCTGCTGCGGGTCCATCGCCAGCGCCTCACGCGGCGAGATCCCGAAGAACGCGGGGTCGAAGTCAGCCGCGTCCTGGAGGAACCCGCCCTCGCGGACGTAGCTGGTGTCGCCGGCGGCCTCGGGGTCGTAGAGCCCGTCGAGGTCCCAGCCGCGGTCGGCGGGGAAGCCGGTGATGGCGTCGCGGCCGCCGGCGAGGAGCTGCCACAGGTCCTCGGGGCTGCGGACGCCGCCGGGGAAGCGGCAGCTCATCGCGACGATGGCGATGGGGTCGTCGTCGGTGGCCGGGGCGGCGGTGACGCGGGCGCGGCGGGCCGCGTCCGTGACCTGGCCGCCGAGCACCTCGCCGCGGAGGAAGTCCGCGAGGGTGTGGGAGTTGGGGTAGTCGAAGATCAGCGTGGCGGGCAGCCGCAGGCCGGTGCGGGCGGCGAGGCGGTTGCGGATCTCCACGGCCGTGAGCGAGTCGAAGCCGAGGTCCCGGAAGACGGTGCCGGGGTCGACGGACTCCGGTCCGGCGTGGCCGAGGACGGCCGCGACCTGGGCACGGACGAACTCCAGGGCGAGGGCGTCGCGTTCGCCTTCCGGGGCGTCGGCCAGCCGGTGGGCGAACGTGTCGCTGTCGCCCGCGGGGTCGGCGGCCGTCCCGGGCGCGGCGGCGAGCGCCTGCGCGGCCTCGGGGAGGTCGGCGATCAGCGGGCAGGGACGCACGGAGGCGAGCCCGGGGGCGAGCAGCTGCCAGTCGATGTCGGCGACGACGGCGGAGGTCTCGTCCAGCGCGAGCGCCGAGCGCAGCGCCGCGACGGCGAGGTCGGGCGGGAGCGCCGGCAGGCCCGCGAGGCGCAGCCGCTCGGTGACGAGTTCGCCGGTGGCCATGCCGCCCTCGGCCCAGGCGCCCCAGGCGAGCACGGTGGCGGGCAGTCCGTCGGCGCTCCGCTGCTCGGCGAGGGCGTCCAAGTGGGCATTGGCGGCCGCGTAGTTGGCCTGGCCCGCCGCGCCGAAGGTGGAGGCCACGGAGGAGAACAGCACGAACGCGGACAGGTCGAGGTCGCGCGTCAGCTCGTGCAGGACCTGCGCGGCGTACGCCTTGGGCCGCAGGACGTCCGCGAGGCGGCGCGGCGTCATGGCGTCCAGGACTCCGTCGTCGAGGACGCCTGCGGCGTGGACGACGGTGGTCAGGGGGTGCTCGGCGGGGATGCCCGCGAGCAGGGCGGCGACCGCCTCGCGGTCGGCGACGTCGCACGCGGCGAAGGTGACCTCGGCGCCCAGGGCGCCCAGTTCTGCGGCAAGTTCGCCGGTGCCCTCGGCGTCCGCGCCGCGGCGGCTTACGAGCAGGAGGTGGCCGGCACCCGCGCGGGCGAGCAGGCGTGCCACATGCCGGCCGAGGGCTCCCGTGCCGCCGGTGACCAGCGCGGTGCCGGTGGTCGTCCACTCGGCGGCGGGGCGCTCCTGGCGGGTGGCCCTGACGAGCCTGCGGACGAGGACCCCGGTGGAGCGCACGGCGAGGTGGTCCTCGGTGCCGGGGGCGCCGAGGATGTCGGCGAGCCTGCCGGCGGCGCGGTCGTCGGGCGTCTGCGGCAGGTCGACCAGGCCGCCCCAGCGGCCGGGCAGTTCGAGTGCGGCGGTGCGGCCGAGGCCCCAGACCGCGGCCTGGGCGGTGCTGGCGAGGCGGTCGGAGCGGCCGGTGGAGACCGCGCCCCGGGTGGCGTTCCACAGCGGCGCCTCGGCTCCGGCGTCGCCGAGCGCCTGGACGAGGGCGGCGGTGGCGGCGAGGCCGGCGGGCAGGGCCGGGTCCTCGGGGTGCGGCCGCTCGTCGAGGGCGAGGAGGGACAGGACGCCGGCGAACTCGCCCGGCGCGGTGCCGTCCTCCTCGAGGCGCCGGGCGACGGCCGTACGGTCGTCGGCGGCCGGGTCGAGAACGAGCGTGCGCACGGTGGCGCCGCGCGCGGTCAGGATCTCGCGGGCGGCGCGCGCCCACGGGTCGTCCTCGTGCGCGGTCGGCAGCACGAGCAGCCACTGCCCGGTGAGCCGTCCGGGCGGCAGGTCGGTCAGCGGCTTCCACTGGACGCGGTAGCGCCACCGGTCGATCCGGTCGCTGTCGCGGTGGCGGCGGTGCCAGGCGGACAGGGCGGGCAGCACGGCGCTGAGCGGCTGGTCGCCGTCGATGCCGAGGGTGTCGGCGAGCGCGGCCAGGTCCTCGCTGTCGACGACCTCCCAGAACCTGGCGTCGGTGGCGGAGGGCCGGCCGTCCTCGGGGAGTTCGGTCAGGTAGGAGAAGGCGTCGCGCGGCCAGTACGCCTCGCGCTGGAAGGCGTAGGTGGGCAGGTCGACGCGCCGGGCGCCGGTGCCGGCGAACAGCGCGGTCCAGTCCGGGGACTGCCCGCGCGCGTGGGCGCCGGCGACGGCCGCCACCAGCGACCGGGCCTCGGAGCGGCCGGTGCGCAGCGCGGGCAGGAAGGCCGCGGCCCGGTGCCCGGTGACGGTCCGGCACTCCTGGCCCAGGGCCGAGAGGACTCCTCCGGGGCCCAGTTCGAGGTACGTGGTGACCTCGCGGCTCTCCAGCCGACGGATGCCGTCGAGGAAGCGGACGGCTTCGCGGACGTGGCGCACCCAGTAGTCGGCGGAGGCCATGTCCTCGCCGGCCAGGTCGCCGGTGAGGTTGGAGACGACCGCGATGCCGGGCGCGTGGAACGACAGCCCGGCCACCACGTGGCGGAACGCTTCGAGCATGCCGTCCATGTGGGGCGAGTGGAAGGCATGGCTGACCGTCAGCCGCTTGGACTTGCGGCCCTCGAACCGGTCGACGATGCGGGCGGCCGCGTCCTCGTCACCGGCGATGACCACCGACCGGGGGCCGTTGACGGCGGCGATGCTCACGCGGTCGGTGAGCAGCGGCAGGACCTCGTCCTCCGACGCCTCCAGCGCGATCATCACGCCGCCGGTGGGCAGCGCCTGCATCAGCCGGCCGCGGGCCGCGACCAGCGTGCACGCGTCCTCCAGCGAGAACACCCCGGCCGCATGCGCGGCGGCGATCTCGCCGATCGAGTGCCCGGCCAGGTAGTCCGGCCGGATGCCCCAGGACTCGACGAGCCGGAACAGGGCCACCTCGACGGCGAACAGCGCCGGCTGGGTCCATTCGGTGCGGTCGAGGAGGTCCGCGTCGTCGCCGAACAGCACGTCCTTCAGCGGCCTGTCGAGGTGTGCGTCCATGTGCGCGCACACCGCGTCCAGCGCCTGCGCGAACGCCGGGTACGTCTCGTACAGCTCCCGGCCCATGCCGAGCCGCTGGCTGCCCTGGCCGGTGAAGAGGAAGGCGAGCTTGCCCTCGCCGGCGCTCCCCTCGACCACGTCGGCGGAGGTGTCCGCCCCGGCCAGTGCGGCGAGTCCGGCGAGCAGTCCGTCGCGGTCGTCGGCGACGACCGCGGCCCGGCGGTCGAGGGCGGCGCGGGTGAGCGCCTGCGAGTACGCGACGTCGCCGACGCGGAGGTCCGGGTGGGCGGTGACGTGGGCGTGCAGCGCGGCGGCCTGCGCGCGCAGGACGGCCTCGGTCCGGCCGGACAGGACGACGGGCAGGACAGCCGGCGCGGTCGACTGACCGGTGTGATCGGCGGGTTCCGCCGCCTCCGCCGGGTCGGACGCGGTCTCGGCGCTCTCCAGGATGACGTGCGCGTTGGTGCCGCTCATACCGAAGGACGAGACGCCGATGCGGCGCGGCCGGTCGCCCTCGGGCCACGGGCGCGCCTCGGCGAGCAGCGACACCTCGCCCGCCTCCCAGTCCACGTGGGGCGTCGGCTCGGTCAGGTGGAGCAGGCGCGGCAGCACGCCGTGCCGCATCGCCATCACGCTCTTGATGACACCCGCCACACCGGCGGCGGCCTGGGCGTGGCCGATGTTCGTCTTGAGCGAGCCGACCCACAGCGGCTCGCCGTCGGGGCGGTCCTGGCCGTAAGTGGCGAGCAGGGCCTGCGCCTCGATGGGGTCGCCGAGGCTGGTGCCGGTGCCGTGCGCCTCGACGGCGTCGACCTCGTCAGGGGTGAGCCGGGCGTTGGAGAGCGCCTGAAGGATGACACGCTGCTGGGACGGGCCGTTGGGAGCGGTGAGGCCGTTGCTGGCGCCGTCCTGGTTCACGGCCGAGCCGCGGACCACGGCGAGGACGGGGTGCCCCTTGCGGCGGGCGTCGGACAGCCGCTCCACCAGGAGCACGCCGACGCCTTCGGAGAGGCTGAAGCCGTCGGCCTCCGGGGAGAACGCCTTGCAGCGGCCGTCGTCGGCGAGGCCCCGCTGCTTGCTGTAGTCGACGAAGGTGCCGGGGGCGGACATGAGCGTGGCGCCGCCCGCGAGCGCGAGCGTGCACTCGCCGTTGCGCAGCGCCTGGACGGCCAGGTGCAGGGCGACCAGCGAGGACGAGCAGGCGGTGTCGACCGTCAGCGCCGGCCCCTCCAGGCCGAAGGTGTAAGAGAGCCGGCCGGACGCGACGCTCGCCGCGTTGCCGATGCCGATGTAGCCCTCGATGTTCTCGGACGAACTGAGCAGCGCCGCCAGGTAGTCGTGGTTGCTGGTGCCGACGAACACGCCGACCTGCTTGCCGCGCATCGACGTCGGGTCGATGCCGGCCCGCTCGAACGCCTCCCACGACGTCTCCAGCAGCAGCCGCTGCTGGGGGTCCATCGCCAGCGCCTCACGCGGCGAGATCCCGAAGAGCGACGGGTCGAAGCGGGCAATGTCGGAGACGAAGCCGCCCTGGTCGGCGTAGCTGGTGCCCAGGTGGTCGGGGTCCGGGTGGAACACCGCCTCCAGGTCCCAGCCGCGGTCCGCGGGGAACCCGGAGATCGCGTCGACGCCCTCGGCGGCGATCCGCCACAGGTCCTCGGGCGACGTCGCGCCGCCGGGGTAGCGGCACGCCATGCCCACAATGGCGATCGGCTCCTGGCTCTTCGCCTCGGCGTCCCGCAGCCGCTGACGCGTCTGATGCAGATCCGCCGTCACCAGCTTCAGGTAGTCCCGCAGCGTCTCTTCATTCGCCATTTAACGCAACCACCTATTTTGCAGCAGGCGCCGTCAGAAAATTATCGGAAATCCGGGAATCGCATCTGGTACGCAGCAGCCGCTTTGGTGATCAAATCGGCTGGCCAGCGGTCAGAATATTCAGCTCACGATTCGGCGGACAACCCCTAACGGCCCCCTACGGACCCCTGGATCGCAGGTTGCACGGGACATGGCTGCGGTGCCGCAATTCAAGGGGTGTCGACCATGGTGACCGGCGAAGACTTCCCCGTCAATAATGCCCCGCGATCTGTTCGGTAATTCGCGGGACCGGGCGGGACCGGCGGCCCGGGATTCGGGTATTCGGCCGCCGGGCGGCGGCCGAATACCCGGTCCGCGGTTCAGGCCCGGCCGAGGCCCTTGTTGATGAACGCGAACAGCTCCTCGTCGCTGGCGTCCTGGAGCTGCGCCACGTCGTCCAGCGCGGTGCCGGCAGGGTCCGCGCCGCCGCCCTCCGTGCCCGCGGGCAACGCCGCGGCGGCCGGCTCGGGCTCGTCGCTCTCGTTCCACTTGGCCAGCAGCGACTGGAGCCGCATCGTCACCCGGGCCCGGACGACGTTGTCGCCGGTCCCCCGCTGCAGCACGGCCTCCAGCTTGTCCAGTTCCTCCAGCAGCGGAGCGCCGCCCGCCGCGGCGTCGGGGACGATCCCGGCGCGCAGGAAACCGGCGACGGCGGCCGGGGTGGGGTGGTCGAAGACCAGGCTGGCGGGCAGCTTGAGCCCGCTCACGGCCCCGAGGCGGTTGCGGAGTTCGACCGAGGTGAGCGAGTCGAAGCCGAGCTCCTTGAACGCCCGGTTCGCCTCCACGGCCGACAGGTCCGCGTGCCCGAGAACGGCGGCCACGGCGGTCCGGACGAGGTCGAGCAGCAGGCGCTCCTGCTCGGCCTCCGGGAGACCGGCGAGCTGCCGGGTCAGCGGCACGCCCCCGGCCAGGTCGTCGGCGGACTCGCGCTCGGCGGACTCGATCACCCGCCGGGCCTCGGGGAGTTCCCCGAGCAGCTGCCGGTCACGGTCCGCGGTGAAGGCGAGGGTGAAGCGCTTCCAGTCCATGTCGGCGACGGTCAGCGTCGTCTCGTCCCGGTCCAGCGCGTGCTGGAGGGCGGACAGCGTGCGCTCCGGCGCCATCGTCAGGATGCCGTGGCGGCGCATGCGGTCGCCCACCGCGCTGCCGTCGCCCTCGCCGCTGCCCCAGGGGCCCCACGCCACGGACGTGGCCGGCAGGCCGGCCGCCCGGCGGTGCTCGGCGAAGGCGTCCAGGAAGGCGTTGCCCGGCGCCTGGTTGCCCTGTCCGGGCGCGCCGAAGGTGGCGGCGAAGGAGGAGAAGAGCACGAAGGCGGACAGGTCGAGGTCGCGGGTCAGTTCGTGCAGTTGCAGGGTCGCGTCGACCTTGACGCGCAGCACCGCCTCCACCTGGTCGGGGGTCAGGGCCTCGATCACGCCGTCGTCCACCGCCGCGGCCGCGTGGACAACGGCGGTCAGGGGACGATCGGCGGGTACGGCACCGAGGAGCGCGGCGAGGGCATCCCGGTCGGCGACGTCGCAGGCAGCAACGGTCACTTCGGCGCCGAGCGCGGTCAGTTCGTCACGCAGCTCGGCGGCACCGGGGGCGTCGACGCCCCGGCGGCTCGTGAGCACGAGGTGCTCGGCGCCGTTCGCCGCAAGCCAGCGGGCGACATGCGCGCCGAGCGCGCCCGTACCGCCGGTCACCAGCACCGTGCCCTGCGGACGCCACTCACGGACCGTGCTGGTCTCCGCCAGCCGCGCGCGCACCAGACGGCGACCGAGGATCCCGGAAGCCCTCAGCGCGACCTGGTCCTCCGCGCCGTCGCCGCCGAGGACAGCCGCCAGGCGCGTCAGCGTACGGTCGTCCGCGGTGTCCGTACCGGGCAGGTCGACAAGGCCGCCCCAGCGGCCGCCCTGCTCCATCGAGGCGACCCGCCCGAGACCCCAGATCAGTGCCTGCGCGGGATCGGTCACCTGCTCGGCGCGGCCGGCGGCGACGGCGCCGCGCGTCACGCACCACAGGGGCACGGTCACCTCGGCGTCACCAAGCGCCTGGACGAACGCGAGTTCACCCGCGAACGCGCCTTCGCCGCCGAGAGCGAGGAGGGACAGGACGCCACTGGGCGCGGTGCCGTCGAGTGCGGCCTTCACGGTCGCCGTCAGCTGCTCGCGGTCGGCCGTGCCGTGCTCGACGCGCACCGTGCGCACCTGCGCCCCGCGCTCGGTGAGCATGCTTTCGACGGCGGCCGCCCACTCCTCGTCCGTGCCGGTGAGCGTGTCGGGGACGGCGAGCAGCCAGGTGCCGGTGAGGTGGGCCGAGGCGGGCTCGGGCAGGGGCTTCCACGTGACGCGGTAGCGCCAGCCGTCGACGGTGGACTGCTCACGGCTCTGCCGACGCCACGAGGACAGACCGGGCAGGACATCGCCCAACGAACCGATCGCTTCCGGGGTGTCGAGAGCGAGGGTGCCCGCGAGGGCTTCGAGGTCCTCACGTTCGACGGCCTCCCAGAAACGGGCGTCGATCGCGTTCTCCACCGGCATGTCGGCGTCGGGGCCCGCGGTGATCTCGGGCCAGAACCGCTGCGGCTGGAAGGCGTAGGTGGGGAGGTCGACACGCTGTGTGCCGGTCCCGGCGAACACCGCCTGCCAGTCCACGGACGCGCCGTGGACGTAAGCCTCACCGAGGGAGAGCCAGAACCGCTCCAGCCCGCCTTCGTTGCGACGCAGCGAACCCAGAACGGCGGCGTCACGACCGGCGTCCTCGACGGTCTCCTGCAACCCGACGGTGAGAACGGGGTGCGGGCTGGACTCCACGAACACACCGAAGCCCTGCTCCAGCAGCGTCCGAACGGCCTGCTCCAGCTCAACGGTCTGACGCAGATTGCGGAACCAGTAACCGCCGTCCAGCTCGGGCCCGGTCATCCACTCGCCGGTCACCGTCGACAGGAACGGCACCTGCGCCTCACCCGGGGTGATCGGCGCAAGAAGCTTCCCGAGTTCTTCTTCGAGGAGGTCGACCTGAGCGGAGTGCGACGCGTAGTCCACCGCGATCCGCCGCGCCCGAACGCCATCCGCCTCACACGAGGCCAGCAACTCCTCCAGCGCCTGCACTTCACCGGACACCACCACGGAGGACGGGCCGTTCACCGCAGCAACCGAGATCCGCTCCTCGCCCCACGCCGCGATCCGCTCCCGCACCTGCGCGGCGGGCAGTGCCACCGACACCATCCCGCCCAGACCCGCCAGCACCCGGCCGATCGCCTGACTGCGCAGAGCCACGACGCGGGCCGCGTCCTCCAACGAGAGGATCCCGGCGACACAGGCCGCCGCGATCTCGCCCTGCGAATGCCCGATCACCGCCGCCGGACGCACCCCGGCCGCCTTCCAGACCTCCGCCAGCGACACCATCACCGCGAACAGCGCAGGCTGGACCACGTCCACGCGCTCCAGCGACGGAGCGCCCTCGACACCGCGCAGCACATCGACCAGCGACCAGCCGGTCAACGGCTCCAGGGCTCGCGCGCACTCCCCTATCCGGGCAGCGAACACCGGCGACGAATCGAGCAGTTCCTCGGCCATGCCGACCCATTGCGAGCCCTGGCCCGGGAAGACGAACACCGTCTTGCCACCGACGACACGCCCGGTCACCACACCCGCCGCCGGCACACCCTGCGCCACCGCCGACAACCCGGTCACGTGATCGCCCAGCACCACCGCGCGGTGCTCCAACGCCGCCCGCGACGACGCCAACGACCACCCCACCTCAACCACCGACGCCGCCGAACCCGCCTCACCCGCAAGCCAGCCCGACAACCGCTCCGCCTGACCCCGCAACGCCACCGCACTCTTGCCCGACAGCACCCACGGCACCACCGCAGGACCAACGGCCGACGACGGCGCCTCAGACTCAGCCTCGGGCTCCGGCGCCTGCTCCACGATCACGTGGGCGTTCGTCCCACTGAAACCGAACGACGACACACCCGCCCGCCGCGCACGCCCCGACTCCGGCCACACCACCGCATCCGAAGCCAACGACACCGCACCCGACGCCCAATCCACATGCGGAGACGGCTCATCCACGTGCAGCGACTTCGGCACCACACCATGCCGCATCGCCAACACCATCTTCATCACGCCCGCCACACCGGCCGCGGCCTGCGTGTGACCGATGTTCGACTTCACGGAGCCCAGGAGCAAGGGCCGCTCCGCCGGCCGGTCCTGGCCGTACGTGGCCAGCAGCGCCTGGGCCTCGATCGGGTCGCCCAGCGCCGTGCCCGTGCCGTGCGCCTCCACCACGTCCACGTCGCCTGCCGAAAGGCGCGCGTTGGCCAGGGCGGCACGGATCACCCGCTGCTGCGAGGGACCGTTGGGCGCCGTCAGGCCGTTGCTCGCGCCGTCCTGGTTGATCGCCGAACCCCGCACCACCGCCAGCACCGGGCGGCCGTTGCGCCGCGCGTCCGACAGCCGCTCCAGCAGGAGGAGCCCCACGCCCTCCGCCGGTCCGAAGCCGTCGGCAGCGGACGAGAACGCCTTGCAGCGTCCGTCCGGAGCGAGGCCGCGCTGCCGCGAGAACTCGATGAACAGGCCCGGCGTCGACATCACGTGGACGCCGCCGGCCAGCGCCAGCGAGCACTCCCCCGCCCGCAGCGCCTGCACCGCCAGGTGCAGCGCCACCAGCGAGGCGGAGCACGCGGTGTCGACCGTCACCGCGGGGCCTTCGAGGCCGAGGGTGTACGAGATGCGGCCGGACATCACACTGGCGGCGTTTCCGGTGCCCAGGTGACCGGCGTAGTCCTGGGCGGCCTCCAGCAGCGGGGTCAGGTAGTCGGATCCGTTGACCCCGACGTACACGCCGGCCTGGCTGCCGCGCAGGGTGCCCGGGTCGATGCCCGCCCGCTCGAACGCCTCCCACGCCGTCTCCAGCAGCAGCCGCTGCTGCGGGTCCATCGCCAGCGCCTCTCGCGGCGAGATCCCGAAGAACCCGGCGTCGAAGACCGGGGCGTCGGTGAGGAATCCGCCCTCGCGGGTGATCGACGTGCCGGGTTCGTCGGGGTCGTCGGAGAACAGCCCGTCGAGCTCCCAGCCCCGGTCCGCGGGGAACGCGGTGAGCGCGTCGCCGCCGGCGGCGAGCAGGTCCCACAGGTCCTCGGGGGAACGTACGCCGCCCGGGAAGCGGCAGCTCATCGCCGTGACGGCGATGGGCTCGTGAGCCTGGCTCTCGATGTCCCGCAGGCGTCCGTACGCCTCGTCGAGATCGGTCGTGACCTTCTTGAGGTACTCGCGGAGCTTCGCTTCGTTCGCCACTGGCGCTTCACCTATTCGCGTGGTCGAGACCGTGGAGTCTTCTCGCACGTGCTCGGGATGTCTCGGTTCGGGGGTCGGAGGTTCGGGGGTCGGGGCGGACGCACCGCCGGGAGGCGGCGGTGCGTCCGCGACGTGTCGGGTCAGGCCTTGCCGAACTTCTTGTCGATGAGCGCGAACAGCTCGTCGTCGCTGGCCTCTTCGATCTCGTCGGCCCCGGACTCGCCGGCCGTCCCGCGGGCCTCGTTCCACTGCGCCAGCAGCGCTTGCAGGCGCACCGCCACGCGCGCGTGCGCGGCGTCGTCCGCCGCCGCCTCGGACAGTTCCTCGGGGGTCAGCGCGGAGAAGGTGCTCTCCAGCCGGCCGATCTCCTCCAGGACCGAGAGCCCGCGCTCGGCCGGCTCGGGGGCCATCTCGTCCAGCAGGTGCTCTGCCAGTGCGGCGGGGTTGGGGTAGTCGTAGACCAAGGTGGCCGGCAGCCGCAGGCCGCTCGCGGCGCTCAGGCGGTTGCGCAGCTCCACCGCCGTCAGCGAGTCGAAGCCGAGCTCCTTGAACGCCTGCCCGTCGCCGACGACTTCGGCCGACCGGTACCCGAGTACGGCGGCCACCTGGCCGCGCACCAGGTCCAGGACGGTCCGCTCCCGCTCCGCCGCCGGGAGCCCGGTGAGGCGCTCGGTCAGCGTGCGCTCGTCCGCGGTCCCGTCCGCGGCCGTGGCCGCCGCGTTCCCCGTGCTGCCCTGCACCGTCCTGCGCGCGGTGGTGCGCACCAGGCCCCGGAACATCGGCAGGAGCGCGCCGTCCGCGGCCCTCGCCCGCAGCGTCGGCAGGTCGATCCCGACCGGTACGAGCACGGGCTCCCCTGCGGAGAGTGCCGCGTCGAGGAGCGCCAGGCCCTCCTCCGCCGACAGCGGCACGATGCCGCCGCGGGCGACCCTGCCCCGCTCCGCCTCGGTCAGCCGGCCCGCCATGCCGCGCTCCTCGGCCCACATGCCCCAGGCCAGGGACAGCGCGGGGAGTCCGTCGCGGCTGCGGCGCCGCGCGAGCGCGTCGAGGAAGACGTTCGCGGCGGCGTAGTTGGCCTGCCCGGCGCCGCCGAGCGTGCCCGCCGCGGCGGAGAAGAGGACGAACGCCGACAGGTCGAGGTCCCGGGTCAGCTCGTGCAGGTGGAGGGCCGCCTCGGCCTTGGGCCGCAGCACCCGGTCCATCCGCTCCGGGATGAGCAGGTCCACGATCCCGTCGTCCAGGACGCCCGCGGTGTGCACAACCGCGGTGAGCGGATGCTCGGCGGGAACCCCCGCGAGCACGGTGGCGAGCGCGTCACGGTCGGCCACGTCGCACGCCGCCCACGTCACCTCCGCACCCGACGCCCGCAGTTGCGCGGTGAGTTCCGCCGCGTGCTCCGCCCCGGCGCCGCGCCGGCTCACCAGCAGCAGCCGCCGCACCCCGTGCGCCTCCACGACATGCCGGGCGACGAGCCCGGCCAGGCCGCCCCCGGCGCCGGTGATCAGGACGGTGCCCTCGGGGTCGAAGGAGCGAGCGCCGGTCTCCGTCACCTCGGTCCTGACCAGGCGGGACGCGAACACCGCCCCGCCGCGTACGGCGAGTTCGGGCTCCGTGGAGGCGATGGCGTCCGGCAGCACACGGCAGGAGGCGTCGGTCCCGTCGACGTCGACGAGCACGAAGCGCTCCGGGTTCTCCGTCTGCGCCGTACGCACCAGGCCCCACACCGGCGCCTGTGCCAGATCCTCGGCCTCTTCGGCGCCTACGGCCACCGCGCCGCGGGTCACGACGACGAGCCGCGCCCCGGCGAACCTGCCGTTGCCCAGCCAGTCCTGCACCAGGGCCAGGGCCTGGTGCGCCGTGTCGCGCACCTCGCCCGCGAGGCGTGCGACTCCGTCGGCCGTGTCGATGCCGGCCCGCGCGCCGGTCGTCCCGGTCAGCGTCCCGGTCAACGGCACGAGCACCGTGCCCGGCATCGTCCCGCCCGCCGCGACGGCCGCGTCGAGCGCCGCGAGGTCGGCGTACGTCTCCCTGCCGACGCCCGCCTGCTCCAGCGCGCCTGCGGAGTCCCCGACGACCGCGAAGGGGGCGGCAGCGGCTGCTCGGGCTCCGGCCGTCCGCACGGGGGTCCAGTCGAGCCGGAACAGCGACTCGCGGGCCCCCGCGGGTGCCGGTGCGAAGCGGGTGGTGTCGGGCTGCCCGGTCACCAGCGCCTCGACGGAGGCGATCCGCCCGCCTGTGCTGTCGGCCACGACGACGGAGACGGTGTCCTCACCGGCCGGCGCGACGTGGAGCCGCACGGCGGCCGCGCCCACGGCATGCAGGCGCAGACCGCGCCAGGCGACGGCCGTCCGGCCCGTGCCGGCGGGGCCGGCGGCCAGCGCCTGCGAGGCGGCGTCGAGCAGCGCCGGGTGCAGCGCGTACCGCCCGGCCGCCGCCTGCTGCTCCTGCGGCAGCCCGGCCTCGGCGAAGACCTCCTCGCCGCGCACCCACACCTGGGTCAGCGTGCGGAAGGCGGGGCCGTGGTAGAGCTCGGCGGCCACCAGCCGGTCGCGGACCGCGTCCAGGGCGACCGACTCGGCACCGGCGGGCGGCCACTGCCCCGCCGTCTCGTCGTTCGCGACGTCGGCAGCCAACTGGTCCACGCTGTCGGCGGAGAGCAGACCGTCGGCGTGCCGGGTCCACTCCCCTTCCGCGAGTCCGTCCGGGCCCACCACTGCGTCGGGCCTGCTGTGCACCTGCACGGGGCGGAGCCCCTGTTCGTCGGGCCCGCCCACGGTGACGCGGAGTTGCACCGCACCCTTCTCGGGGAGCACGAGCGGCGCTTCGACCGTCAGCTCGTCCAGGCCGCCGCACCCGGCTTCCTCACCGGCGCGCAGGGCCAGTTCGACGAAGGCCGCGCCCGGAAGGACGACCGTGTCGGCAACGACGTGGTCGGCGAGCCAGGGGTGCGTCCGGGTGGACAGGCGCCCGGTGAAGACGAAGCCGTCCGAGCCCGGCAGCTCGACCGCGGCCCCGAGCAGCGGGTGTCCGGCGGTGCCGATGCCGACCGACGCCACGTCCTCGTACTCGGGCAGGTACTCCGCCCAGTAGCGCTCGCGCTGGAAGGCGTAGGTGGGCAGGTCGACGTGGCGGCGGGCGCCGGTCCCGGCGAAGAACCGCGCCCAGTCGACTCCGATGCCTCGGGTGTGGGCCTGGGCGAGGGCGGTCACGGCCGTCTCGGCCTCGGGGCGGCCCTTGCGCAGGACGGGAACGAAGGCGGCGCCTTCCCCGGTCACACAGTCCTGGGCCATGGCCGAGAGCACGCCGTCCGGGCCGAGTTCGACGTACGTGGTGACGCCTGCGGCCTCCAGCGCGCGGACGCCGTCCAGGAAGCGAACCGCCTCACGCACGTGCCGCACCCAGAAGTCCGGCGACGTCACCTCGTCCGTGACCAGGGAGCCGGTCAGGTTCGAAACCAACGGGATGCGGGGCGTGGCGTAGGACAGCCCCTCGGCGACCTTCCGGAAGTCCGCCAGCATCCCGTCCATGTGCGGCGAGTGGAAGGCATGACTGACCGTCAGCCGCTTGGACTTCCGCCCCTCGAACGACGCCGCAATGCCGACCGCGGCATCCTCGTCACCCGCGACAACCACCGACCGCGGACCGTTGACCGCCGCGATACTCACCCGCTCACCCAGCAGCGGCAGAACCTCGTCCTCCGACGCCTCCAGCGCGATCATCACCCCGCCGCCCGGCAGCGCCTGCATCAACCGCCCACGAGCCGCGACCAGCGCGCACGCATCGCCCAGCGACAACACCCCCGCCACATGCGCGGCAGCGACCTCACCGATGGAGTGACCGGAGAGGTAGTCCGGTCGCACACCCCACGACTCGACGAGGCGGAACAGCGCCACCTCTACCGCG
This sequence comes from Streptomyces sp. NPDC088733, assembly GCF_044751185.1. NCBI lineage: Bacteria > Bacillati > Actinomycetota > Actinomycetes > Kitasatosporales > Streptomycetaceae > Streptomyces > Streptomyces sp. NPDC088733. The sequence continues at coordinate 76,869 of NZ_JBIVLH010000034.1, forward strand.
AAGAGCGCCGGCTGCGCGAACTCCGTGCGGTTCACGACATCGGCGTCGTCCCCGAACAGCACGTCCTTGAGCGGCACTTCGAGATGACGGTCCAGGTGCGCACACACCGCGTCCAGTGCCTCGGCGAACACGGGGTACGTGTCGTACAGCTCGCGGCCCATCCCGAGACGCTGGCTGCCCTGCCCCGTGAACAGGAACGCGACCCGTTGTTCCGTGTCCGCCACGCCCCGGACCACCTGTGCGGCGGAGTCCCCCGCCGCCACGGCGGCGAGTCCGTCGGCGAACGCCTCGCGGTGATCGGCGACGATCGCGGCGCGGTGGTCCAGCGCCGCCCGCCCGGTCGCCAGCGCGAAGGCGACGTCGAGCGGACGCGGCTCCCCGTGGGCGGCGAGATGGTCGCGCAGGCGTTCCGCCTGGTCGCGCAGGGCGGCCTCGGTCCTGCCGGACAGCACCCACACCGAGGGCGTCGCGGCGCCCTCCACGTCCGTCCGATCGGGCTCCGCGTCAGCGACCTGCGGGGCGGGCGGGGCCTGTTCCACGATGGTGTGCGCGTTGGTGCCGCTCACCCCGAAGGACGAGATGCCGGCGCGACGGGGGCGACCGGTGTCCGGCCACTCCCGCTGCTCGGTCAGCAGGGCGATCTCGCCGGCCGACCAGTCGACATGCGGGGTCGGCGCGTCCACGTGCAGCGTCTGCGGCAGCACGCCGTGCTGCATCGCCAGCACCATCTTCATCACACCGGCGACACCGGCCGCGGCCTGCGTGTGGCCCATGTTGGACTTGATCGAGCCGAGCAGCAGCGGCTGCTCCGGCGAGCGGCCCTGCCCATAGGTGGCCAGCAGGGCCTGGGCCTCGATCGGGTCACCCAGACGGGTGCCGGTGCCGTGCGCCTCGACGACGTCCACATCGGTGGCCGCAAGACCCGCGCTCGCCAGTGCCTGCCTGATCACGCGCTGCTGCGACGGGCCGTTCGGCGCCGTCAGGCCGTTGCTGGCGCCGTCCTGGTTGACCGCCGAGCCCCGGACGAGGGCGAGCACCGGGTGGCCGTTCCGCCGCGCGTCGGACAGGCGCTCGACCAGCAGCATGCCGACGCCCTCGGCCCAGCCCGTGCCGTCGGCGGCAGCGGCGAAGGCCTTGACCCGGCCGTCCGCCGCCAGGCCGCGCTGGCGGCTGAACTCCACGAAGGCGCCGGGCGTCGACATGACTGTCACGCCACCGGCCAGGGCGAGCGAGCACTCGCCGTTGCGCAGCGCCTGCGCCGCGAGGTGCAGCGCCACCAGGGACGCGGAGCACGCCGTGTCGACCGTCACGGCCGGCCCCTCCAGGCCGAAGACGTACGAAATACGGCCCGACACCACGCTCGCGGAGTTGCCGGTGCCGAGGAAACCCCCGTCACGATCGGCGGAGTTGAGCACGAGGGAGAGGTAGTCCTGGCCGTTCGTGCCGACGAAGACGCCCGCCTGGCTGCCGCGCAGCGAGGCCGGGTCGATACCGGCCCGCTCGAACGCCTCCCACGACGTCTCCAGCAGCAGCCGCTGCTGCGGGTCCATGGCGACGGCCTCGCGCGGGGAGATCCCGAAGAAGCCGGGATCGAAGTCCGCCACGTCGTAGAGGAATCCGCCCTCCTGGGCGTACGGCGGCACCTCCTCGCCGGCCGTCTGCGAGCCGAACAGCGCCTCCGCGTCCCAGCCGCGGTCCGCCGGGAACTCCCCGACCGCGTCCGTTCCGGTCGCCAGCAGGTGCCAGAGGTCCTCCGGGGTCCGTACGTCGCCCGGGAAGCGGCAGCTCATCGCGACGATCGCGATGGGATCGTCGTCCACCGGTACGGCGGCGACGACGGGGCCCGGCACCGCGGGCTGCGTGCCGAACAACTCCCCTCGCAGGTAGTCGGCGAGGGCCGCCGACGTCGGGTAGTCGTAGACCAGGGTCGCCGGCAGCCGCATCCCGGTCGCCGCAGCCAGGTGGTTGCGCAGCTCGACGGCGGTCAGCGAGTCGAAGCCGAGTTCCTTGAACGCCCGCTCCGCGCCGACGGTCTCCGTTCCGGCGTGACCGAGGACCGCCGCCACCTCCCCGCGCACGAGGTCGAGCAGCGCCCGCTCCCGCTCCGGCTCGTTCAGCTTCCCGAGCCGTTCCGCGAGCGAGTCGGAACCGTGTGCCGCGTCCCCGTCGCCCCGGCCGTCGCCGGCCTCGCCCGCACGCGGAGCGAGGGCCCGCTGGGCCTCGGGCAGTTCGGCGAGGAGCTTGCTGTCACGGACGGAGGTGAACCCGGGGGCGAAGCGCCCCCAGTCGATGTCCGCGATGGCGACGGCGGCGTCCCCCGCCTCCAGCGCGCGCCGCAGGGCCGAGACGGCAAGCGCCGCGTCCATCGGCGGTATGCCGCCGCGGTGCATGCGGGCGGCCATCGCCTCGTCGGCGGCCATGCCGCCCTGGGCCCAGGGACCCCAGGCGATTGATGTCGCGGCCAGGCCGTCGGCGCGGCGCTGCTCGGCGAGGGCGTCGAGGTAGGCGTTCGCGGCCGCGTAGTTGCCCTGGCCGGCGGCACCGATCGTGCCGCTCGTCGAGGAGAAGAGGACGAAGGCGTCGAGGGTGATGCCGAGTTCGGTCGTCAGCTCGTGCAGGTTGCGCGCCGACGTGGCCTTGGCCCGCAGGACGGTGTCGACACGGTCCGGGGTGAGCGAGTCGAGGACGCCGTCGTCCAGGACGCCGGCGGTGTGGACGACCGCGGTCAGCGAGCCTGCGTGCTCGGCGAGCACGCCGCGCAGCGCTTCGCGGTCGGAGGCGTCACAGGCGACGACGGAGACGTCGACGCCCAGCTCGGCAACGAGTTCCGCGGCACCGGGCGCCTCCATGCCGCGCCGGCTGGTCAGCACCAGCCGCTCCGCGCCCGCACCCGCCAGCCACCGCGCGATATGACGTCCGAGCGCCCCCGTGCCACCGGTCACCAGCACCGTGCCCGACGGCGACCACGACGCCGTGCCCTCCGGCAGTGCCGCGCGGACCAGCCGTCGCCCGAACACTCCGGAGGAGCGAACGGCCACCTGGTCCTCGCCGGAGCCGGCCAGGACACCGACCACGCGCGACAGCGCGCGTTCGTCCAGTACCTCGGGCAGGTCGATCAGACCGCCCCAGCGCTCCGGTACCTCCAGGGCGGCGACCCGGCCCAGTCCCCACAGCTGAGCCCGCTCCGGCGAGGTCAACCTGTCCGACCGGCCGACGGAAACGGCTCCACGGGTCAGGCACCACAACCTGGCGTGCACCCCGGCATCGCCCAGCGCCTGGATCAGGCTCACCGTGTCGACGAGTCCCAGCAGCGAGACCACACCGGCGTACTCACCGGCGACCAGACCCGCCAGCGTGCCGCGGTCCGTGCCCGGCTCGACCTCGACCCGGTGAACCTCGGCGCCACGCCCCGCCAGCGCGCCCACGACCGCTTCGTCGTCCGCGCCCCCGGTCGGCACGACCACCAGCCACGCCCCGGACTGGCGCGCAGCAGAGGCCTCGGCCAGCGGCTTCCACACCACCCGGTAGCGCCAGCCGTCCACCTCCGACCGCTCCCGGCCCTGACGACGCCACGCCGACAACGCCGGAAGCGCCTCGACCAGCGAGGCATCGCCGGCGACATCCAACTCCGCCAGCAGCGAGGTCAGATCCTCGCGCTCGACGGCGTCCCAGAACCGGGCATCGATGGTGTCCACGGTCCCGCCGGCGGGAACGTTGCCGGTCAGTGCCGCGTCCGGCCAGTACCGCTTCCGCTGGAAGGCGTATGTCGGCAGATCGACAAGCCGTCCGCCGGTCCCGGTGAAGAATCCGGTCCAGTCCACTTCCACGCCTCGGACGTACGCCTGCGCGAGCGCCGTGACAGCGGTCTCCCCCTCGGGGCGGCCCTTGCGCAGCACCGGGGCGAAGGTCGCCGCCTCGCCCGTCAGGCACTCCTGCGCCATCGCGGACAGGACGCCGTCCGGGCCGAGCTCCAGGTAGGTCGTGACGCCGGCGGCCTCCAGGGCCCGGACGCCGTCCAGGAAGCGGACAGCCTCGCGGACGTGCCGCGCCCAGAAGTCCGCCGACGTCAGCTCGTCGGTGACGACGGCGCCGGTCAGGTTGGAGACCACGGGGATGCGCGGCGCCTCGAAGGACAGCCCGGACACCACCTCGCGGAAGGCGTCGAGCATGCCGTCCATGTGCGGGGAGTGGAAGGCGTGACTGACCGTCAGTCGCTTCGACTTCCGGTCACCGAAGGACTCCACGATCGCCGTGGCGGCGTCTTCATCACCCGCGATCACCACCGCCTGCGGACCGTTGACGGCGGCGATGCTCACCCGGTCGGTGAGCAGCGGCAGGACCTCGTCCTCCGACGCCTGCACCGCGATCATCACGCCGCCGCCGGGCAGCGCCTGCATCAACCGACCCCGCGCCGCCACCAGCGTGCAGGCGTCCTCGAGAGACAGCACCCCGGCCACATGGGCAGCGGCGATCTCACCGATGGAGTGGCCGGACAGGAAGTCGGGCTTCACGCCCCACGACTCGACCAGCCGGAACAGTGCCACCTCGACGGCGAACAGCGCCGGCTGGGTGAACTCCGTCCGGTCCAGCGCCTCCGCGTCATCCCCGAACAGAACCGTCTGCAGGGGACGTTCGAGCTGGGTGTCGAGGTGAGCGCTGACCGCATCCAGGGCTTCGGCGAATGCCGGGTAGATGCCGTAGAGCTCCCGGCCCATCTCCAGGCGCTGGCTGCCCTGGCCCGTGAACAGGAAGGCGAGTTTGCCCGCGAGCGGGGATCCGGTCACGGTGCCGGGCACGGGGGTTCCCTCGGCCAGCGCCTCAAGCGCGGCCAGCACATCGTCACGGCCCTGCGCCGTCACCACCACACGCCGTTCGAGAGCCGAACGGCCCGTCGTCAGCGTCCGCCCCACGTCGGACAGCCGCACCTCGGGAGCCGCGACCAACCGCGCACGAAGATTCCCGGCCTGCTCACGCAGGGCACCGTCACTCTTCGCCGAGAGCGCAAGGGGGAGGTACCGCTTCTCCTCGTCCTGCGGAGCGACCTGCTCCACGTCGTCGTTCAGCGGTGCCTGTTCGATGACGGTGTGGGCGTTGGTGCCGCTGAACCCGAACGACGAGATACCGGCCCGACGCGGACGGCCTGTCTCCGGCCACGCCTGCTGCTCGGTGAGCAGCGCGATGTCACCGGCCGTCCAGTCCACGTGCGGGGTCGGCTCGTCAACGTGGAGGGTCTGCGGCAGCACTCCGTGCTGCATCGCCAGCACCATCTTCATCACACCCGCAACACCGGCCGCGGCCTGCGTGTGCCCGATGTTCGACTTGATCGAGCCGAGCAGCAGCGGCCGGTCCTCGGGCCTGCTCTGGCCGTAGGTGGCCAGCAGCGCCTGGGCCTCGATCGGGTCACCCAGACGCGTGCCGGTGCCGTGCGCCTCGACCGCGTCCACATCGGTCGCCGACAGGCCGGCACTCGCGAGGGCCTGGCGAATCACCCGCTGCTGCGACGGGCCGTTCGGCGCCGTCAGACCATTGCTCGCGCCGTCCTGGTTGATCGCCGAACCCCGCACCAACGCCAACACCGGGTGGCCGTTGCGCCGGGCGTCGGACAGCCGCTCGACCAGCAGCAGACCAACACCCTCACCCCACCCCGTGCCATCCGCAGCCGCCGCGAACGCCTTGACCCGACCGTCCTCCGCCAAGCCGCGCTGACGGCTGAACTCCACAAACGTGCCCGGCGTCGACATCACCGTCACACCACCAGC